>DATCQX010000226.1:0-10965 GCA_036569285.1 Streptomyces sp.
GGCGCGGGCGCGCGTCCCCCGGGACTCGAAGAGCCGGACGACGACGTCGCCGCTCTCGTCGTCCGCGAGCTTCACGGCCTCGACGACCACGCCCTCGTCGTCCACGGCGACCAGCGGCGCGACCGTCGCCGAGCCCGGGGCCGTGCGCTCGGCCAGGTTGAACCGGTAGCCCTCACGGACCGCGTCCGACACCTGGGCGCCGATCAGCAGGCCGTAGGAGAGGCGGTGGGTGCCCTGGTCCTGCTCCGGGTCGGGGAAGCGGGCCGCGCGCAGCAGCGTCAGGCGGACGGTGGTGGTCGTGCCGCCGTCGGCGCGGACGTCACGGGTGACGTCGTGGCCGTACGAGGAGTCGTTGACCAGGGCCGCGCCCCAGTCCTTCTCGCCGACGTGCAGGTAGCGGTGCGCGCACACCTCGAACTTGGCGGCGTCCCAGGTGGTGTTGGTGTGGGTGGGGCGCTCGACGTGGCCGAAGGGGATCTCGGCGGTCGAGTGCGCTGCCCGCACGTCCAGCGGGAACGCGGCCTTGAGGACCTTCTCCCGCTCGTGCCAGTCGACGACCGTGTCCACCGACAGCCGCCGGGAGCCCGCCGGCAGCGTCAGCGTCTGCTCGATCCGTGACTCCCCGAACACCCGGACCACCCGCACCCCGTCCCCGGACGCCGTCACCGCCACCGACTCGGCCTCGGTGAGGTCGCGCACGGTGTTGCGGTAGAAGACGTCCAGATCCCAGGCGTCCCACTGGTTCGGGAAGTCCTGGTGGAGCTGGAGCAGGTTGCCGACGGCGCCGGGGGCGAGGGCCTCGCGGTCGGCTTCGAGGTCGTAGGCGGAGGTGACGAGACCACGGGAGTCGACGACGACGCGGACGACGCCGTTGTCCAGTACGAAAGTCCGATCATCGCCCGCGCCTTCGACGGCCACTGCCACCGGTGCCTCCGGAGACCCCGCACGCGGCACCGCCCCGAACGCCGCTACCCCACCCCGCCCATGCGGAGCCGCATTGAACACGACAGTCCCTTCCCCGCCACCGGCCAACGCCCCCTGCGCCACCCCGATCAGCCCGTTCAGCTCCTTCGCGACCCGCGCGTACGTCACCTCGGCCTCCCGGTGCACCCAGGCGATGGACGTGCCCGGCAGGATGTCGTGGAACTGGTGGAGCAGCACCGTCTTCCACAGCCGGTCCAACTCGGCGTACGGATAAGGCGTGTCGTGCCGCACGGCAGCCGTCGCCGCCCACAACTCGGCCTCCCGCAGTAGGTGTTCGCTGCGCCGGTTCCCCTGCTTGGTGGCCAACTGGCTCGTGAGGGTGCCCCGGTGGAACTCCAGATACAGCTCGCCGGACCACACGGGGGCGCCGCCGTTCGCCTCGTACTCGGCGTGGGCCTTGCGGAAGAACTCCAGCGGGCCCTCGATCTCGACGCGCGGGGCGCCCTCCAGGTCCTTCATGCGGGCGGCGCGCGACAGCATCTCGCGGGTGGGGCCGCCACCGCCGTCGCCGTAGCCGAACGGGATCAGGGAGTGGTTGGCGCGGGCCTTGTCCTGGAAGTTGCGGACGCTGTGGGCGACCTGGGCGCCGGACAGTTCGCCGTTGTAGGAGTCGACGGGCGGGAAGTGGCTGAAGATCCGGGTGCCGTCGATGCCCTCCCACCAGAACGTGTGGTGCGGGAACTTGTTCGTGGTGTTCCACGAGATCTTCTGGGTGAGGAACCACTTCACCCCGGCCAGCTTCATGATCTGCGGGAGGGCCGCGTTGTAGCCGAAGGTGTCCGGGAGCCACATGTCCTCGGTCTCGACGCCGAACTCTTCGAGGTAGAACCGCTTTCCGTGGACGAACTGGCGGACCAGGGCCTCGCCGCCGCTGATGTTGGTGTCGGGCTCCACCCACAGGCTGCCCGTCGGCACGAACTGCCCGGTCTTCGCCTTCTCCTGGGCGCGCGCGTACACCTCGGGCCGGTGTTCCTTGAGCCAGGCGAGCTGCTGGGCCTGGGACATGACGAACGTGAACTCGGGGTGGTCGTCCATGAGGTGGGTGACGTTGGAGACCGTGCGGGCCACCTTGCGGACCGTCTCGCGCAGCGGCCACAGCCACGCCGTGTCGATGTGGGCGTGCCCGACGGCCGTGATGCGGTGGGCGCCCGCGTGCGCGGGGGAGGCCAGCGCGGGGGCGAGGGCGGTGCGGGCGGCTGCCGCCGTGCCGCTGATGTCCTGCAAGTCGACGGCGTCCAGGGCGAGTTCGATCGTGCGCAGGATCTGCCAGCGGCGCGGTGAGTCGGGGGACAGCTCGTGCATGAGCTGGCCGAGGACGTCCAGGTCCTGGGTGAGTTCGTGGACTTCGCGGTCGACGACGGCCAGGTCCATGCGGCGCAGCCGGTAGACCGGGGCGCCCGGGTCGGCCGCCGGGTCGCCGAGCCAGGGGGCGGGGCCGCCGACGGTGACCGGGACGAACTGCACCTGGTCCTGGCCGGTGTGCATGACGACCGGGTTCGCTGCGGCCTCGACGAACACCGTGAACTCCTCGCCGCCGACGGCCTCTTCGGCGACCGGCAGCCAGGTGTTGCGCGGGTTGAGGGCCTTCACGGCGGTGCCGTCGGCCCGGTAGACGAGGCCCTCGGCGGAGAACCCGGCGGAGTGCGTGCCGAACCCGAGGTCGAGGACCGCCTCCACGGGCAGCCCCGCCCACTCGGCCGGGACGCGCCCGCTGACCTTGAACCAACTCGTCGTCCAGGCGGGCCCCCACGGGTCCCCGACCTTCACCGGACGGTAGGGCGCCGCGAGCCCCTCACTCACCGGGACCGGCTCGCCCGGCACGTCCCACGCCTCGACCGAGAGGGGGACCGCCCTGGCGTGGACGGCCGGCCGGATGCGCTCCTCCAGCACCCGGCGCAGCCGCTGTTCGGTGACGTCACGGTCGTTGTGCATGTGGATCTCCGTAAGCAGAAGTGGGGGAAGTCGGCCTTCGCCAAGGGGAGTTCGAGCCGGGGAGTTCAGCCCTTGAGCGCGCCGCCGAGCGCGAATCCGCCGCCGAGTTTGCGCGCCAGCACCAGGTACAGCATCACGACCGGCAGCGAGTAGATGATCGAGAACGCCGACAACTGGCCGTACTGCGTCTGGTCGTGGGCGCTGAGGAAGGTGAACACGCTGACGGACGCGGGGAGTTTCTCCGGCGACAGCAGCAGGATGAAGGGGACGAAGAAGTTCCCCCACATGCCGATGAACGTGAAGATGGTGACCACGACGACACCGGGGCGCATCAGCGGCAGCACCACCCGCCACAGCACCTGCATCGTGTTCGCCCCGTCGATCCGGGCCGCCTCCTCCAGGACGACCGGGACGCCGTCCATGAAGTTCTTCATCAGCCAGATCCCGAACGGCAGCGAGGACGCCGCCAGGAACAGGGTCGTGCCCGGCATCGAGTCGATCAGGTCGACCTGCACGAACATGCTGTACACGGGGATCATCACGGCCGTGATGGGCAGTCCCGTCGAGAACAGGATCGTGTACAGGAACGGGCGGCGCACCCGCGACCGGTACCGGGAGAGCGGATACGCGCACAGGATCGACGCCACGACCGTGATGGCCGTCCCGAAACCGCACAGCAGAAGGCTGTTGAGCATCGGCCGGAACGTCGTGTCGACGTTCATGACCGCGTCGAAGTTGTCCAGCGTCAGCGCGTCGGGCAGCTTCAGCTTGAAGGTGTTGAGGTCGCTGACGGAGGCCAGCAGCATCCACAGCAGCGGCAGGACGTAGACGACCGACACCGCGACGAGGACGAGGTTCACCGTCAACGCGCCGAGTTTCACACGGCGTTTGCGGGGCGTCGCCGGTGCGGCGGGGATCTTGGCGACGGGCGGGGTGGCGAGGGCGGCGGCCATCAGTCGTCCTCCATCTTCAGCAGGCGGATGTACACGACGGAGAACAGGGCGCCGACCACGAGCAGCACCAGCGCGATCGCCGTTCCGTAGCCGATCAGGCTGTTCTGGAAGGCCTGTTGGTACATGAAGATCGGCAGGGTCTCGCTCTTGTTGCCGGGGCCGCCGCGCGTCATCGTGTAGATCAGCCCGAAGACCGACAGGGTCTGGAGGGTGATCAGCATCAGGTTCGTCAGGATCGTCGGCCTGATCACCGGGAGCGTCACCCGCCACAGCCGCTGCCAGGCGTTCGCGCCGTCCATCTCGGCGGCCTCGGTCAGTTCGGCCGGGACGTCGTTGATCGCGGCGGTGAACACCATCAGGGAGAACGCCGTCCCGCGCCACACGTTGGCCAGGCACACCGCCAGGATCGGCATCGTGTACAGCCAGTTCTGCGTGGGCAGGCCGACCGCGTCGAGGAGCGAGTTCAGCGAGCCCTGGTCGAAGAAGAAGGCGTACATCAGGTACCCGGCGACGACTTCGGGCAGCACCCAGGCCGCGATGACGACGCCGCTGATCAGCGAGCGGACCGGCTTGCTCGCCTTCTGCATCATCAGAGCGAGCGCGAGGCCCAGGGTGTTCTGCCCGATCACCGCCGAGCCGACGACGAACACCAGCGTCAGCTTGACGGCGTTCAGGAAGTCGTCGTCCTTGAACGCTCGGGTGAAGTTGTCGACGCCGACGAAGTTCGTGCCGGCCGCGCCGGTCAACTGCATGTCCGTGAAGGCGTAGTAGACGCAGTACGCGATCGGCCCGGCGAGGAACACCGCGAGCAGGACGACCGCCGGGACCGTCGGCAGGCCGCGCAGCAGCGAGCGCGGCACGGGCGAGGGGGCGGCCCCGCGAGAGCGCTTCTCGCGGGGCGCCGGCGGGGCTGCGGCGGTCACTGGGCGCCCTGGACCGTCTTGTCGGCGCCGACCGCCGACTTGACATCGTTGTCGTATGTGGATGCGGCCTTGTCGACGGACGCCTGTCCGGTCGTCACCGACTCCATCGCCTTCTGGATGGCCGTCGAGACCTGGTTGTACTCGGGCAGACCGGGGCGGTAGTGGGTGTCGGCGACCAGTCCGGTGAAGAACTTGTTCGTCGGGACGGCGTTCAGGTACGCCGGGTCCGCCGCGACGTCGTTCCGGACGGCGATCGTGGCGTTCAGGACGTTCCACTTCGAGGAGTTGGCCTTCGTCTGGAGCGTCCCCGAGAGGAACTTCCAGGCCAGATCGGCGTTCTTGGCCTTCGCCGGGACCGACCACGCCCAGCCGCCGGACATGCTGGTCGCACCGGGAGCCTGCCCGTTCTGGGTCGGCATCGCGGCCGTCCCCATCACCGTGTTCCACTCCTTCCACGGCGTCGGGGACGTCGTCCCCCAGTTGTTCGGCATCCAGGAGCCGTCGATGTCGATCGCCAGCTTGCCCTGCGGGATGAGTTCCGTGCCGACCGTGGTGCCGAAGTTGGCGCCGAGCGCCTGCTCCTTGGCGGGGCCGAGGCCGTCGTTGTAGACGGTGTGGACGAAGTCGAGGGCGTCCTTGAAGCCCTGGCTGCCGACGACCCACTTCTTCTGTCCGCCGTCGTACAGCGAGTTGTCCGCCGCCTGTGTCCCGTACAGCAGCATCTCGAAGCCCTGCATCGACGACGCCTCGCCGCCCGCCTGGCCGGTGTAGAGGTTGAGCGGGGTGACGCCGGGGAGCTTCGCCTTGACGGTCCGCGCGGCCGTCAGGACGTCCGCCCAGGTCTTCGGCTGCCACGGGACGGGGAGGCCGGCCTTCTGGAAGAGCTGCTTGTTGTACCAGATGCCGCGCGTGTCGGTGTTGTCCGGGACGCCGTACACCTTGCCGTCCGCCGCGCCCGTGACGGCGCCCTTCGCGGCTGCCGCGTACTGGGACCAGTCGGCCCACTGCGCGGTGTAGGAGTCGAGAGGCTTGAGGTAGCCGCCCGCGATGTCGGAGTTGATCAGCGCGGTGTCCTCGTAGACCAGGTCGGGGGCGGTCGAGGGGGACCGCATCATGAGCTGGATCTTCGTGTAGTAGTCGTTCTCGGAGGCGGTGACCGGGACCAGTTGCACCTTGGTGCCGGGGTTGGCGGCCTGGAACTCCTTGACGGCCGAGGCGAGGAAGTCGGCCTGGAGCTTGACCGTGCTGTTCAGGTTCTGCCAGTAGACGACCTTGATCGTCTTGGCCGAGCTGCCCGACGAACCCGAACCGCAGGCGGTGACAGCCAGTGCGGTGGCGGCGGTGAACGCCGCGGCGGTGACGATTCTCGTGCGCACAGTGGTTCCTCCGGAACGCGAAACCTGGGAAATGACGAGATGCTCTTCGACTGTTTCCGGCCACCGGAGTGCGGGCATGCGCCGCTCTGACCTGGCATCGGCGCCCTATCGCCCGGCCCGTGCGACCGGATTTGATGGGCGTCAGCTAAATCCAATTGATGGATTAAGTCAATGCTTCCTGCGTGTAAACTTTCGGCCGACGGCGCGCTCTGGGGGAGCGGCCGGGGCGAGGCGAGGGGTTCAGGTGGTACGGGTGACGCAGCAGGTGCGGGCAGAGCGTGTGACGGACGGGGCGCGTGTGGTTCCGGGGAGTCCTGGGACGACGCAGAGCGGGACGAACCTGCCGCGCGTCGGTGGCTACAACCAGGCGGTCGTCCTCGACGCGGTCCGCACGAGCGGGGAGATCAGCCGGGTCGAGCTGGCCGCGCTGACCGGGCTCACCAACCAGACCGTCTCCAACGTCGTCCGCAAACTCCTCGACGCCGGGCTCGTCGCCGAGGCCGGGCAGGCCCCCTCCAACGGGGGCAAGCGGCGCACGCTGCTGTCCCTGCGCGCCGACGGGGCGTACGCGCTCGGCGTCCACCTCGATCCGGACGCCGCCGTCATCGTCGTCGTCGATCTCTCCGGGCAGGTCGTGGGGAGCAGACGGCTGAGACTCACCGAACCCTGGGAGCCGGACGGCCTTGTCGACCGGGTCTCCCGGGCGGCCCTGCGGCTCGTGGAGCGGGCCGGGGTCGACCGGGGGCGGCTCCTCGGGCTCGGCGTCGCGGCGCCCGGGCCGCTCGACGGGACCACCGGGGCCGTCGTGTCGCCGCCGAACTTTCCCGGATGGGGGAGGGTGCCGCTCACCGAGATGTTCGCCGCGGCCACCGGGCTGCCCGTCGCCCTCGACAACGACGCGACCGCCGCGGCCATCGGGGAGCGGTGGATCGGGGGTGCCTCGCGGGCCGGCAGCTTCCTCTTCGTCTACCTCGGGACCGGCGTCGGCGCCGGGATCGTCCTCGACAACACCGTCCTCCACGGCGATTCGGGCAACGCCGGGGAGTTCGGGCACATGCCGGTCGAGCCCGGGGACCGGGTCTGCCAGTGCGGTGCGTACGACTGCCTCGGGCCGTACTGCTCGCCCGCCGCGATCATCCAGGACCTCCTCGAACGCCACGGCCCCGAGGCCGCCGCCCGTCTCGGGCTCACCGGCGCCCCCGACTCCGTCCACCTCGACTGGAAGTCCCTCCGCAAGGCCGCCCGCACCGGCGACGAGGCCGCCCTCGACGTCGTCCGCCGAGCCGCCCGCCGCATCGGGCAGGCCGCCCGGGGGGCCACGAGCCTGCTCGACGTGGGACGGATCGTCCTCGGGGGAGAGGCGCTGCGGGGGATCGAGGGGCTGATGCGGGAGGAGATCGAGGCCGCCGTCAACCGGACGTCCGTGGCGCGGACGATCCGTGCGATCCGCGTCGACCAGAGCGTCATCGGGGAGACGGTGGGGGCGGTGGGGGCGGCGTCACTCGTGCTGCACGGGAACTACGCGCCGGGGTGGCGGTTGTTGACGGAGGCGTGAGGGGCGAGTGGGCCTGTCGTAGGCATGATCAGGGCGACAGGCGCGGAAGATGATCCACCCCGTAGGCTCAGTACCGTATGCGCCACTCCGCCCAGCCGAGTGTTCTGGGCCCGTCAGGCAGGAAAACAGACTCGACGTGTTCAGCCACACGCCCATATTCGACCGCCTCGTCGCCGAACGCGGGGACATACCCGCCCAGGTCCGTGCGGAGGCGGAGGGGATACAGCGGGACCTGGCCCGCATCATCCAGGCGCCGCCGATCGGCGGGGGTCCCCTCGGCCGTCGGCCGTACTCTCCCGACGGGGGGTCCGGATCGGCGTTCCTGTGAGGGGGGACACGCGAGCGCCGTGACGGGGAGAGGGACGCCCGGCAGCAGTCCCTCCTCACCGCCGGTCCTCCCCCCCCGTTGGTGACCGGTTTCCCTGTACTTAACGGCTGACCGCCTCCGGCACCCGAAACCGCCCCGTGTGCCTGGCACGATCACAACTCGTCAGCACACAGGACGAGTTGAGGAACGAGGCACAGCCCTGAGCACGCAATACGCCCCCCGAGGGCTCAAGGACGTCATCGTCACCAGCACGATGATCGGCGGTGTGAACGGCGCCGAGGGACAGTTCCACTACCGCGGGATCGACGCGGTCGAGCTGGCCGCCGAGCGGAGTTTCGAGGACGTCTGGTTCCTCTTCGTGGAAGGCTGGCTGCCGCAGCCCGACGAGAGCGCGGACTTCGCCGCCCGGACCGCCGCCCTGCGTACGCCGCCGGCCGAGATGTACGACGTGCTGGCCGCCGTGGCCCGCTCCGGCTGCACCCCGCTGGCGGCCCTGCGCGCCGCTCTGTCGACGCTCCCCGCCCAGCCGATGTGGGACGCCCCGATGGCCGCGCGCAAGGACGACTCGCTGCGCGTGTCCGCGATGACCCCGACGATCCTCGCGGCCTTCCACCGCCTCCGGCACGGCCTCGACCCGCTCGACCCGCGCGCCGACCTCTGCGCGGCGGCGAACTGGCTGTACATGCTGACCGGACAGGAACCCTCGAAGGCGGTGACCCGCGCCGCCGAGCAGGGCCTGATCCTGGCGATCGACCACGGCTTCAACGCGTCGACGTTCACCGCCCGCATCGCGGCGTCCTCGGGCGCCGACATCGTCTCGGCGGTGGTCGCGGCGATCGGGACGTTCTCCGGCCCCCTGCACGGCGGCGCGCCGGGCCGGGCACTGGAGGCGCTCGACCTCATCGGCACGCCGGACAACATCGAACCGTGGGTCCGGGACTGCATCGCGCGAGGCGACCGGGTCATGGGCTTCGGCCACGCCGTTTACCAGACCACGGACCCACGGGCCCGGATGCTGAAGGCCATCGCCCACGACCTCGCCGAGCAGCATCCGAGCGAGTTCATCGACTTCGCCGTCACCGCCGAGCGGCGGATCACGGAACTGCTCGCCGAACTGAAGCCGGGCAGGAACCTGCACGCCAACGCGGAGTACTACGGCAGCGTCGTGATGGAGCAGTGCGGAGTCCCGCGCGACATGTTCACGGCGAGTTCCCTGTCCGGCCGGATGATCGGCTGGTGCGCCAACGCGCTCGAACAGTCCGAGGACCCGAAGATCATCCGCCCGACCGCCCAGTACGTCGGCCCCCTGCCGGCCAAGCCGGGTGACTGAGCCGCAGATGACTTTGGAAGAACGGACGGAAGCGCCGGTGCTCACGATCCGCGGCCTGCGCTTCCGCTACCCGGGCCGCGCGCAGGACGTCCTCCAGGGCATCACCTTCGACGTCGCCCGGGGCGAGGTCGTCGGCGTCCTCGGCCCGAACGGCTCGGGGAAGAGCACCCTCCTGTCGGCCGTACTGGACATGCGCAAGGGCCACCGCGACGGCCTGGTCTCGATCGACGCGGCCCCGGGGGCCCGGCCGGGGGTCGGATACGCCACCCAGCAGACCGCCCTGTACGGCGAACTGACCTGCCGGGAGAACCTCGTGCACGCCGCCCGGCTCGTCCTGCCGCGCGGCGAGGTACGGGAGGCAGTGGCCCGGTGCGTGGAGGAGTTCGGGCTCTCCTCGGTGGCCTCCCGCAGGGCGGGCGAGCTGTCGGGCGGCTGGCAGCGGCTGACACACATCGCCGCCTCGTTCGTCCATGACCCGCCCCTGCGCTTCCTCGACGAGCCGACCACGGCGCTGGACTTCGAGACGCGCGGCCAGCTCGTGGAACTGGTCCGCGCCTGGTCGACCCGGGGCGTGACCTCGGTCGTGACGTCGCACTACCCCGAGGACCTCGAGGAGATGTGCACCAGACTCGTGGTGATCCGGCACGGCAAGGTCGTACGGACCGCCCGGCTCGCGGACCTGCTGACGGACATGTCCCGGCACCTGGTCGTCGAGACCACCGAGCACGGGCGACGCACGACCACCCGGGTACGGATGCCGTCGGCGGCCGGCGACCTGGCCGGCGCGGTGACGCGGGCGCTCGCCGGGGCCGGGATCGGGGAATCGGCGCGGCTGGAGACGGTCCACGTGGCGGCGGCGTCGCTGCGCGGTCTGCTGACACAGGATCCCCAACTGGCGGGAGTGATCGAGGATGAGTAGCCCCACCGAACACCCCGCCGAACACCCCACCGGACGCCCCGGCTTCGCCCGGAGCCTCGCCTTCGTGGCCACCGACGCCCGCCTCCTGTGGCGGGCCAGAACACCGCTGGTCTTCATGTTCGCCGTACCCGCGCTCCTGTGCGCCCTGCTCGGCTCGGCGTTCTCCGCGGGGCCGGGAGGGTTTCCCGGACGCTCGGTGGTGGGCTTCGGCGTGCTGTTCGCCTTCATGACGATCAACTACCTCGGGATGGCGTTGTTCCGCGAGTTCGCCGAGCACACGTGGACCCGGCAGGCCACCTACCGGGTGTCCCGGTCCGCGTTCCTCGCCGGCAAGACGGCCCCTGTCGTGGCGATCGGTTTCCTCCAGCTCCTGACGTTCTGCTCCGCCGCGATCCTGATCTACGACATTCCCGCGCACGTGCCCCAACTCATCCTGATCTCGGCCGTGCTGGCGTTCTGCGGGCCGCTGCTCGGCATCGTGCTCTACAACGTCACGTCGTCGTCGACGACGTTCCAGAGCGTCACCTACCTGACGCTGCTGGGCATGGGGGCGGCGGGCGGGACGCTCGCGCCCACGGACACCCTCCCGCAGATCGTGCGGTACGCCGGCACCCTCACCCCGCAGCACTGGGCGATGGAGGCGTTCACCAACGCGATGGCCGGGG
>DATCQX010000227.1:0-13526 GCA_036569285.1 Streptomyces sp.
ATGAGGCGTCCACAGGCGCTGGAACGCGTCCGGCACGCCCACTCCGATCTGCTGCTCCGGCTCAGTCGTCATGGTGAGCAGCATATGGCGTACGGATGGGGGCAGGGGAAAGGCCCCCGGAGCGAACTCCGGGGGCCTTCAACCCCGCTGGCGCGGGGACAACGGCGCCTTGGTCTTGTGCGCCTTCCGGATCTTCGGACCACCCCCGCATCAGCGGGGAACAACTACACCTGCACTCGACGCGCCACAACATCAACAAGTTTAGCCAGAGCCTGGTCACGCGGAATCCCGTTCTCCTGCGACCCGTCCCGATACCGGAACGACACCGTACCCGCGCTCATGTCCTCGTCCCCGACGATGATCATGAACGGCGTTTTAGCCCGCTGGGCGTTGCGGATCTTCTTCTGCATCCGGTCCGACGACGAGTCCACCTCGACCCGCAGCCCCTTGCGCCGAGCCTCCGCCGCGAACTCCTCCAGGTACTCGACGTGCCCGTCCCCGATCGGGATACCCACCGCCTGCACCGGAGCCAGCCACGCCGGGAACGCCCCCGCGTAGTGCTCAAGCAGCACGGCGAAGAAGCGCTCGATGGACCCGAACAGCGCGCGGTGGATCATCACCGGACGCTGCTTCGTACCGTCCGCCGACGTGTACTCCAGGTCGAACCGCTCGGGCAGGTTGAAGTCGAGCTGGATGGTCGACATCTGCCAGGTCCTGCCAATGGCGTCCTTCGTCTGCACCGAGATCTTCGGCCCGTAGAACGCGGCCCCACCCGGGTCCGGCACGAGCGGCAGCCCCTGCTTCTCGGCGACCTGGCGCAGCGTCTCCGTGGCCTCTTCCCAGACCTCGTCGCTGCCGACGAACTTCTCCGGGTCTTTGGTGGACAGCTCCAGGTAGAAGTCGTCCAGACCGTAGTCCCGCAGCAGGTTCAGGACGAACGTGAGCGTCTTGTCCAGCTCCTCGGACATCTGCTCACGCGTGCAGTAGATGTGAGCGTCGTCCTGAGTGAACCCGCGCGCGCGGGTGAGCCCGTGCACGACGCCCGACTTCTCGTACCGGTACACGGTCCCGAACTCGAAGAGCCTCAAGGGCAATTCGCGATACGACCGCCCCCGCGCGTCGAAGATCAGGTTGTGCATCGGGCAGTTCATCGGCTTGAGGTAGTAGTCCACGCCCTCGTCGAGCTGCATGGGCGGGTACATGCCGTCCGCGTACCAGTCGAGGTGCCCGGACTGCTCGAAAAGGCGGCCCTTGGTCGCGTGCGGCGTGTAGACGAACTCGTAGCCCTCCTCCTCGTGCCGACGGCGCGAGTAGTCCTCCATGACCCGGCGGATGACCCCGCCCTTGGGGTGGAAGACGGCGAGCCCGGAGCCGATCTGCTCGGGGATGGAGAAGAGGTCAAGCTCGCTGCCGAGCTTGCGGTGGTCGCGCTTCTCGGCCTCGGCGAGGAAGTCGAGGTACGCCTTGAGCTCGTCCTTGGACGGCCAGGCGGTCCCGTAGATGCGCTGGAGCATGGGGTTGCGCTCACTGCCCCGCCAGTACGCGGCGGCGTTCCGCATCAGCTTGAACGCCGGGATCATCCGGGTGGACGGCAGGTGGGGACCCCGGCAGAGGTCCTTCCAGCACAGCTCGCCGGTCTTCGCGTCGAGGTTGTCGTAGATGGTCAGCTCACCGGCGCCGACCTCGACGTCCGCGCCGTCGTCGGAGGAGGCGGACCCCTTGAGCCCGATCAGCTCCAGCTTGTAGGGCTCGTTCGCGAGTTCTTCGCGGGCGGCCTCGTCGGTCACCACGCGCCGGGCGAACTTCTGCCCCCTGCGCTGGATCTCCTGCATCTTCTTCTCGATGGCCTTGAGATCCTCGGGCGTGAACGGCTTCTCGACGTCGAAGTCGTAGTAGAACCCGTCCTTGACCGGCGGCCCGATGCCCAGCTTGGCCTCGGGGAAGATCTCCTGCACGGCCTGCGCCATGACGTGCGCGGTGGAGTGCCGCAGGATGTTGAGACCGTCCTCGGAGGAGATCTCGACCCCTTCGACGGTCTCGCCGTCGGACAGCACGTACGCCAGGTCCTTCAGCTCGCCGCCCACGCGCGCGGCGACGATCGAGCGCTCGCCGGCGAAGAGGTCGGCGGCCGTAGTCCCCGTCGTCACCACGCGCTCTTCCCGCTCGGAATCGCGTTGGATGGTCACACGGACGTCTGACACCGGTCTCTCCTGCCTGAAGGTGAAATGCGGCGCCATACGAAGAGCGCGCGCAACGAGGGGATCGTACCGACCCCCGGCGGCCCTCCGCGAAGTCACTCCCCGTCCAGGTCCCCTCCCTGGAGCGATTTGAGCAGCCGGTCCCGCTCGACCTCCTCGACTTCGAGGGGGACGACGCCGTAGGCGCCCGCGAGCCGCCGGAACCCGCCCCGGCTCTCCAGCCGTCCGTGCACCCGGACGGGCAGGCCGAGGAGGTGGGCCTGGCCGGCGGTGCGGTAGTCCTCCTCGTCGAGCGTGATCCGCACCTGTGGCACCTCGACCCCGCCGAGCACCCGCAGCCGCACGTTGCCCTCCCCTTTGGGCGCGGAGCGCCGCAGCCGGACGACGGTTCCGGTGACGGTGACGGGTACGGAGGGTTCCTCGCGGAGGTAGCGGGCTCCGGCCTCGCGCAGGACGGGGAGGTCGCCGGGCGAGAACTCGACGGGTTCCCCGGAGGCGGCGCACCCTTCGGGGACTCCGGCGCCGGGTGCCCACTCGACGCTGATGCGGGCGCCTTCCGTCCCGCGCACGAGTACGGTCAGCGCCTCGGTGAGTTCCCGGCTGACGCCGGCCTCGACGGCGCCGTCGAAGGCGTCCATGCCGCCGGTGGCGCGCTGGTAGTCGATGGCCTCGCGGGCGGCGTAGAGGGCCTGGTGGAGGCGGACGGCGAGGGGGCGGGCGGTGGCGACGGGGACGAAGGCGGTGAGGCGGCGGCCTTCTTCGGCGGTGCCGACGAGTACGTCGTCGAGGAGGGCGGTCGCTGCGCGGCGGTGGCGGGCGCCGTGGTAGCCGGTGCGGGCGCGGGTGGCGAGGGCCCCGGCGAGGAGGGTCTGGCGGGCGGCGGTGCGCAGGGCGTCGTCGGTGGTCCAGGAGGCGGGTTCGTCGGGGACGTCGCGCCACCAGCGGATCTCGTCGCTGGGGACGGTGAGGCCGAGGAGGACCTCGCGGGCGGCGGGGTTCGCGGCGCGGGTGAGGGCGGTGAGGGCTTCGGTGAGGAGGTCGTCGCTGTCGGGGAAGGCGCGGTTCTCGGGGACGAGGAGGCTGGTGCCGGCGCCGGGTCCGGGCGGGGTCCAGCGGCCGTAGCGGCCGGGTGCGCCGCCGCGCCGCTGCCAGCCGTGGCGGCGCAGGAGGGCGGCGAGGACGGTGGGGTCGACGTCGGTGGGGTGGGGGGTGCCGTCCCAGCCGGGTGCGGGGTGGGGTCGTACGGCGCGCAGGGGTTCGTCGAGCGGCCGGTGGCTCATGGTCGTCCTCCCGTCCCGACCCGCGTCATGATTTCGCAGAGCGCCCGGTCGTCGAAGATGCGTGAGGTCGGTATGCGTACGGTGGTGCGGGTGCGGCCGGTGATGGGGTGGCCGGCGAGGTTGACCCAGTAGCAGCAGTGCCTGAGGTCGAGGCGGTCGTGTCCGGCGCGCAGCCAGTCGTCCTGGGCGCGCGGGACGATCATGACGACGAGGATCTTGTGCACCGAGACCGGGGTGCGGGCGAGCTTGCGCAGGTGGTCGTTGTCGAGGGTGAAGGGGAAGGTGCGGCCCGGTGGGTGGGGCGGGAGCTGGTAGGTCGCCTTGAGCTGGACCTTGATGGTCACTTCGTCGTCGACGGTGTGGCCGGGTGAGCCGTGGCTGACGTGCCAGTCGATGCCGTTGTCCGGGAACGGCTGGGAGAGTGAGCAGCCGGCCGCGGCGGCGACGGCGTGCAGATAGCCGACCTGCAGGGTCTCCATGCAGGCGGTGGTGGCGAGTGTGCCGCGATGGGTGCCCGTGCGTTCGGGCAGCAGCCCGCCCCGCTCGGGCTGCGCTATCGCCATGACCAACAGCCTTCCCCGTTATTGCGAGTTCTTGGTGCGGTCCGGTGAATTCCCTGGTCCCGCACCCTTGTTGTGTCCTTCCGGCGTACGGCGCAAACAGCCCGGGTATCACCAAACAGGCAGAAGACGGCATGTCATCGGCCGTGCGTGAACGAGGGGTTGTGAGGATATGACGTGCTGGTACGAAGGTCCCCTCGCGGCCTTCGACACCGAGACGACAGGAGTGGACGTCGAGACCGACCGGATCGTGTCGGCGGCGCTCGTCGTGCAGGACGCCACGGGGACCCGGCCTCGGGTGACCCGCTGGCTGGTCAACCCGGGTGTGCCGGTGCCGAGTTCGGCGACGGCGGTGCACGGGCTGACGGAGGAGCACCTCCAGCGCAACGGGCGCTGGCCGGCTCCGGTGATGTACGAGATAGCCGAGCTGCTGGCCGAACAGGCGGCGGTGGGGCGGCCGTTGGTGGTGATGAACGCGCCGTTCGACCTGACGCTGCTGGACCGTGAGCTGCGCCGGCACCGGGCGTCGTCGCTGGGCGACTGGCTGGAGCAGACGCCGCTGCGGGTCCTGGACCCGCGTGTCCTGGACAAGCATCTCGACCGGTACCGCAAGGGCCGCCGCACGCTGACGGACCTGTGCGCGCACTACGAGGTGACCCTCGCGGAGGCGCACGACGCGGGCGCGGACGCGCTGGCCGCGCTGGAGGTCGTCCGCGCGGTCGGACGGCGCTTCTCGGCCCGCCTCGAACGCCTCTCCCCCGGCGAGCTGCACAGCCTCCAGACCGGCTGGCACGCCGCCCAGGCGCGGGGCCTTCAGGCGTGGTTCGCGCGCAGCGGGCAGGAGGAGACGGTGGATCCGGCGTGGCCGCTGCGACCGCCGAGCCTTCCGCAGGCGGCGTGAGGGCAAGTGAAAGGCCGGTCAGCTGAAGGCTGACCGGCCTTTTCCCGGTGGGCGATACTGGGTTCGAACCAGTGACCTCTTCGGTGTGAACGAAGCGCTCTCCCACTGAGCTAATCGCCCGGGAACGCACTGAACAATACAGTCCTTCACGCCTTTCCATCAAACCGCCCGCAGATACCGGACCAGCCCCCGTCGCCCGGCCCGCATCATCAGCCGGTGATTCCCCCGGAACACGGGCCTTCCGGGGACGGCGAGCGCCCTCAGCAACGGCTTGTGCACCTCGACGACTTGCTCGTACCGGGCGAGCGTGCCGCCGCCGCGAGCTTCAAGGCTCCACCGCGCCCACCCTTCGAGATCCCCGCTCATGGAGATCTCCAGCACCCCGGCCGCCGGATCACGGCGGACCTCGCGCGCGGTGAAGCTCAGCTCGTACGGCAGGGTGGCACGGATGCGGACGATGCCGCTGGTGTCGTCGGTGGGGGTGACTGAGCGGACTTGGGGCCACCAGAGGGGGTAGTCCTCAGCGCGTTCGAGGGCGCCGTAGACGACGGAGACGGGAGCGGGCAGGGCCCAGAGACTGCGGAATCGATAGCGAGTCCAGTCCACGAGGGGCAAGTGTAGGTCTTTTAGGGGCGCGGGGCTGTGTCGATCTGCGGCTCCGCCGCGTGGGCGCGACCAGCCACGACGGCGCAGCAGCTCCCCACAACCGCCACTCGCCCCTACGGCATCTTGCCCCCAAGAAGCGCCAGGTTCTCGATAGCCGCAAGCCCATACAAGGCAGTGTCGTTCGTAGACACCCAAGCCGCCTCACTCCCGGCAACCAGAGCCATCGGCCCGCTCACCTTCTCCGTCCTCCACGGCGCCGACTCCTTGTACCCGTCGGAGTTGTAGAACTTCTCCCAGGCCCGCTTGGCGAGCCTGTCGTCCCCGGTCTTCACGGCGACGTACGCATCGAGCCGCGAGTGCCCCTGGAACAGCAGCAGCGTCCCGAAGTTGGACCCGTACCGCGCCGCCTGCTCGGCCTTGGTCGCGTTGAAGTACCGGCAGTAGTCGAAGTACGCCTCGTTGAACCGGGGCATGTCGACGAGGTGGATCAACTCGGCGCACAGCTCGTTCAGCCCGAAGACGGCGGACAGGTGCGACACCCCCACGACCGGCGTCGTCGCCACCGCGAACCTCCCGGTGTCGAGGTCGTACAGCCCGCTCCCCTGCACGAACCCGTTCGGCTGGGCGGCGATGGTCTCCATGGTGGACAGCACCCGCGCCTTCGCCTTCTCCCACTTGGGCCCCCGCCGCTCCCACTCGGTGAGCCACGCGGAGACGAGCCCGCTCCAGTCGGTGCCGAAGCCGATGGAGAGGGCGTGCCGGTCGGGGGTGTAGGGCTCGGTGCGGATCTTGCGGATGGGGTCGAGCACGAGGAACGTCTCGTCGGAGTCGACGTTCGCGTGCATGAGGTCACCGACACGTTCGTCGGCGGTGAGGAAGTAGTAGTAGCGCCGGTACGTGGTGTTGGCGATCCGCTGCTGCTTCGCGCTGTCGGCATAGTGCTGCACGCCGTGCCGCGTGCCGAGGCCGGCCCACTGTCCGAGGTGGTAGACGTCGACCTCCCCGGTGTGCCGGGTCATGGCCTCGGCGAACCGGAAGATGTCGGCGCGTCCGGAGCGCAGGTACGCGTACCAGAGCCACAGGTCGGGCGAGAGTTCGGAGTTGTCCCACGCGTACCCGCCGACGTCGTACCGCCATTGGTGCCGGACGGTGTCGTAGGTGTGCATGATGTCGCCGTGGTCCCAGAAGCCGTACCAACGGCGTTGCTCCACCTGGTCCTTGTAGTAGGTGAAGAGGAAGTCGAGGTGGTCCTCGATCTTGGCCTTGGCCGGGGTGGAGCGGTCGGGTTCGGAGTACAGCCCGGGCCCGAAGACGCCCGCTTTGATCAACTGTTTGGGCGGTGCGGCGAGTTGGGGCAACACCCTGACCGCTTGGACCTGTTGGGCGAGGGCTTCCGGCGTGGGTGTGGACTCGTTGGCCCAGAAGAGGAGTTCGGAGGTGCGGGCGATGCCGTAGGGCGTGCCGAACTCGGGTTCGTAGTCCTCGTAGGTGATGTTGAGGCCTTCGAGTTGTTCGGGGAACGTGTCCTGGCCCATGCCGTCGTGGTAGAAGCGCAGGTCCATGGGCTGGGCCTCGGGTGACCAGAGCCAGAGGGTGACCTCGGCCTCGTCGGTGTGGGCGTCGCGGATGTCGAGCTGGGAGGGGTGGCGTTCCCAGAAGTCCCGTAGCCCGAAGGAGAATCCGCCGCTCGCGCCGCCGACGTACCCGAACCCGGAGGCCCGTCCGCCGCCGCCCGCGCCGATCCACCCGTGCCCCTTCTTGGTGCGCTTGCGCAGGGTGAAGCCGTCGGCGGAGAGCTGGGAGAGGGTGTAGTCGCCCCATTCGGGGATGTACTGGAGCCGGGTGGTGACCCGTTGGTCCCAGGTGGCCGGGTCGGGCAGCTTCTTCCCGGCGAACTGGGCTTCCTGGACGGCGATTCCGGGGTCGCGGCGCAGTCCGGTGATGCCCTTGACGGCTTCGCGCAGGAGCCCTGTCCCCTCGCCGCCGATGCGGATGTGGCGGTCGTAGGACTGGTCGCGCATCGGGACGGTGAACCTGACGCCGAGGCCGCGGATGAAGTCGCCGCTCGCCTTGCCGGGTTCCTGGGTGCCGTCGTAGGTGATGGTGTGGACCATGCGGAAGGAGTCGGCGCCCGCGTAGAAGTAGAGCCGGATGGAGAAGGGCAGCCAACTCCGGTTCCCCTTGCGGTGTTTGCCGTCGATGCGGACCACTGCCCGTACGGGGCCGTCCTGTTCGACGGTCGCCGAGGAAATGGCGCCTTCGAAGCGTTCGGTCTTGACGGTGCCTTGGTCCTCGTCCTCGATCTCGGGCTGGCGGATGAGGACGAGGCGTCCGTTCTTGGCGATCTCGGTGGAGCCTCGGGTGACCGACTTGATGATCGTCGCACCCGATTTCCCTATTCTCACCGCTATGGCACCTGTCGAGACGTCGATGGTGCCGCCGCTCTTGTCGACGGTGACCTTTTTGCCGGGCGCGGCCGGGGTGCCGGGAGCCAGGGTCAGCTTGCCCTCTCCCGAACTGACCGCGTGTGCCGTCCACTTGAGGGAGCCGTCGGGCCAGTAGGCGATGGGCCAGGTCTGGACGGGGACGTCCTTGCCCGCGGCGTCGGTGACGGCGAAGGTCTGGTCCTCGCTGAAGGTGCCCATCGGCCAGGGCACGCCGAGGGTGGAGCCGGGTGCGGCGCCGAGGCCGCCGTCCTCCAGCCAGTCCAGGGTGACCGGGTCGCGGTCCCCGCTCCCGGCGTTCGGTGCGGCGGAGGCGTCCGCGCCGAGCGCCCAGCTGAACTGTGCGGCGCCTGCGGCGACGGCTGCCGCCTTGAGAAGGGATCTGCGGGGAAGCGGGGACATGGCCGTTCCTTTCCATGCGGGGAAGTTTCGGGGCGCGCCGGGGCCGTCGGCGTCGTCCGGAGTACCGCCTCAGCGGCGGCGGTGGCGCTCCTCCACCGCGAGCGCGGCGGCCACGACGGCGCCGAGGACCGGGGCCGCGAGGGGGGCGATGAGCCAGCCGGACATCGCGGCGACGGCGAGTCCGGTGACGACGAGGAAGGAGCCGGCCGGGTCGAGGACCGTGCGGCGGCCGGCGGCGGCGAGGAGTGTGCGCCAGGAGTCGTCCGGGGCCCATACGGCCGCCGCCCGCAGCAGGGCGACGGCGGCGCCGATCAGGGCGAGCACGCCGATCGCGCCGATCAGCGGCCCGCCGGGCAGTCCGGCGCGGACGGCTCTGACGTCGGTCCAGACGGCCGCGAGCGCCGCCCACCCGGCGAGCCCGACGGCCCACCCGCCGCGCAGCGCCGTCCGGAAGTCGGCGGTGAACTCCCGTAGCCCGCCGTCCACATGGGCGGTGCGGCGGCTCAGGTGGCGGCTGCCTGCGGCGAGTGCGGCGGGGTAGGTGACGACGCCGAGGCAGGCGACGGCGATCCACACCCCGGTGAGCAGGCACTCGGCGAAGACGGCGAACCTCTCGGCGAGCACGGACTCTCTGCGTGCCTTCACGCGGGTCTCCATGGCGTCAGCCCTTGAGTCCGGAGGTCGCCATGCCGTCGATGAGGTAGCGCTGGAAGGCGAGGAAGAAGGCGAGGACGGGGAGCAGGGCGACGAGCGACATGGCGATCATGCCGCCGTAGTCGGCCACGCCCTCCTGGTCGACGAACATCTTGAGGCCCAGCGAGACGGTGTATTTGTCGGGCTCGTTGAGGTAGATCAGCGGGCCCATGAAGTCGTTCCACGAGTTGATGAACGTGAAGATCGCGCTGGTGATGAGGGCCGGGCGGCACAGCGGGAGCACGATCGACCAGTAGATCCGCAGGTGTCCGCAGCCGTCGAGGCGGGCGGCCTCGTCGAGTTCCTTGGGCAGATTGCGCATGAACTGGACCATGAGGAAGACGAAGAACGCTTCCGTGGCGAGGTACTTCCCGAGCAGCAGCGGGGTGTACGTGTTGATCATGTCCATGTTGCGGAAGAGCACGTACTGCGGGATGAGCAGGACGTGGTACGGCAGCAGGAGGGTGCCGATCATCAGCGTGAAGAGCAGGTTGCGTCCGGCGAACTTGATCCGCGCGAACGCGTACGCGGTGAGGGAGCAGGAGATCAGGATCCCGATGACCGAACCGATCGCCAGCGTCAGGGAGTTGACGAAGAACGTGGAGATCGGGATGTCCGCGATGCCGTCGCTGAGCCGCTGGTAGTTGCTGACGATGGGGTCGCTGGGGAAGAGGTCGAGGCTGCCGACGATGTCCTCGCTCTTCTTGAACGAGCCGCCGACGACCCAGATCACCGGGTAGAGAATGACGGCGAGGATCGCGAGGGAGCCGAGGTGCCAGGCGAGGGAGCCGGCGCGTTTACGGCCGGTGCCTTTCGTCTCGTGGAGGGTCGTGGAACTCATCGGGCGCCCTCCGTGCTGTTCTCGTAATGCACCCACTTCTTCTGCGACCAGAAGAGGACGGCCGTGACCAGCGCGACCGCGAGGAGCAGCAGCCACGCCATCGCGGAGGCGAGGCCCATGCGGCTGTTCTCGAAGCCCTGGACGTACAGATAGCAGGTGTAGACCATCGATCCGTCGGCCGGTCCGCAGGCGTTGCCGCCCGCGCCGCCGCCGACGATGTACGCCGAGCTGAAGATCTGGAAGGAGTGGATGGTCTCCAGCAGGACGTTGAAGAAGAGGACGGGGGAGATCATCGGCAGGGTGATGTTCCAGAACCTGCGCCAGGTCCCGGCGCCGTCCATCTCGGCGGCCTCGTACAGCTCGCGCGGGACCTGTTTGAGACCGGCGAGGAAGATCACCATGGGGGCGCCGAACTGCCAGACGGTCAGGGCGACGAGGCTGTAGATGATCAGCTCCGGGTCCCCGGTCCAGCCGCCCGCGTCGATGCCGAAGAACTGCTGTGTCCGGTCCACGGCGGCGTCGTCCGAGAAGATCGCCTTCCAGACGATCGCGATGGAGACGCTGGCGCCGATCAGGGACGGCGCGTAGAACGCGGCCCGGTAGAACGCCTGGCCGCGCCGTTTCTGGGCGAGCAGCAGGGCGACGCCGAGGGCGGCGAGCAGTTTGAGGGGGGTGCCGACGACGACGTACCAGAGGGTGACCTTGACGGAGTGACGCCAGCGGGGGTCGCCGAACATCTCGGAGAAGTTGTCGAGACCGATCCAGTGGGGTGGGTCGAAGAGGTTGTAGTCGGTGAACGCGAAGTAGAGCGAGGCGGCCATCGGGCCCGCGGTGAGCAGCAGGAACCCGGCGATCCACGGCGACATGAAGAGGTAGCCGGCCAGGTTCTCGCGGCGCAGGCGACGCTTGAGCTCGGGGGGCCTGACCGGGCGGACGGGGCCGCTGGGCGGCCCGGAGCCTTTGGTCGGCCCCTCCAGCGCGGGGGCGTGTGTCACGGTGGTTCCCATCAGGCGGTGAGGGCCGTCTTCGACTCGGTGAAGAACTGCTTGACGGCGTCGTCGACCGACCGGGTGCCCAGGGCGAGTTCCTCGGCGATACGCAGGAACGCCGACTCGCAGATGTCCGCGCCGCTGGGGTGCGGGGTGATGGGCTCCAGGACTCCGGAGGCGACGAGGGACTCCTCGTAGGCGGCGATGGCCTTGTTGACCTCGTCGGTCGGCTTGAACGCGTCGTACTGGGCCTGGGTGGCGGGGATGCCCCGGTCGTAGCCCATGATCTTGGCGACCTCGGGGTCGTGGACCATGAAGTCGATGAACTGGGCGACTTCCTTGGGGTGCTTGGTGCGCTTGGAGGCGCTCAGCATGAGAGAGCCGAGGTACTGGCCGGTCTTCTTGCCGTCGGTGGTGGGGATGCCGGCGAGGCGGTACTGGCTCTTGCCCTCGGAGGTGTAGCGGATGGTGAAGTTGTCCCAGGTGAACTCCCCGGCGGCGAGTTCGGCGGCGACGGCGGACTTCGGCTTGATCTGGGCGACCTTCTTGGCGTCGGCGAACTCGCCCTGTTCCAGGCCCTGTTCGGCCTTGGTCCACCACTCCTTCAGATCGGCCTCGGTGAAGCCGAGTCCGTCGGTGGTGAAGAACGCCTTGCCGTTCTGACGGAGGTACAGGTCGTAGAGGTACATGACGCCGTACATGCCGGAGTCGCCCGCGCGGCCGGTCTTCTGATGGATCTTCAGCATCGCGGCGTGGAAGTCGTCCCACGTCCAGCCGGGTTTGGGGGTGACGCCGGAGCGGGTGTAGACGGGCTGGTCGATGACGAGGGCCATCGAGTTGGAGCCGACCGGGACGCCGAGGAGTTTGCCGTCGACCTCGCCGAACTTGTCGAGTCCGGCGCGGAATCCGTCCATGGAGAGGTTTCCGGCCTTGACCTGTGAACTGAGGTCCAGCAGAACGTTCTTCGCGTCGTATTTCCGGAGGAATCCGATGGCGTTCTGGAAGACGTCCGGCGGATTTCCGCCGGAGGCCTGGGTATTGAACTTCTTCCAGAAGTCGCCGTACGGCTGGAAGTCCGTTTTCACCTTGATCTTGGGGTACTTCTTCTCGAAGAGTGCGATGGTCTGGTTGATTCTCTTCGCGCGGTCGTCCGCCCCCCACCAGGCGTAACGGATCGTCACCGTACCGTCGGAGGACGAGCCGCTGTCCCCGCCGCACCCGGTCGTGGCCGCCAGCCCGAGCGTGGCAGCCGTCGCCCCGGCCGCCTTCAGGATCGTTCGCCTCTCAACATTCCTGGTGGTTCCCACAGTCGGGCCCTCCCCGCAGCGTCGTTGCCGCTTGCATGAATCGTTTCAAGTAAGCGCTTGCTGGCACAAGGTACGAGGGGGGTGAGAGAGCGTCAATGATTCGGACAGGATTTCCTTGGACGCCGGATCGGGTGCGGTCCGGCTCCTCACGTCCCGTTCGCGGCAAAAGGGTTGACGTATCCGCAGGTGGGTCGGGGTGCCCGAGGGTGAGGGCGACGGGCGCATCCGGGAGAGGCGGGCCGAAATTCGCCGTACGGGTTTGAACCGGGGGTTGGGGTGGTCTGGTAGGGGTGCGGCGGCGGGGTGCCGTTTGTCCGTCGGCGCCTTGACGGGTCGACGCCTTGGCGTGAGGCCGCTCGCGAGCGCCCCGGACATGCCTCAGGGGCCGCTCCGGCTGACGGAACGGCCCCTGAATCGGGTGGGCGATACTGGGTTCGAACCAGTGACCTCTTCGGTGTGAACGAAGCGCTCTCCCACTGAGCTAATCGCCCGGGCACGGAGGGAACGTTACCGCATGTCAGAGGGTGACTTCGACCGGCGGGGAGACGGCCTGCCGGGCGCTGGGGAAGGGCGCCCGGGTCACCTGCGGGGGCTTCGGCTCACTGGTTCTTGATGTTCCAGGGCATCTCCAGCCCGTACTTCCAGAGATAGACGCCGGCCAGGGCGCCGACGATCACCAGCGCGATCGACGTCAGGATGATGTTGCGGCGGCGCACCTTCGGATCGAGGGCGCGCTGGGCGGCCTCGGTGACCTTGCGTTTGGTCCAGCGCAGGACCAGCTGGGCCCAGACGAACTCGGTGGCCCAGATCGCCATGCCGGCGAAGATCACGACCCAGCCGGGGCCGGGCAGCGGCAGCATGATGATGCCGAGCACCACGACCGCGAGGCCGATGACGAAGACGCCGACCTGCCAGCTCAGATGCAGCGTCCGGCTCCTCTTGATGAACGCCGGCGCTTTCGAGCCGAGGCCCTGCTCGGACCGCTCGCCGTCCGCCGTCGCCCCGCCTGATTCCGCACTCTCTGTGACCACGGGTCCCTCACCGGGCCCGTCACTCCCCGTATTCATACCTGAACCTTACCCGAGTGAATGCGATCACCGGAATGGTGGTACAGGACGAAGAGGGCCTCGGCCGGAAGAGTTACGTAAAGACGCACAAAACACGCAGAGGGGTTTACAACGGCACCGTAGGTGGCATGTCGATTTCGCCGACGTGCGAATCCCCGAGCGCACACTGAGCGAAAGGCCCTGGCGCTTATGAACACCACGGTCAGCTGCGAGCTGCACCTGCGCCTCGTTGTGTCGA
>DATCQX010000228.1:0-7640 GCA_036569285.1 Streptomyces sp.
GGACACACCCCCATGACCCCACAGGGCCTCAACGCCCACCTCGTAGTCACCCACCCCCCAACCTTCCACCTGGACATCGCCCTCAAGGCCACCCCCGGCGAAACCCTCGCCCTCCTAGGCCCCAACGGCGCAGGAAAAACCACCGCCCTCAGAGCCCTGGCCGGCCTGCTCCCCCTCACGGACGGCCACTTCCACCTGGACGGCCACCCTCTGGAACACACACCCCCCGAATCCCGCCCGGTAGGCGTCGTCTTCCAGGACTACCTCCTCTTCCCCCACCTCACAGCCCTGGACAACATCGCTTTCGGCCCCCGCTGCCAGGGCGCCACCAAACACCAGTCCCGCACCCAGGCAAGAGACTGGCTGGCCCGCATGTCCCTGACCCCGCACGCCGACACCAAACCCCGCCACCTCTCCGGCGGCCAGGCCCAACGCGTAGCCCTGGCCAGAGCCCTGGCCACCAACCCCCGCCTCCTCCTCCTGGACGAACCCCTCGCGGCCCTGGACGCCCGCACCCGCCTGGAAGTGAGAGCCCAACTCCGCCGCCACCTGGCGGACTTCGAGGCGGTCGCGGTCATCGTCACCCACGACCCCTTGGACGCCATGGTCCTGGCGGACCGCCTCGTCGTCATCGAACACGGCAAGATCGTCCAGGAGGGCACCCCCGCGGACATAGCCCGCCACCCCCGCACCGACTACATCGCCCAACTGGTCGGCCTGAACCTCTACAGAGGCGAGTCGACCGGCACAGAGGTCACCCTCCCGACGGGCCAGCGCATCACGACGTCGGAGCACCTCACCGGCCCCGCGTTCGTCGCGTTCCCCCCTTCCGCGGTCACCCTCCACCGCACCCGCCCGGAAACCTCCAGCGCCCGCAACCTCTGGCACTGCGAGGTGGCCGGCCTGGAATCCCACGGCGACCAGATCCGCGCCGACCTGACAGGCGACCTCCCTCTCACCGCGGACCTCACCACCATCGCGGCGGCGGAACTGAACCTCCACCCGGGGGCCGAACTCTGGGCGTCACTGAAGGCGGCCCAGACACACGCGTACCCGGCGTGAAAAATCCTTTCCGGCATAAAAAAGGGCCCCCTCCCCGACCGAAAGGCCGAAAAGGGAGCCCTTTCCTTCACTCACTCACCCCTCATACGCCTCAAGCGGCGGGCAGGAGCACACCAGATTCCGGTCCCCGAACGCCTGGTCGATCCGCCGGACCGGCGGCCAGTACTTCTCGGCGGGGGATCCACCACCGGGGAACACGGCCTCTTCCCGCGTATACCCGTGCTCCCACTCCCCGCTCAACGCGGCGGCAGTGTGCGGAGCGTTCCGCAGCGGATTGTCGTCGGCGTCCCATTCCCCCACCCCGACCTTCTCGATCTCCCCCCGAATGGCGATCATCGCCGCACAGAACCGGTCCAGCTCCGCCAGATCCTCCGACTCGGTCGGCTCGATCATCAGCGTCCCGGCGACGGGGAACGACATGGTCGGCGCGTGGAACCCGTAGTCGATGAGCCGCTTGGCGACATCGTCGACAGTGACCCCGGTCGCCTTGGTCAACGGCCGCAGATCGATGATGCACTCGTGCGCGACCAGCCCCCCGGGCCCGGTGTAGAGCACGGGGAAATGCGGCTCAAGCCGCTTGGCGAGGTAATTCGCGGAGAGAACGGCGACCTGGGTGGCCCGCTTCAGCCCTTCCCCGCCCATGAGCCGCACATAGGCCCAGGAAATCGGCAGAATCCCGGCGGACCCCCAGGGCGCGGCGGAAATGGGCCCGACCCCGGTCTCAGGCCCGGCCTCGCTCTGCAGAGGATGATTGGGCAGATAAGGCGCGAGATGCGCCCGCACCGCCACCGGACCGACCCCGGGCCCACCCCCACCGTGCGGAATGCAGAACGTCTTGTGCAGATTCAGATGCGAGACGTCCCCACCGAAATGCCCCGGCTTGGCCAGCCCGACGAGCGCGTTCAGATTCGCCCCGTCGACATAGACCTGCCCGCCGGCCTCGTGCACCAGCCCGCAGATCTCCCCGACGTGCTCCTCGAACACCCCGTGCGTCGACGGATACGTGATCATCAGCACCGCGAGCTCGTCCCGGTACTGCCCGATCTTCGCCCGCAGATCCTCGACGTCGACCTCCCCGTCCTCGGAGGTCTTCACGACGACGACCTTCATCCCGGCCATCACGGCGCTCGCCGCGTTGGTGCCGTGCGCGGACGACGGGATCAGACACACCGTCCGCTGAAGGTCCCCGTTGGCCCGGTGGTAGGCACGGACGGCGAGCAGCCCCGCCAACTCCCCCTGGGAGCCCGCGTTCGGCTGCAACGACACCTTGTCGTACCCGGTGACCTCCGCGAGCCGCTCCTCCAGCTCCCGGATGAGCGTGAGGTATCCGCCGGCCTGCTCGACCGGCGCGAAGGGGTGCAGCTGCCCGAACTCGGGCCAGGTCACCGGCTCCATCTCGGTCGTCGCGTTGAGCTTCATCGTGCAGGACCCGAGCGGGATCATCCCCCGGTCGAGCGCGTAGTCCCGGTCCGCGAGCTTGCGCAGGTACCGCAACATGGCCGTCTCGGACCGGTGTTGACGGAACACGGGGTGCGTCAGGATCTCGTCCCGCCGCAGCACCCCTTCGCCCAGCACCTCTTCGGCCCCGGCGTCCAGCGCGTCGACGTCCCCAAAGACCCCGAACGCCCGCCACACGGCGGCCAGTTGCTCCCGCGTGGTGGTCTCGTCACAGGCTACGGACACATGGTCGGCGTCGACGCGCCGCAGGTTCACCCCACCGATACGGGCGGCCTCGACCACCGCGTCGGCTCCACCGGGCACCCGCGCCAGCACCGTGTCGAAGTAGGCCTGGTGGACGATTTCGACGCCGCCCGCCTTCAGCCCCTCGGCGAGGACGGTGGCGTACCGGTGCGTCTTCCACGCGATCCCGCGCAGCCCCTCGGGCCCGTGGTAGACGGCGTACATCCCGGCCATGACCGCGAGCAGCACCTGCGCGGTGCAGATGTTGCTGGTCGCCTTCTCCCGCCGGATGTGCTGCTCGCGCGTCTGGAGCGCCAGCCGGTACGCCCGGTTCCCGTCCGCGTCGACGGACACCCCGACGAGCCGTCCGGGCAGGCTCCGCGCGAACTTCTCGTGCACGGCCATGTATCCGGCGTGCGGCCCCCCGAACCCCATCGGCACCCCGAACCGCTGCGTCGTCCCGACCGCGATGTCCGCCCCCAGCTCCCCGGGAGAGGTCAGCAGCGTCAGCGCCAGCAGATCCGCGGCGACGGTGACCAGCGCCCCCACCTCGTGCGCCTGCTCGATCAACGGCTTGAGATCGCGGACGACGCCGGAGGCGCCCGGGTACTGCACCAGCACCCCGTTGATCTCCCGCCCGGCGACCTCGGCCGGAATCCCGTCGGTGAGGTCGGCGACGACGACCTCGACGCCCGTCGGCTCGGCCCGGGTCTGGATCACGGCGACGGTCTGCGGGAACACGTCCGCGTCGACGAGGAAGAGGCCCTTCTTGTTCTTCCCCATCCGCAGCGACAGCGCCATCGCCTCGGCGGCGGCCGTCCCCTCGTCCAGGAGTGACGCCCCGGAGGTGGGCAGCCCGGTCAGGTCGGCCACCATCGTCTGGAAATTCAGGAGCGCCTCGAGGCGTCCTTGAGAGATCTCCGGCTGGTAGGGCGTGTACGCCGTGTACCAGGCGGGGTTCTCCATCACGTTCCGCAGGATCACGGGCGGCGTGAACGTCCCGTAGTAGCCGAGCCCGATCATCGACCCGAGCACCTGGTTGCGGTCGGCCAGCCCCCTCAGCTCGGCGAGCACCTCGGCCTCGGTCCGCGCCCGCGGCAGGTCCAGCGCGGCGACGTTCTTGATGGCGTCCGGGACGGCGGCGGCGGTCAGCTCGTCGAGGGAGCCGTAGCCGACCTGCGCGAGCATCTTGTCCTGGGCCTCGCGGTCGGGCCCGATATGGCGCTGCTCGAAGGGAACGCCCTGTTCCAGGACGTGGAGCGGGGTGCGGGGGACAGTCATTTCGGGGGGCCTCCTGGTCTGACGCGACCTTCGGGGGCACCACGCCTGTGGGGTGCCCGAACGGCCTCCCCCTCTGTCATCTGACCTGAGAGCTTCACCGGGTGCACGTGAGCGCCCGGCTTTCACCGTCGGTGAGAGCGGACGCCGTCGACACCCGCTCTGCTTTCCAGAGTGACCTCGTCCGTGCGGTACGTGAGCCTGAGAGATTCCGGGGAGGAGTTGCTCCTTCGGCGCCTCCGAAGTCTCCGGAGGACTCTCCCGCACAGGGTCGACAGCCGCTTTCACCCTACCAGCGAGGTCAATGCCCGAGTCTTCGAGTGGCCCCCGGGCCCGATGTGCTCTTTCGTAGTCCTTACGACGACTTTCATCCGGCTTGCGACCAGTGGAGGGCCCGTGCAGACCGACATCGATCCGCGCAACCTGATCGGCCGCAAGGCGTACGACCGCAACGGCACGAAGATCGGCACCGTCGACGAGGTCTATCTCGACGACGCGACCGGCGTCCCGGAGTGGGCGGCCATAAGGACCGGCATCTTCACCCGCGACGCCTTCGTTCCCCTGGAGCCCAGCCGCCTCGTCGAGGGCACCCTGCACGTCCCCTACGAGCGCGCCCTCATCAAGGACGCCCCCGACTTCGGCGTCGGCCGCCACCTCTCCCCCGCCCAGGAACTCCAGCTCTACCACCACTACGGCATGGACAGCGTCACCCCGACCCCACCGGAGGACCGCGACTTCGGCACGATCGCGGGCGAGAACCCGGACGTCTGAACCGCCGCGCCGAAGACACCCACCGGCCCTAGACACAGGCCTCCCCCGACACCAACGGCAACGCCTCCGCCGCCTCCAGCTCGGGGTCGTCGACCCGGAACGTCCGCACCCGTCCCGGCCCGGCGTCCCCCGGCGTCTCGAACCGCACGGTCACCCGCCCCACCCCGCTCCCCTGCACCCAGCCGTGCCCGAACCCGGCGTGCCGCACATCCTGCCCCGGCCGCCACAGATGCTCGGCGGCCACCGCCTCGGCCACCACCTCCGCGGGCGTCTCGTCGGCCTCCTCCTCGTGCCGCACCTCCTCGGCGGCCTGCGCGAAGAGGTCCTCCTGCGTGAAGTCGGCGAGCCCCGACACGCCGACGCCGAGCAGCCGCACCCCGCCGGTCGTGTCCACCGACTCCAGCAGCCGCGCGGCGGCCTCCCGCACCACGGCGAGGTCGTCGGTGGGCCCGCGCAGCGTCTCGGACCGGGTCAGCGTCGAGAAGTCGTACCGGCGCACCTTGAGGACGATCGTCCGCCCCGACAGCCCGGCCTCCCGCAGCCTGCGCACACACCGTTCCGCGAGCCTCCTCACCTCGAACCCGACCCGCAGCCGGTCGTGGATGTCCACGTCGTACGTGTCCTCCACGGACACCGACTTGGTCTCCCGCTCGGCGACCACGGGCCGGTCGTCGCGCGCGAGCGCCATCGCGTACAGCCCGTGGCCGTGCGCCTTGCCGAGCAGCCGGACGAGTTCGTCCTCACCGGCCTCGACGATGTCGTCGACCGTGGTGATCCCGGCCCGCCGCAGATGGTCGCCGGTGGCCGGCCCGACTCCGGGCAGCGTCCGCACCGGCATCGGTCCGAGCAGCGCCCGCTCGGTGCCCGGTTCGATCAGGAGAAGGCCGTCCGGCTTGGCGCGTTCGGAGGCGATCTTCGCGAGCATCTTGGACGCGGCGAGCCCCACCGACCCCGTCAGCCCCGTGGCGGCCCGTATGTCCGCGCGGAGCCTGATCCCCGTCTCCCGGGCCGACGCGCTGTCCCAGGCCGCCCCCTCGGCCTCCAGGTCCACGAACGCCTCGTCCAGGCTGAGCGGCTCCACCAGCGGTGACAGCGCCCGCAGCAGCGCCATCACCTGCTCGCTGATCGCCCGGTAGACCCCGAACCTGGGGATCAGGTACGCGGCGTTCGGCGCGAGCCTGCGCGCCTGCGCCATGGGCATCGCCGAGTGCACCCCGAACACCCGGGCCTCGTACGACGCGGTCGCCACCACCCCGCGCGGCCCGAGCCCGCCCACGACGACCGCTTTGCCGCGCAGACTCGGCTTGGCCGCCTGCTCCACCGAGGCGTAGAAGGCGTCCATGTCGAGATGCAGGACCGTCGGCGCGTTTCTCACATCTCCGATGCTGCACCACACCACTGACAACAGCACCGAACACGCGCCCGAAGGGCCCCGGCGCCGCCGTCAGACAGCCTTGTGCCGCCGCCTCGCCAACTCGTCCGAGGGGTTGTGCCCGACCAACGTCTCGCCGGTGTCGACCCGCTCGCCGTGCAGCTGCGACAGCGCGCCCTCGACGTCCCGCCAGACCACGCCGACGGCGATCCCGAAGACGCCCTGGCCGCCCTGGAGCAGCGCGTGGACCTCGTCCGGCGAGGTGCACTCGTACACCGTCGCGCCGTCGCTCATGAGCGTCATCCGCTCCAGGTCCCGGAAGCCACGCTCCCTCAGATGCAGCACCGCGCCCCGGATGTTCTGGAGCGACACGCCCGTGTCGAGGAAGCGCTTCACGATCTTCAGGACGACGACGTCCCGGAAGCTGTAGAGGCGCTGGGTGCCCGACCCGTAGGCGGCGCGCACGCTCGGCTCGACGAGCCCGGTGCGCGCCCAGTAGTCCAGTTGCCGGTAGGTGATCCCGGCGGCCGCACAGGCCGTCGGGCCTCGGTAGCCGATCTCCTCGGACGTCATCGCCGCCGCCCCCTCGCTGCTGCTCGGCACGGCCGCCGGGCGCCGAGGAGCGTGATCGGGCGCGCTGCCGTGAAGCCGGTACGGGCCGTTTCCGCCGAACCCTCGTCCGGGGGCTCCCCCAGCCGTACCGTCGCCGCTGATGCTCACGCCGACCTCCGTCCTTGACCTGCCTTCTCGACGGTAGGCAGTCACCGGGGGTGCGTCAACGATCGCCGCGCTCGGCACGCCGAGTGATAATCACCCTGTGAGTGGTTTCCCGTACCCCACCGCGGGGAAAGGCTAGCCGAATGCGCTGAGGCGATCCTGTAGGACGCTCTCACTGGCCACTGGCAATTGCCGAACCGAGACGTCATCGTCACCGACGGGTGTCCGGCGCACGGGCGTCACTGATTGCTGGTGCCGAAGTCCTCGGGCGAGATCTGGTCGAGGAACTCGCGGAACTTCTCCACCTCGTCCTCCTGCTCGTCGGGGATGGCGATGCCCGCGTCGTCGAGCACCGTGTCGCTGCCGTAGATCGGCGTGCCGGTGCGCAGGGCGAGCGCTATGGCGTCGGACGGGCGGGCGCTGACCTCGACGCCGCTGGCGAAGACCAGCTCGGCGTAGAAGACGCCCTCCCTGAGGTCCGTGATCCGCACTTCGGTCAGCTCCTGGCCGACGGCCTCCAGCACGTCCTTGAACAGGTCGTGGGTGAGCGGCCGGGCGGGGGCCATGCCCTGCTGGGCGAAGGCGATCGCGGTCGCCTCCCCGGGCCCGATCCAGATGGGGAGGTACCGGTCGCCTCCCACTTCACGCAGGAGCACGATCGGTTGGTTGGAGGGCATTTCGACCCGGACACCTACGACATCGAGCTCGTTCACACAGCAACCCTAGGCCGTGCCCGGGACGTTTGGGTAGTCGGGCCCCT
>DATCQX010000229.1:0-16532 GCA_036569285.1 Streptomyces sp.
CGTCACGATACTCACGGCGACCGCCGCGTCGGTCGCCGCGGGTGTCGCGCTCCTGCCGAACTGGTCGGCGGGCGCCGCGACCCCGAGCAACCCCACGGTGGACGCCAAGACCAGGGCGACCTTCCAGAAGCTGGCCGACGCTGTCTTCACCGACCGCACCGATGCGCTGGTGGACGGCAACCGCCGCAAGCCCGCCGCCAAGGGCTTCTCGGGCCGCGTCAAGATGTCCTCCCGGCAGAACAGCGCCGAGAGCAGCACCCTCGACACCCTGGCCCAGCGCAAGTCCACGCTGGCCAGGCTCGGCGAGAAGTACAGCAAGGGCGCCACCAGCGTCAGCCTCGACACCGTCAAGGTCACGGGCCGCACCGCCACGGCGAAGGTCACCGAGACCACGACCCTCACCTACGAGAAGGTCACCGGCAAGGAGCCCGCCACCACCGGCTTCCAGGCCCACCACCAGCTGACCTTCAGCGCCGACAGCCGCGGCAACTGGCAGCTCTCCGGCGTCCGTTCGACCGACGACGGCGGCCCGGCCGTCAACCAGGTCGTCAAGCCCGCCGTCGCCACCGTGAAGACGGCCGCCGCCGGCGACATGCCGAACGCGCCGCGCGCCGCCATCACCCGCAACCCCGCCGCCGTCCCGAAGAACACCACCAACGGGACGTACGACTACAAGGCGATGGCGGCCTACGCCGAGAAGTACTGGAACAACTACAACCCCGACTACCCGAACTTCAACGGGCACGGCGCGGGCGGCGACTGCACCAACTTCGTCAGCCAGTCCCTGAAGGCGGGCGGCTGGAAGCACGCCCCGGGCTACGTGTACGACTACACGAAGTGGTTCGGCACCAAGGACATCCAGTCGGACTCGTTCGTCGGCGTCAACGAGTGGTCCTGGTTCACCCAGAACGCCAAGCGCTCCACGCCGCTCGCGAACGTCTACCAGATGCAGATCGGCGACGTCGTCCAGGTCGACTTCGACCGCGACGGCTCCAAGGACCACACGATGATGGTGTCGTACGTCGCGAACGGCATGCCGTACCTCACGTACCACTCCTCGAACACCTACCGGCGTTCGCTGTCGAGCATCATCGCGTCGTACCCGAACTCGTACTACTACGCGTACCGCACCTGATCCCCTAGGTCTCAGGTACTACGGGCCCGCTGCTCCCCTTCCCGGGGTGGCGGGCCTCACCCGTGTCAGTGGCCCGTACCCCGCTCCTCGCGGATCTGCGACACCACCCGCGCCACCGTCTGCCGCACGGCCTCCGTCTCGGTCAGGAAGTGCCAGTAGTCGGGGTGACGCCCCTCCAGAGAGGCGACCGCGCGGTCCAGCCGGGCCACGGACTCGTCGAGCGGACGGGCGTGCCGGGGATCGGGCGTGGCCCGGCCCGTCATCGCGAGACGCTGGGCGTCACGGATCGCGAAACGGGTCCGGTCGATCTCCTGCCGCGGATCCTTCTGGACGCCGTTCAGCCTGGCCAGCCGGTCTCCCGCCGCCGACACCGACTCGTCCGTCGCGTTCAGCAGCGCCCGGACCGTCGACAGCAGCGACGCCGCGTCCGGCCAGCGCTGCGCGTCCCGCGCCACCTGGGCTTCGCCCAGCTTCACCTCGGCCTGCCGGACGTTCTCGGCGGCCTGCTCGGGCACCCGCTGGAGGTCCTGCCAGCAGGCCGCCGTGAACCGGCGGCGCAGCTCGCTGAGGACCGGGTCGACCTGCGCGGCGCGGGTCGTCAGGGCCTGCGCGCGGGTCCGCAGCGACACCAGCCGGTGGTCGATCTCGGCGGCCCGCTCCGGCAGCCGGTCGGCCTCCGCGCGGATCGCCTCCGCCTCCCGCGCGACCCGCTCCGCGCGCTCCAGCGTCTGCGGCACGCCGTGCTGTCCGCCGCTCTGGTTCAGCTTCGTCAGCTCGGGCGCCAGCGCCGCGAGCCGCGCCGCCAGGTCGTCCGCCTTCAGGCCGCTGGCCCGGACGGCGTCCAGCGCGCCGGAGGCCGCCAGCAGGGCCTGGCGGGCGCGCTCCACGGCGGGCGCGAGGCGGGCCAGCTGGGTCTCCGCCTTGCCGAGCAGCGGGCCGAGACCGCTCGCGAAGCGGTCCAACTCCTGCTTGGTCCTGGTGAGTTCGTCCTTGGCGCGGGTGAGGTCCGTGCGGGCCTGGGCCGCCGCCGAGGTCTCCAGGTCGTCGCGGTCGAGGTCGTACGTGTCGACGGCGGTGATGTACTGCTGGCTCACCTCGTCGATCCGGCGGCCGATCTCCTCGAACGAGCCGACGGCTCTGCGGGCCGCCGCCGAGTCGTCCACCGCGGTGATCGTCTCGATCGAGATCCTCAAGTCCCGCTGCGCGGTGTCCAGTTCGTAGAACGCCGCCGCAGCCGCGTCCTTCGCCGCCTGCGCCTCCACCCGCATGCCCTCCGACCGCCCGCCGAACCAGCGCCGGGTGCCGCCGCCGGCGAAGGAGGCGGGGAGGGCCAGGGAGGTGAGGAGGGGGAGGGCGGCGAGGAGGGTCAGGGTGTCCCGTAGGGGGCTCGGGGTATTACGGGGCGTACGGGCGCCCGCCCGGGGCCGGTCCGGTCGACTCGCTTGTGAAGGTGTCGCCGTCACGTCCCTCTCCCGCGCTGTCGTCCGTCCTGCCTGGCCCGGTTCCATTCTCCCACCGTTGAAGGACGAACACACAGGGCGGTCGGTTCACTCCGGGACGGGTTGTACCGCGGCAGGGGTACGGGGTGTGGCGCCGAGGGGGTAGGGGCTCAGCCGGCCGTGCGGATGCGGAGGTCGCCGTCCGTGACCCGCGCGGTGATCTCGTGCGCGCTGTCGTCGGCGCGCGGCACGGAGACCTGGTTGTCGCCGTCGTCCACCTCCGCCGTCACCTTGTACGTCGCCCTCGGCACCTCGATCGTGACGTTCCCGTCGTTCGCCTTCGTCTCGACGCGGTCCGGGACGACCGACAGGTTCAGGTGGACGGAGCCGTCGCCGGAGCGGGTGGTGACCGTCCTGGAGGCGACGTCGGCGCGGACGGAGCCGTCGCCGGTGTCCAGGTCGAGCGGGCCCGAGCTGTCGGTGATCCGGACGGACCCGTCACGCGCCTTGACGCTCAGCGCGTCCCGCACCCCGCTGACCTTGACGCCGCCGTCGTTCGAGACGACCTTCACCGTGACGCCCCGGGGGATCTCGACCCGGTGCCGGGAGGAGCAGTCCGCGACGATGCCGGAGCAGTCCATCCGCAGCTTCAGCTCGCCGTCCGACAAGGACCAGCTCAGCTTCGGGCCCTTGCCGATCGCCACGGAACCGTCGAACCAGCGGGTGACCTCGACGTGGCCCGCCTTGTCGCCGTCGGCCGCGACGATCTCCAGCGAGGTGTTGTCCGCGTCGATCGTCAGGGCCGACCCCGAGAAGTCGAAGCCGCGGGTCTCGGGGGCGGTGTCGTCGGAGGCGTCCGCGCAGGCGGTGGCCAGGACGGCGACGAGGGCCGCGCCGGAGGCGAGGAGGACGCGGGTGCGGGTACTACGGGTCGTACGGGCCGGGCGCGTGGTGCGGGCCGTGCGGGCCATGGCGAAGTCCCCCTGAGACGAACCGGATCGGTCCTCCGAAACTAGGCTCACCGAATACCGCGATCGATCCGGCTGCCTCCCTGAAAGAGGGTGGGGATAACCCCCTGGGGATCCCCTGGGGGGATACGGGTTTGCCGGACGGCACCCCTGACAAGGTACGCTGTCGACTCGTCCTGGGTGCGTCAGCCTCAGGTACGGGTGCGTAGCTCAGGGGTAGAGCGCCTGCCTTACAAGCAGGATGTCGGCGGTTCGAAACCGTCCGCGCCCACAGATGAACAGCGCAGGTCAGCGCATTCTGCGGCCCTCCGGGATCACTTCCGGGGGGCCGTTTCCGTGGCCGGAGTCCGCAAAGAGTCCACATCCCCGCTCGCCCCCCTCACTTCCAGCCCCGCCAGCAGCTCCGCCGTCGCCGCCTCGATCGTGGCCACCGCGCGGTCGAACACCTCTTGGTTGTGCGCGGCGGGGGCGCGGAAGCCGGAGACCTTGCGGACGTACTGGAGGGCGGCGGCGTGGAAGTCGGCGTTCGTGGCGTCGTGGGGGAGGGCGGGCGGAGGGTCTTGATGCTGCGGCACATGTGTTCAGTCTCCTCCGTCCGGTGGTGTTCCGCTGGCGCTTGGCAGGTCTCCTCGGCGTTGGCATGATCGTCGGCGGCGGCCACCGGCATCCGGGGCCGACCGGTGAAAGGACTCATGTCATGACGAAACCCCAGCTCACCGTCGCCGTCCTCGGCCCCGGCGGGGTCGGCGGCCTGATCGCCGCTCTCCTCGCTCGGGCCGGACACCGGGTGATCTGCCTGTCCGGCGCGGACACGGCGGCCACCCTGCGGGAGAACGGCATCCGCGTCCGCAGCGAGCACTTCGGTGACTTCACCGCGCGCGTCGAGGCGGACACGGAACTCCGGACCCCCGCCGACGCCGTACTGATCACGGTCAAGCAGACGGCTCTGGACGACGCTCTGAAGCGCGTTCCCTCTCAAGTACTAGGGGATGCCCTCCTGGTCCCGTTCCTGAACGGCGTGGAACACCCCGAGGCCCTCCGCGCCCACCACCGCAGGGAACTCGTCGCCCCCGGCGTGATCCGCGTCGAGTCCACCCGCACCGCGCCCGGTGTCGTCGACCACGCCAGCCCCTTCGCTGACATCGACCTGTCCGGCGACCCTGTCGATCCAACTCGCCTGGAAGCGCTGGCCGTTGTCCTGAACGAGGCCGGACTCAGGACACGTGTCCTCGACGACGAGACGAAGGCCCTCTGGGCGAAACTCGCGTTCCTCGCCCCCTTCGCCCTGCTGACCACCCGTCACGCCCTCCCGATCGGGGACCTCCGCACCGCCCACCGCGACGAACTCACCGCCCTGGTCACCGAGACCGCCGCGATCGCCACGGCCGCCGGCGCCCCCTCCGACCCCACCCGGACGCTCGCCGTCTACGACACCCTCCCGCCCGGCATGAAGTCCTCCATGCAGCGCGACGCCGAATCCGCCCGCCCCCTCGAACTCGACGCGATCGGCGGGGCGTTGCTGAGAGCGGCCCACGCGAACGGGGTCCCGGCGCCGGTCGCGGAGCGGGTGGTGGGGGAGCTGGCGGCACGCACGGGCTGACCGGTGGCGTGGGGGCGCCGGCCGGCGCCCCCACGCCGGTCCCGCACGGCGTTATGGACAGAACGTACGTTCGACTACCTCGTTCGTGTGAACCCCGTGAGGAACTCGCTTCGCAAAATCGAACAGGCGTACCATTGCCGGTGTGGCGAAGACCTATGACTTTCCGAGCGACCTGCGCGCCGGTCAGGAGGAGCTGCATCAGGTCCGGGCCGAGCTGTCGGCCCTGCTGAAGCGGCTGCCCTGGTCGGTCGTGCCGCTGGACGGGTTCAGTGACAAGGAGGGCTGGCGCAGGGTGGAGCGCCCGGCGTCCCCGGGCTGGACGGAGGACGAGCAGGCGGAGGTGGAGAAGCTGCGCCGCCGGGAGCACGAACTGGCGGTGTTCGTGACGGGCCACCGGTTCTGGACGGAGCTGGAGGCGGGGGAGCGGGTGGCGGCCCGTTCGCGCCTGAAGCACGTGCACGAACCGCCACCCGAACTGTGACTACTTCTTGCCGAGCAAGCCGTTCATCTCGGTGATCTCAGCCTGCTGCGCGGTGACGATCGCGTCGGAGAGGGTGAGCGCGGGGGCGTAACTCCCCTTGGCCTTCTCGGTCTTGGCCATCTCGATCGCACCCTCGTGGTGTTCGATCATCATCGTCATGAACTGGGTGTCGAACTCCGCGCCGGACGCTTTCTCCAGCTTCTTCATGTCGGCGTCGCTCATCATCCCGTCCATGCCGTCCATGCCGGACATCTCCTCCATCCCGGCGTGGCCCGTCTTGCCGTCGGGGACCTTCTCGCCCCACGCCTTGAGCCAGCCGCTCATGGTCTCGATCTCGGGGTCCTGGGCCTTCTGGATCCGCTCGGCCAACGTCTTGACCTGCGCGGACGACGCCCGGTCGGCGGCCAGTGCCGCCATCTCGACGGCCTGCCGGTGGTGCGGGATCATCCCCTGCGCGAAGGTGACGTCCTGCGCGTTGTGGGCCCCGTCCGAGGCCCCCTTCGAGCCGCCCTGCGCGGCGGACGCGGACGGCGACGCCGCCGAGTTCGCCTCGTCGCCCGCCTTGTCGTCCCCGCTGCCGCCACAGGCGGTGAGGAGGAGCGCGGCGACGGCGGCCACGGCGATCTGGGCGGGCCGGGTACGGCCGAACTTGCTGTTCATTGCGTGAACTCCTGCGTACGGAAGGTCTTTCGGGCGCGGCAGCACCCCACGCCGACACGGGACGTGGTGTGCGGGCGCCTCTAGATCCGCAGGAGCTGGAGTTCGGCGAGGGACGGCGGAGCCCGCGCCGCCCGGGTCGTGACCCCGGCGTCGGAGTGGAGGATCTCGTCGGGGACGGCGACGGCGACCGGGTCGGGAACAGGTCCCGCCAGCACCGGCGCCCCGCTCACCTTCGCCGCCGCACAGGTCGCATCGGCATGCCGGGCATGCCCACCGCAGTGCCCGTCCCCGGGGCACTCGCTGAACGCGGCCCCGTCGGAAAGAGTCTCGGCGCCGACGAGGGACATGGCCGAAGCGGGGGTTCCAGGGGAGACCGGGGTCGCGGGGGAGGCCGCGGTCACCCCGCCGACCGGCTCATGCCCGCCGCCCCGCTCATGCCCGACGGCATGCAACCCTCCAGGCGCCAGCCCATGCATGGCCAGCACCCCCACGAGCACACCGAGCACGCACACGAACAACGGCCACCCCCGCAGGGGTGACCGCACGTCGCACAGCTCCGCTCGGGTCACGGGCGCCATCCTAGGGGCTGGCCGTGTACCCCCTGGGGGTTACCCCGCCGATGTGCTCCGGCTCACGCTCCCGGCTGACGCCTCAGCTCAGGCCCCCGCCTCAGCTCAGGCCCCCGCCTCGGCCCGCCCCTTCTGAGGCCGCATCAAATACGCCGCTCCCGCCCCCGCCCCGAACAACGCCACCACGGACACCCCGGTGGACAGCCAGCTCGCCCCCAGGAAGTGCGCCCCGTAGTACCCGAGAGCCACGCTGTACCCCGCCCAGGCCATCCCCGCGAGGACCGACCACGGCAGGAAGTCCCGGACGCGGCGGTGCGCGGCGCCGGAGACGAGGGAGACGACGGAGCGCCCGGCGGGGGCGAAGCGGGCGAGGACCATCAGTGGACCGCCGCCGCGCGCCAGCGCCTCGCCGAGACGTTCCTGCGCCGTGGTGAGGCGCCGGGACCGGGCGATGGCCCGGTCGAGCCGCTCGCCGCCGCGCCAGGCGAGGCGGTAGGCGACGAGGTCGCCGAGCACGGACGCCGTCGTCGCGGAGAGCATCAGGAAGAGGATGTCGGGCACGTGCTCGGGCACCTGCCCGGCCACCGCCGCACCCGAGCCGGCGGCAGCCGCCGTCGCCGCGGTGATGACGAGCACACCGCTCGGCAGCACCGGCAGGAAGACGTCGAACAGCACGGACAGAGCCACAACCGCATAGATCCATGGGCCGCCGGTCAGCGACCCCACACTTTCCAACACCGCGACTCCCGTGACTCCCCCGTTGACAGCCAGACAGCGTACGCCCAAGGAGTGACAGAAGATCCAGTGGGGGTACGTAAGGCGCGCACGGAATGTTCACTCGAACGGCACGTTTCGAGCGGCGCTCAAGCCTCGCGTCCCTTAACAACGGAACAAGGGGGTAGCGATCGCGCTGAACCGAGACAGACTTCGCGAACTTCAGGAATGGTGAGCATTCATGCTGGCAGCCATCTGTGCGGGCGCCGTCGCCGCGGCCCTCGCGGCCGGGCCCGGCTCGGCGCGTGACGTGGTCCTGAGGGCCGACGCCCGGTTCGCGCCGCCGACCGCCTTCATCCCGTCCGACGCCGTCACCTACGACCAGGACCTCGTCCCCGCGGGCTCGTCGGTCGAGGTCGTCCAGCGGACCACGAACGGCGGCGCCACCGTCGTAACGCTCCGGGTGAGTGGTTTCCCCTCCGGTCGCGCGTTCGGGGCGCATGTGCATCAGAAGGCGTGCGGGGCGGATCCGGCGGCGGCCGGCGGGCACTACCAGCACGTGCCGGGGACGGGCCCCGAGCACGTGAACGAGGAGAACGAGGTGTGGCTCGACTTCACGACCGGGCCGAGCGGCTCAGGGGTGGGCGTCGCCACGCACTCCTGGACGTTCCGGCCGGGCGAGGCGGCGTCCGTCGTCATCCACGACGAGCCCGGGACGAAGGGAGCGCGGGTGGGCTGCTTCACGGTGCCGTTCGCGTGGACGGACGCGAGCTGACCACACCCCCGTGACCCCTCCGGCGTCACACCCGTAGTACCTCAGGGTCCGACACCCCCACCGGCGCCGCCCTCTCCGCGACCGCCCGCAGCACCGCCCGCGCCACGGCGTCCGCGTCCGACAGCGTCACCGAGTCCACCCCCGGCCGCGCCCCCGCGGCCGTCACCCAGTGCACCCCCTCGGTCGGCACCCCGAAGGCGAACCGTCGGGGATGGGCCGCCCCCCGCCGGTCGAGGAGGTGGTAGGGGCGGGCGGAGACGTCCACACCCCCTGTCGTGTAGCCGTCCACCACGTGCGCCCTGCACTGCCCCGTGTCCCGCAGGTGGGCCAGGAGGGCGTCCCCGGTCGCGTGCAGGGCGGGTTCCGGGAGCCGTGCCTCGACGAGGGTCGTGACCCGGACGGCGGAGCCGGGCACGTCGGGGGAGCGGGCGAGCCAGGCGCCGTCCTGGGGTGTCACTTCGAGGCGTGGGCCGAGCACCTCCACGACGCCCGCCTCCAGCAGCGCCGTCAGCTCCTCGATCCGGCGCCGGGGCGGGCCGATGGACAGGAACGCGTTCAACGGCGTGTACCAGCGGTCGAGATGGTCGCGCCGGGAGTCCCCGGTGAGGCCGCCGTGGTCGACGACGAGCCTCAACTCGTTGCGCAGATCCCGCAGTACGTCCAGGGCGGCCTTCAGCGGCCCGTCCACGTTGCCCCGCGCCGCCTCGGCCGCGTCCGCGCGGAGGTAGCCGAGCAGCCACTCCTGCCACTGCCCGCGATGCGCGAACTCCCGCCCCGCATAAGGCCGGGAGACCCGCTCCCAGTCCCACCGGTCCCCCTCCGCCACCCCGAACTCCGTCAGGATCAGCGCCTCTTGGGGATCGCCGTACGGCGCGGCCAGATAGCGCGTGGTGAACCCGGGGCGCCGGACGAGGGCCGAGTAGTACACCGTCTCGACCTCCTTCGCCACCAACGGCCAGACGTCGCGCAGGAAGTCGGGCGCATCCCCGGAGTCCGCGCGCTTGCGCAGCGCCGAGACCGCCTCCGGCGTCAGCACCTCCGGCAGATGCCGCCCGTACGGCCCCTTCGCGTTGTCCCCGCGCGCCTGGTACGGCAGCCCCCGCCGCGACCCGGCGTAGATGCGGGGCTCCCGCCCCGACGGCACGTACCGCAGCCCGCCGTCCCCGTCCGTGACGTACTGTCCGCCCCGGCCCGTCGTCAACAGGGCCATGTGGTCGAAGAAGTTGAGGCCGAGCCCCCGCAGCAGCACGGCCTCGCCGGGAGGTACGGCCCCGAGGTCGACGTCGGCCGGGTTCGACGGCGGGACGTGCCGCAGGCCGTGCCGTCCGGCGTGCTCGGCGTCGCGCCGCACGTCCGCCGAGGGCAGCGCCGGGAGGTGGCCCTGCGCGAGGACGACCGCCGAGAGCCCGGGCAGCGTACGGCCGTTGTCGAGGACGAGGCTCTGCCGGCCGTCCGCCGTGTCGTCCAGGCGTATCGCGCGCGCCCGGTGGGTCTCGACGCGGACCGAGGAGGGCGCCGTGCTCAGTGTGCGGGCGAACACCCACTCCAGGTAGCGGCCGTAGAGCGCGCGGGTCGGGTAGTCGTCCGGGCCTATCGCGCCGTCCGCCCACTCGTGCAGGCTCGGGCCGGGCAGGACCGGGCCCGAGCAGTTCACACTGTCGTCCGTGAACAGGGTCACCTGGGAGGCGACGGTGTTCATCAGCAGTTCCCCCGACTGCGCGGTGCGCCAGACGTGCCCCGGGCCCGGCGGGGCCGGGTCGACGACGTGCACGGTCAGCCGGACGCCCGGGGCGAGCAGCTCCGGCGCCGAGGCGCAGAGGCGTTCCAGGACGCTGGTGCCGCGCGGACCGGCGCCGACCACGGCGACCGAGAACGGCGCCGGTTCGGTGGCGGCCCGCTGTTTGGGCACAGAGAACACAGTGGACAAAGGTGGACTCCCAGGCGTGTGGGGGCGCGACGGAGCGGAACGCCCCCGGAAGGGGACGGACGCCCGTTCGGAGAACGGACGGCCGCCTCATCATTGCCCTCGCTCGTCACGGAAGCCAACGTGGGTCCCTCCGGTCACAGTTCCCCCACAGGGAAACGCGGAGAAAACCTTTGCCGAAGCATCGCTGATCCGCCGCTGATCCGGCCTTGATCGGGCCCTGCGAGGGTGGGGGCGACGGACGCCGCTCACCAGGGCGACCGACATCGCCCCCGCTCCCCGCTTCCCGCGACGACCGACACGCCCCCCACTGGACGATCCGGACCGAAGAGGCAACCACCCATGGCAGCTCCCGAACGCCCGTCCCCCCTCCGGCCCGTTCCCCCGCACCACCGGCAGCGGGCGCCCGTCGCCCTCGACCTCGACGACCGGCAGCGCAAACTCATCGCCCTGCTGTACGCCGGGCACACCGACACGAGCGCCGCGCACCGGCTCGGGATCAGCCCGCGGACGGTCACCAACATCCTGCGCGCGCTCATGGACCGGTTCGGCGTCGACAACCGCTTCCAGCTCGGGATGGTGCTCGGCTCCCGGCTGCGCGTCACGGACCGGCCCGCGCCCGCGTCGCCGCCCGTCGGCGGGGCCGGGTCGCCCCGGCGGCCTCAGGGCAGGCCGGCGGCCGGACACCCCTGACGGCCACCCGGGGCGTCACCCTCGCCCCCGCCGACGCCCCATGAGCCCACGGGGGGCTCGGAGAACCGCCATGCCGTGAACCGAGAGGCCACAGTGACCAGTTCAGTTTCAGTGCAGCAGATCCGGACCGTGTGCGCGGGGAGCGAGGAGGGCGTCTCGGGCCGGTTCTACGCCAGGCTCACCGACGCGTTGCTCTGGACGGCGTTGCAGCAGTCCGTCCTCTCCCGGCTCCCGCAGCCGTTCACGTTCGTGGACGTCTCCGCCCGAGCGGGCCGCTGGGCCCGCCGCATCGCCTCGGAGTACCCGCACAGCACGGGCGTCCACATCGCCGCGACCCCGCACGCCGCCCGCGAGGCGCGGGCCCTCTCGGACCACGCCGGGTACGGCCGCCGGGTACGGCATGTCGCCGCGCGCCCGGGGGAGTTGACCGCTCATCTGGACGACACCGGCGGCTACGACCTCGTCTTCCACGACTGGTCCCCACTGAGCGCCTTCCCTCAACCGGATTCGGGATTAAGGGAGTTGGCCGGTCTGATGGCGCCCACCGGCCTCATGGTCTCCTTCCTGCGCAGCCGTTGGCACGCCGCCCTCGAATACCTCTGCCACGGCGACCTCCCCTCCGCCTTCCAGAGCCTCGCCGGTCACGACCCCGACGACCCCGGCGCCCCCCACGCGCACCTCTTCACCCCCGGCCAGATCCGCCTCCTGTGCATGTCCCTCCACCTCCGCCTCGACACCCTCACCGGCTTCCCCGGCCTCCTCCTCCCCTCCACCGGCCCCCTTCACGACCAGGAGGCCAACTTCACCGACGTCCTCAAGATGGAACGGGAACTCCTCATCGACCCGGACTCCGGAGCGCGCGGCGCGAACCTTCTGGCGGTGACGTCTCGCGGGGCTGGGGGACGGTGAGCGACCCGGTCTCCCCGTCGGCCGGCAACGGCGGCAGAGCCCGCAGGAGTTGACCGGCCAGGTGCTCCTCGGGGAGGCACAGCTCCGTCATGATGCGATGGCACACCGTGAGGGCGGCGCGTGCCGCGTCGGGTTGGCCGAGGTCGAGGCGGATACGGCCGAGGACCATCAGCGCCTGCGCCAGGTTGCGGCCGTCCCGCGCCTGTTGGCACATCTCGACGGCGCGAACCGCCTCCACCAGCGCCGACTTCGCGTGCCCCAGGGCGTGGAGGGAGTCGGCGAGACGGAAGCGCGCGCTGGCCTCCCGGCTGGTCAGCCCCGCCTCCAGGGCGACGGACAGGCACCGCTCGTACCAGGTGACGGCCGTCTCGTGGGCGCCCAGTGCGTGCTGGGCGTACCCGAGGACGTAGAAGGCGTACGCGGTGCCCCCGGGGTCCCCGCGCAGCGCGTGGGTGTCCGCCAGAAGCCGCTCGCAGACGGCGACGGCCCGCTCCGGATCGCCTGTACTGACGTGCAGGAGGGCCGAGTTGAGTGTCGTGGCGACCTCCCCGGTGACGTGCCCGAGCTGCCGGGCCAGCACGATCGCCTCGTCGTAACAGGCGATGGCCTCGGCGTACCGGCCCCTCAACTGGTGCGCCAGCCCCAGGTCGTTGAGGGCCTGACGGAGGATCACGTGATCCTCGGTCTGCCGGGCCAGCGCGACGGCGAGGGTGGAGTGTTCGACGGCCGCGGCGAGCCGGGAGCGCCCGAGGTGGATGTTCCCGCTGAGGAACCGCACCCGCCCCTCGGCCCGTTCGTCCCCGGCCAGCACGGTGGCCCGCGCCAGAGCGCGGATCGCGGAGTTCCACGCGACGTGGCTCGTGTCACCCCAGTACGGGCTGAGCGCGATCAGCAGATCCGTCGCGGGCGCGAGCCACTCCAGGTGGTCGCATGCTCCCGGCTCCGACTCCGCCCACTCCCGGGCGACCTGCTCCGCGACCGCCAGCGCCGTCGCCGTCTCCGCGACCGCCCACACCCGGGCCTCGGAGAGCCCGCGGAACCGCCGCCCCGGCATCATGGCCGGGCTGAGCGCGTCCTCGATGGGGTCACCGGGCACGGCGTGCCGGAACGCGTCCACCGCCGACGCCAGCAGCGAGTGCAGCAGCCGGTGGAGCGGCTCGTGGTACATGTCCCTCGGCAGCTTCTCGCGGGCGAACGTCCGCAGCAGGCTGTGGAACCGGTACCGCCCCGCCGCCAGTGCCTCCAGGACGGCCGCGTCGACCAGCGCCTCCAGGAACTCCTCGGCGTCCGGCTCGTCCACGTCCAGCAGCGCGGCGGCGCTCGCCAGGGACAGGTCGGGGGTGCTCACGCTCGACAGCAGGCACAGGGCGTGCGCCTGGTCGGCGGGGAGCTGGCGGAACGTTACATCGAAGACGGCCGACACGGTCAGCTCGCCCGCCTTCAGCTCGCTGAGCCGGCGCCGCTCGTCCGCGAGCCGGGCGGCCAGCGAGCGGATGGACCAGCGCGGCCGGGCCGCGAGCCGGGCGGCCACGATCCGTACGGCCAGCGGCAGATACGCGCACGACTTCATCAGCGAGGCCGCCGCCTCCGGCTCCGCGTTCACCCGCTCCGCGCCGATCGCGTGGGACAGCAGTTCGAGCGCCTCGTCGAGATAGAACGCCTCCAACTCGACCTGGAGCGAGGCCGGAAGCCCTCCGAGCCGGGTCCGGCTGGTGATCAGGACCCCGCAGTGCGCGCTGCCCGGCAGCAGTGGCCGGATCTGCGCCGCGTCCCGGGCGTCGTCCAGCACGATCAGCACCCTGCGCTCGTTCAGCACGGTCCGCAGCAGCGCCGTCCGCGCCTCCGGCGCCTCCGGCACGTCCTCGGGGCGTGTGCCGAGCGCCTGGAGGAACCCGGCGAGGACGCTCTCGGGGGCGGCCATCGTGCCCAGGTCGGCGTACAACTGGCCGTCGGGGTAGGCCTCGCGCACCCGGTGGGCGACGTGCAGCGCCAGCGCGGACTTGCCGACGCCGCCCATCCCGGTGAGCACGACGACCGGGAGTGTCGGCCTGTTCTTCGCGCTCATCGCCGAGGTGAGGGCCTGGGCGACATGCGCGCGCCCGATGAAGTCGGCGGGTTCCGGCGGGAGTTGGGCGGGCGGCAGCACCGGCGCGGCGGACGTCCGGTCGTCCGGCTGTCCGTCGGGCTCCGCCGGGTCGGGGGCGGCGTCCAGGTCGCCGCTGAGTATCTGCCGGTGCACGGCGGTGAGTTCGGCGCCCGGGTCGACGCCGAGTTCGTCGACGAGGAGCCGGCGTGCCGCGTGATAGGTCGTCAGGGCGTCGGCGCGGCGGCCGGATTGGGCCTGTGCGCGCATCAACAGGGCGTGGAAGCGCTCCCGCAGGGGATAACGGCCGACCAGTTCCACCAACTCGGGAACACACAACTGGCCTTGGCCGATATTGATCACGGTGTCGAGGCGCTCTTCCTCCAGAGTGAGCCGGGTCTCGTTGATCCGGTCGCGCTGAAGTGCCGCGTAGGGGCCGGGAATCCCGGCGAGCGGTTCCGCTTTCCACAAGGCCAGAGCCTGTTCCAGGCCGGCCAATACACCATGCGGACTGTCGGCGTCGAGTGCTTCCCGGCCGATTCGCTGTGCCTCGTACCAGTCGATGTGTTCGTCCTGGACGACGAGCCGGTAACCGTCGCCCACGGAGACCAGAAACTCCGGGCACTTGCTGTTCGTTTCCAGAATCTTGCGCAGTCGCCAGGCGTAGGTGCGCAAGGTGGTGAGCGCGGAGGCCGGGATCTCCTCGCCCCAGATCGCCGCCATCAGGTCGGCGGCCGACGCGGTTTTCCCGTGGCGCAGCAGCAGGGCGGTGAACATGGCCTGTTGCTGAGGGTTTCCGAGGTCCAGGCCGGTCGAGTCCCTGCGCACTTCGAGAAAGCCGAGAAGGGACACATGGAGGACCGCCACCGGGTCACCTCTCTGGTCGGGCCGGGCGCCGCGCTGATCATCCTAGCCCTAGAACTTGCAGCTTCAAGTAGTGGTGGCGGGGGAATCTCCTCCGGCCGAGGCGATTGACCGCACGATTACCGGCGGTAGGGAATTCGAGGATCCGCCGAACCCGTGGACACTTCCTGTCCGAAATTGCACACGGGGCGAATCGCCCGGTCTTCGGTCCCGTAGATCTCGCGTCCATCGTCCGCTGATCCTCCGCTGACTTGCTCCGGCGAGAGTGATCCCGACAGCCGGCCCTTGAACGACAGGAATACCCAAATGCACAGCCAGGCAAGCGCGCTGAAGAACGCCCTCCTCCGCGCCGCCGTCCTCGTGGCCCTCTTCGCCGCGGCGGCCTTCGCCCTCGCCCTCGGTTCCACCGGGCACTCCCACTCGGCCGTCCGCGCGGGCGACTCTTCCGAGGCTGTCGTCTACACCCCCAACTGGAACAGCACCGGTTCCTGAGATTTCCTTCTGAATTCGACGCGCCCGTGGGGATGCGCGACCAAACGCACCCACATGCATCCCCATGTCGCGTGAATATTCCGGCGGCATAAATACCGCCGACTCGTCACTCCTGGCGGACCCGCCGCACCGCCCGGTCCACCGCCCACGCGTCCGCCACCGGACCGAGATGGCGCAGCTTGTCAGGGTTGATGGTCAGATGGACGGCGTGAATCATGTCCCCCCGGACATCGAGGGCCATGGTGTGCAGGACCCTCCCGCCGGAGTCCCGGAACACGGCGCCCGGCAGGCCGTTGACGTCGCGCGGCTCGCACGTCACCCCGGCCCTCGCCATCAGCGGGAACGCGGCGCCGAACAGCCGTGACACGTCCGCGGCGCCACCGACCGGCCGCGCCAGCCGCGGCGCCTTGCCCCCGCTGTCGCTGACCATGGCCACACCGGCCGCGAGCAGATCCCGCAGCCCGGGGACGTCCCCCTCGCGCAGCGCCGCGAAGAATCGGGCCGCGAGCGCGTCCCGCTCCGCACGGGTCGTCCGGAAACGGGCCTCGTCCGCCGCCATGTGCCGCCTTGCCCGGACGGCGAGTTGACGGCAGGCGGACTCCGACCGGCCCACCGTCCGCGCGACGTCGGGGAACGGGAAGTCGAAGACCTCGCGCAGCACGAACACGGCCCGCTCCAGCGGGCTCAGCCGCTCCAGGAGCAAGAGCGAGGCGACCGACACGGAATCGGCCAACTCCGCCGCCCGCGCCGGGTCTTGATAGGGGTCGTCGAGCAGCGGCTCCGGCAGCCAGGGGCCGGTGTACCGCTCCCGGCGCACGCGCGCCGACCGCAGCACGTCGATCGAGATCCGGGTGACCGTCGTCGTCAGGAACGCCTTCACCGACCGGGGCTCGGACGTCGAGGCGGAGTACCGCAGCCAGGTCTCCTGCACCGCGTCCTCCGCCTCCGTCACCGTCCCGAGGAGCCGGTAGGCGAGGGAGAACAGCAGCGGGCGCAACTCCTGGAACTCGACGGCCTTCTCCGTATCCCCCGACATGTCCCGCGACAGCCCCTTCAGCCGGTGAACGGCGTGGGGCCAAGGCGCCCCCACGCCACGAACACGGCGAGCGCGAGGTAGACCAGGTTCAGCGCGACCAGCGCGTACTCGCTCCGCCGTCCGTGGGTGATCATCGCGCCGATCATGAGGAGTGTCCAGCAGACCGCCGTGACCGGCACGAACGCGGTCG
>DATCQX010000230.1:0-9259 GCA_036569285.1 Streptomyces sp.
GCAGCGGGCGGGGTCCTCTATCTGGACGCCGGAATCAGCGGACGGCTAACTCCCGGACGCACCACGGGAGATCAGGACGACGATGGCGGCGACCCACGCCGCGACGCTGACGGCAACGGTGACTTGCCGAAACGCACTCACGCAGGCTCCAACTCGGACGGCGACGCAGTCCACTCGACCCCACCACCGTCCGGCCGCACCCACGCATGCCCCAGCCACAAGGACTGAAGAATCCCCGTCCGTTCGCCGTCCGTGACTTCCAGCCCGATGTGCTCAACGGTGACCATCACCCGGCCCCCTTCGCACACTCGGGGCACTCCTCGTACGGGCAGGGAGCAAACGTCGGCACCGGGAGTTGAATTTCGCCCGTGGCTTCGTCGAGCCTGCCGCCGTACTCACTCCACCAATCCGCCCCGGGCGTCACCTCAGGCTCTTCGGAGCCGCCCAAGAGCCGAGCCGGCCGAGGGAGGCGGAGAGCGCTCACGCGGCCGTTCACGGGCTTGCCGGGAGTCATCAGAACGCACCCTTGGGGCACTTGATGTGCCGGTACAGAGTGACGGGCGCGTCGGACGGCCGCTCGATGGCTCCGCGCCGCACTGGCTCATCCTGACTCAGCGGTCTCAGACAGGCGGAGCACCTTTCCCCGGCAGGCGGGTAAGTCGTGTACTCCCACTGCCCCGCGCTGCCGTTCGCCTCATGGGTCTCGGTGGCCATCGACGTCACTCCCTTACGTGGATCGATGTGACCACCATGGAGTGACGCCCCACTTACTGTCTGTGGCACTTCCGCAACCCGTCGGCAGGAAGTGCCACAAGCGCTACAGCGGCAACCCGACCACGTCAGCCATGATCCGCATCTCGGGCGTCAGAGTCCGCCGTCCCCTGACTACTCGTCCGAGAATGTCTCGGGCGTAGCGCTGGTTGGGAAGCCACTCCGGGCTATCGCTGTTGATCTGCTCCAACTTCCCGAACGCTTCTGCGCAGTTGCCTGTCTTGACATGGGCGTCGGCCACGTCGAGAAGGTGACGGTTTCGGTTGTTCGACGTGGGCTTGAGACTGAACACGGGCACCCGTTCAGAGATGCGGAGCACCATGTCTGGCCGGTCGACGACGCTCGCGTTCTCGGCCGCCTTGAGCTTGACCGTGGTCGGTCCGAACGTCCGGAGAAAGTCGTTCTCCGGGGCGTACTCGCGCCCGAGGGCGACAGCCGCAGCACTGGCGAATTTCAGTGCGTCTTCAGCTTCCCCGGGCTGTGAGTTACGCACGGCTGCGGCGGACACCCGGAGCAACATCCAACCCCACGTACTCAGCTCGGCCGGAGTGGCCCGAGACATGCGAGGCTCAGTCTCATCGGCCCACTTCACCGCGAGGTCGTACGCCTTGCCCAACTCGCCCTGACGCAGCAGCAGCCAGCACAACGTGTTGACCGTGGCGGCACCTTCCATGCGGTCGGCCGCGTCGTCCAACGCCCGCTCAAGGGCCGTCTCTGCCGCCCCGAACTGACGTGTCTGCACCATGAGCCACCCGGCAAGCTGCAAGAGCCTCACACGGACGCTGCGGCCCTCCGGCCCCAGCGCTTCGGCGTCCCGGAGCAGCGACGGCAGCAGTACCGAGAGCGCGGCGAACCGGTCGCCCTTGAACAGCGGCTCCGCGTCCTTCATCGCGGCCCGCACGCCACTGACGGTCGGCGGTTCGTCGTCCGTCTCCAGCACAACCGAGGGCCGTTCCAGAGCCTGTCTGACGGCCTCCCAGCGATCCTTGGTCGCAGCGTCCGCGTCCTCCGGATTGCGGTCATGGGCGAGCCGCATCGTCGGCACCCTCAAGGCGTGCGCCAACTTGCGCAACGTCTCAAGCCGCGCCGACTCCCGTTCACCCTGTTCGAGCTTCCGGATCGTCGAGAGCGACACCCCCGACGCATCCGCCAACTCACGCTGAGACAGTCCGCGATGCCTGCGGACTTCCTTCACCCTCTGCCCCGCAGTGCTCATGCTCCGAGCGTACGGCTCACTCCGTGTTGCGGTAGGGGAAAAGACTCCTACCGCGGCGTCTCGGCGCCGCTGTAATTCAACGCCCCCGGCACCAGCGGAACTACGCGTACAACCCACCCCCCGCCTCATCCCCGAACACCTCCGGCCAGTACCGCCAGTCCTCCCCCGCCCCCACCACCACAGCCGTCGGATCAAGGGTGGCGAGCGTCTGGTTCATGGCCTCGGTGAGGTGGTCGTAGGTGGCCGTGAGGTCGTGGAGGGCGTCGAGGGTGCGTTCGCGGTGGATGAGCCAGAGGGTGAAGGCGAGGGTGGAGAGGTCGGCGTTGAGGGGGCGGAGGGTGTGGTCGGGGAAGGTGTAGGAGAGGACGGCGCCTGTTGTGCCGTCCAGGAGGAGAGCCGTGTCCTCCAGGAGGGCGCCCAGACGGATCAGGCGGGCCGCGTGGGGCGGGAGTTCGTGGGTGGGGGACTCGTCCTCGCAGTAGTCGGCGAGGGTGCGCAGGGGGGCGTCCGTGTCCAGCGTGAACCAGACCGCTTCCTCGGGGAGGCCGACGGCGGCGAGGAAGTGGCGGGACGGCGCGTGCGTGAGGGCCTGTGGGAAGTCCATCTCCTCGAAGCGGACGATCTCGCCCTGGCCGTACTCGTCGTCCAGGAGGCGCGGGGGGAGGTCCAGGGCCAGGCCGGACGTCGTGCCGGGGCCGGCGATCAGGGAGAGGGGGCGGATCACCGCGACGGTCTTCCAGTAGGGGGCCACCTCGCCGTCCGTCTCGCCCTCGTACAGCGACAGCAGGTGCTTCGTCGCCTCCGCGACCGCCTGTGCGCCGAAGCGGCCCGCGTACGAGGCGAACTGGCCGCGCAGGGCCGCGAGTTCGTCTGCCGCCGTGGCGAAGCGGATCAGTTTCTCCAGGGAGGGGGCGAGGGGGCGGACGTCCATCAGGCCGGGGCGGTCGTGGAGGAAGTGCGCCGTCGAGACCGCGCCCGTCGTGCCGTCGAGGAGGACGGACTCCGTCTCCTGGCCGCGCGCGCCGAGGAGTCCGCCGATGACCAGCTGGTCCCGGATACCGGCGGCCAGTTCCCCGCGCGGGTCGCCCGTCGAGTCCCCCACCGTCCGCAGGCCGTCCCGGCGCAGCGCCTCGAAGGTCAGCAGCCCGCCGACTCCGGGGAGTCCGGGGCCTGTCAGCCAACGCCGGGTCGGCGCGTGGGTGACGTACGGGTCGAGCGCGTCTTCCGTGAAAGTGATCGTCGTCGCCGTGCCGTTCATCGCTGCCCCCGTGCCTGAACATGGTCTCTCACCAGGCGAAACGCCCCGCTCGCACCCCGGGCCGCCCCACTGCCCAGAACACTACGCCGCCCCACTGACAACGCCCCGCCACCAGGCAAGACGTCACTCCACCCACGCGAGTTGCCTCTCCACAAGGATTTTCTCGGCCGTCTCGCCGGGGGTCATCGCGGAGGTGTCCAGCGCTACCGGCTGTCCGCCGCGAAGCGCGAAGGCCGACGTGTTCCCGGGGCCGGGCGGAGCGGGCGGACGGAACCAGTGGGGGCGGAGCCGGGCCGGCGGGGACGCGTCCACTGCACGGGGAGGCACCGAACTCGGAAGCGGGCTGGACGGCACCGGACGAGCCACGAGGCCTGGTCCGTGGGCTGATCGGACCGGCACCTGCGGGAGCAGCCACCTCGGATCGGGCTGCGGCCCCACCCACCCGGACACCACAGTCCGACAGACCGCACTCCCCGCGCATGCGCCGCCCGGCAGACGCCCCCGCACCTACCCCACCCGCGCCAACTCCCCCACCAGCGCCCGCACGCCAGCCGACTCCCCGAACACCATCCCCCGGTGATCAGAAAGCGCCGCCCGAAAACGCCCCCGGGATACGCCGATGCCAAAGACACCGCCCCCGAAGACGCCACCCCGACACGGACGGACGCAACTCCGGCATGGACGCCACCTCTTCAAGACGCCCGCCCCCAACCGCCCTACTGCGTCACCACCGCCGCCTGAGGCCGTATCGGCAACCGATTCACCGGCCGCCCCGTAGCCGCCCGCACAGCAGACGCCACAGCCGCCGGCGACGTCACCACCGGCACCGCACTGACCGCCTTCGCCCCGAACGGCGCGACGACATCCCGCTCCTCGACGAGCTTGACGATGCTGATCTCGGGCGCGTCGAGGGACGTCGGCAGGGAGTACCCCGTGAGATCGGGATGCCGGATCAACCCGCGCGGGGTGCGCAGATTCTCCGTGAGGGCGATCCCGACCCCCTGGGTGACCCCCGCCTCGATCCGGGCGGCGAGCTGCGCGGGATTCAGCACCCGCCCCACATCCTGGGCGACGGCGAGTTCGACGACGCGCACGGACCCCAGCTCGATGTCGACGTCGACCACCGCGCGGACGGCGCAGAACGCGAGCCCGACGAAGGCGTCCCCCTGCCCGGCCCCGTCGAGGGGCTCGGTGGGATGCGGGCGGCACTGCGCGGTGGCCCACAGCTCCTTGCCGTGCAGTTCCTCGGCGACGGTGGTGGACAGGACACCGTCGTAGGACGTGATCTTCCCGTCGGTGATCTGCAACAGCTCCGTGGACATGCCGAACTTGTGCGCCAGGGGCTGCAACAGCTGCGTGCGGACCATCTTGGCGGCCCGCTCGACGGCCCCTCCGGACACCCAGGTGTGCCGCCCCCGGCAACCGGGGCCCGCGGGCGGCTGGTCGGTGTCGACGGGCGCGACGTGCACCTCGTCGATCCCGAGGGTCTCCTGGACGATCTGGCGCGCGAGCGTGGTGAACCCCTGGCCGGCCTCGACGGCCGCGCACAGGACGGTCGCGACGCCGCCCTGGACCTTGACGGTGGCGGTGGAGACCTCGTCGGCCCCCTCCGCGCCGAGCATGTGGACCATCCCGAGCCCGTACCCGACGCCCCGGCGGACGGCTCCGGGCTCCCCGGCGCCCTCGGGGCCGCCGGGGAGGAGCCACTCGTCCTCCGGGGTGTCCTTCGGGAGGGCGGGCAGGGGGTGCTCCTGGACGGCCTGGAGGAGCTCGGCGACGGGCGCGGGGCAGGTGACGGTCTGGCCGGTCGGCAGGACGTCCCCGGTGGCCATGACGTTGCGCAGGCGCAGCTCCGCGGGGTCGAGGCCGAGCTTCTTGGCGAGCTTGTCCATCTGCGCCTCGTAGGCCGCGCAGACCTGCATCGCGCCCTCCCCGCGCACGTGCCCGGAGGGCGGGTTGTTCGTGCGGACGGCCCACCCCTCGATGAACGCGTTCGGGACGACGTAGGGGCCGCAGGCGAACGACACGGCGGCGGCGAGCGCCTCGGACGACGTGTCGGCGTACGCGCCCCCGTCGAGCAGGATCTGCGCCTCGACCTTGACGAGCCTGCCCTCGGCGTCCGCGTGGTGGCGGTAGCGCAGGAGCGTGGGGTGCCGGTGGGCGTGCCCGAGGAACGACTCCTCGCGCGTGGCGGTGAGTTTCACCGGGCAGCCGGTCTTCAGCGCGAGCAGCCCGAGGGGCAGCTGGAAGCCCTGGTCCTCGCGGTCGGCGGTCGCGCCGGGGACGCCGGTGACGACGATCTTGACGCGCTCGGGGGGCAGCCCGTAGACGGCGGCCGCGGTGTCGCGGTCGGTGTGCGGGTCGGTGGAGGCGAGGTACAGCTCGACGCCGCCGTCGGGGCGCGGGACGGCGAGTCCGGCCTCGGCGCCGATCGGGGCGGGGTCCGCACGGCCGATGCGGTACTGGCCCTCGACGACGATCTCGCCGACCGCCTCGGGGTCGCCGTGGCGCAGCGGGATGTGCCGGATCAGGTTGCCGTCCGGGTGCAGCGGTTCGGCCTCGAACGCCTGCTCCGGGTCGGTGACCGGGTCGAGGAGTTCGTACTCGACGATGACGGCGGCGGCGGCCATCCGCGCGGTGTCGGGGTGGTCGGCGGCGACGGCCGCGAGGGGTTCGCCGTGGTGGCGGACGACCTCGGAGGCGAACACCGGGCGGTCGACGACGCCCCTGCCGTGCCGGGGGGTGCCGGGGACGTCCTCGTGGGTGATGACCGCGCGGACGCCGGGCATCTCCCGCGCGTGGGACGTGTCGATCGACACCACGCGCGCGCGGGGGTGCGGTGAGCGCAGGACGGCCGCCCAGAGCAGCCCCTCCGCCCACAGGTCGGCGGCGTAGGGGAAGGTCCCCTCGGTCTTCGCGCGCGCGTCCGCCGGATGCAGGGACGAGCCCAGCCCGTGCGCGAGCGCCTCGGGCACGGGAACGGCCTCCGTCACGACCGGCGCGGCAACGGCGTCCTGGCTCATGCCGCACCTCCGTCCCGGCCGGCCTCACCCGGCACAGCGCGCGCGTACGACACGTCGTACGGAACCGGCTCGCTCACGCCTGGCCTCCGTCCTGGCCGAACACCTGGCCCTGACCTCCCAAGGTCCCCGTGTCGAAGACCGACGGGCTCGCCCCGCCGGCCCCCGGGCCCGCCTGATGCGGAATACGTGCCCCGTCGCCGTCCGACTCAGCCTCGGCGGCGGCGAGTGCCTCACGTTCCTGGACGACCTCCTGGACGGCGTTCAGGACGCCCCGGTAGCCGGAGCAGCGGCACAGGTTGCCGCACAGGGCCTGGCGCGCCTCCAGTTCGGTGGGCGCCGGGTTGCCTTCCAGCAGGTCGTGCACGGTCATCGCCATGCCGGGGACGCAGAAGCCGCACTGGACGGCGCCGCACCGCGCAAGGGCGCGCTGGACGTCGGACGGCTGTCCGTCGACGGCGAGGCCCTCGACCGTGCGGATCTCGCTCCCGGCTGTCGTCACGGCGGGCACCAGGCAGGAGGCGACGAGGCGCCCGTCCACCTGGACGTTGCAGGCGCCGCACTCTCCTTGCGAGCAGCCGTCCTTGGCGCCCGCGAGGCCGAGGCGCTCGCGCAGCACGTACAGCAGTGACTCGCCGATCCACGCGTCGGTGACGGGCCGGTCGGCGCCGTTGACGGCCAGGACGTAGGAGGCGAGCGGGTGTTCCTCGGCGGGCGGCGGGACGACGTCCGGGCCGTCCTCGGCCTCGTCCGCCCCCGCGTCCCCCTGAGCCCCTTCCAGCCCCTCCGCGGCCTCTCGACCACCCTCGGATCCCCCGCCGTCCTCCGGGGCGCTCTCAGCGCCCTCCACGGCCTCTGACGGGGCTTCGTACGGCGGTTCGACGGCCGCGCTCTCGGAGACGTCCGCGGAACCGGCCGCCACGCCCTGCCCGGACGCGGCGTCCTCACCGCCGTCCGGCACCTCCTCGGTCTCCGGCGCGAGCCGCTGGCCGGCGCCCAGTGTCAGCCGGTTGATGGCAGCGGCGGCGGCATCGGGCTCGACGACGGCATGACCGCCCGCGCCACCCCCGACGGCCCCCGAATCGACAGGGGCATGACCAGCCACCTCACCGACTCCGGCCGCGCCGCCCAGCCCGGCGGCTCCACCGAGACCCACCGCCTCGCCGGAACCGGCACCGGCACCCTCGTCCAGCCCCGCCGACACGCCCGGCCCGGCCCCGCCGTCCGCCTCGCCCGCGTGCTCCGACACGCCGGACAGCCCGGGGAGTTCGACCCCACGCCCGTCCGTGTGCGCGCCCGCGCCGCCCAGCCCGTCGGCATGCCCGGCCAGATCGGCGCCCCGCCCGTCGGAGTGCCCGAACTCCAGCCCGGCGCCCAGCCCACCGGCCAGATCGGCGCCGCGCCCCTCGGAGTGCCCGGCCGGATCACCGCCGTGCACCTCGGGATAGCCGACCCCGTGCCCGGCGGTGTACTCGCCGCCCAGCCCGGCCGCCCCGGCGAAATCGGTGCCGTGCCCGTCGGACGCGCCCGTGTAGTCGGCCCCGCGCCCGTCCGAGTACCCGGACAGACCGGGGAGTTCGACGCCGCGCCCGTCGGAGTGCCCGGCGGCCCCGGCGAGGTCGACGCCGTGGCCCTGGCTGTGCTGGTCCCACCCGGAGTCGGCCCAGGGCGCGGTGGCGCCGCCCGGCAGGGTGGTCCCCCACTGCTGCTCGGCCAGCACGGAGGCGGTGAACTCCCCGGACTCGTCCGGAAGATCGCCCCCGGCGACGGGGATGGACCACTGCCCGGTCACATCGTGCGCGGGCGCGGCGGGCGGCGGTTCCTCGTAGGTCCACTGCCCGGAGTGCTGCTGCCCGGGGTAGGTGAAACGGTCGTCACCGGAACCCGCGCCGGTGACATCGGGCGCGGGCCACTCCACGCCGTCCGCGGGGGCGGCCCAGTTCTCCGCGCCCGGCGTCGGCGCTATCGGCGGCGGGACGTACCCGTGTCCCGGCGCGGCGAGCGGGCTGTCGCGCGCGAGGAGCGCGTCCACGCCTCCCTCGGGCAGCTTGACGAAGGCGGTCGCGCCGTCGTCGTAGTCGCCCTGGGGCAACGGGTCCCAGCGGCTGACGCCCTGGGGCGTGCCGTGTTCCTGACTGTGCTGCTCGTCGGTCACGACAGCGCCCTCCCCAGTGCTCGTCGGGCCAGCGCGGCGACGGTGCGCCGCAGGTGCAGTACGGCGGGCGGCAGCGGTGTGACGCTGCCGTCGACTTCGGGGACCGGGTCGGGGATGCAGGCGGCGGCGACGTACTCGCCGAAGGCGGTGAGCGCCTCGGGGACGAGCCGCCGGTTGTTGTCCCAGTCGATGAGCCGGGCGACCCACGCCTCGGCGTCCAGCGGGCGCAGCGGCATCGGGGCGATGGCGCCGACGGCGCACCGCACGCCGCGCCGCGCGGGGTCGAGGACGAGGGCGACGGAGGCGACGGCGCGGCCCGGTCCGGTGCGGCCGGTCGCCTTGAGGAAGACCTGGGGGGCGTGCAGCAGCGGCACGCGCACGTACCCGATGAGTTCGCCGCCGCGCAGCATCTCCATGCCGGCCAGCAGGTGGGAGACGGGGATCTCACGGCGGGCGCCGCCGGGGCCCGCGATGACGAGGGTGGCCTCCAGGGCGGCGAGCACGGGGAGCGCGTCGCCGGTGGGCGCCGCGGTGGCGATGTTGCCGCCGAGGGTGCCCGCGTTGCGGATCTGCGGGGGGCCCGCCGCGCGCGCGGAGGCGGCGAGGGCGGGGATGAGGGCGGCGAAGTCGGGGCGCCCCATGCGCGCGTGCGTGAGGCCCGCGCCGAGGAGGGCGTGGCCGTCCTGGTACTGCCAGCCGCGGATCTCGCTGATGCGGCCGAGGCCGACGAGCGCGGCGGGCCTGAGCTGGCCGGAGTTGACGGCGGCCATCAGGTCGGTGCCGCCCGCCACGGGGACGGCCGTGGGCATCGCCGCGAGGGCCGCGACGGCCTCGTCCAG
>DATCQX010000231.1:0-4471 GCA_036569285.1 Streptomyces sp.
AGACCATGGGCTACGTCGGCGCGGCCACCGTCGCCGAGATGGAGTCCAAGGGCCGCTTCGTCCGCATCACGTCGGCCGGTCTGAAGGAGTCGCACCCGCACGACATCCAGATGACGGTCGAGGCGCCGAACTACAGCCGCAGCAAGTGAGCCCCACGCGCGTGGGGCTCGACCCCTCAGCGTTCCCGCGTAGGCGGGGGTGATTCGTGAGCTCCACGCGCGCGTGAGGCTCGATGAAGGCGGTTCCGGGAACTCCGGGGCCGCCTTTGTCATACCCGTCGGCGATACTGGAGGGCGCTGCAACGCAACAGGGAAAGGCCACAGACGTGACTGAGATCGAGATCGGGCGCGGCAAGCGCGGCCGTAGGGCGTACGCCTTCGACGACATCGCCGTCGTCCCCAGCCGCCGTACGCGGGACCCGAAGGAGGTCTCGATCGCCTGGCAGATCGACGCCTACCGCTTCGAGCTGCCGTTCCTGGCCGCCCCGATGGACTCGGTCGTCTCCCCGGCTACCGCGATCCGCATCGGCGAGCTGGGCGGCCTCGGCGTCCTCAACCTCGAAGGGCTCTGGACGCGCTACGACGACCCGCAGCCGCTGCTCGACGAGGTCACCGAGCTGCCCTCCGAGCAGGCGACGCGCCGCCTCCAGGAGATCTACGCCGCGCCGATCAAGGAGGAGCTGATCGGCCGCCGCATCAAGGAGGTGCGCGACGCGGGCGTGGTCACCGCCGCCGCGCTCTCCCCGCAGCGCACGGCCCAGTTCTCCAAGGCCGTCGTCGACGCGGGCGTGGACATCTTCGTCATCCGGGGGACGACGGTCTCCGCCGAGCACGTCTCCGGGTCGCACGAACCGCTCAACCTCAAGCAGTTCATCTACGAACTCGACGTCCCGGTGATCGTCGGCGGCTGCGCCACGTACACGGCCGCCCTGCACCTCATGCGCACGGGCGCGGCGGGCGTCCTCGTCGGCTTCGGCGGCGGCGCCGCGCACACCACGCGCAACGTCCTGGGCATCCGCGTCCCGATGGCGACCGCCGTGGCGGACGTCGCCGCCGCGCGCCGGGACTACATGGACGAGTCCGGCGGCCGGTACGTCCACGTCATCGCCGACGGCGGTGTCGGCTGGTCCGGCGACCTGCCCAAGGCGATCGCCTGCGGCGCCGACGCCGTCATGATGGGCTCCCCGCTCGCCCGCGCCACCGACGCGCCCGGCAAGGGGCACCACTGGGGCATGGAGGCGGTGAACGAGGAACTGCCGCGCGGCAAGAAGGTGGACCTCGGGACCGTCGGCACGATCGAGGAGGTCCTCACCGGGCCGTCCCACACGCCCGACGGGTCCATGAACTTCTTCGGCGCGCTACGGCGGGCCATGTCCACGACCGGGTACAGCGACCTCAAGGAGTTCCAGCGGGTCGAGGTCGTGGTCGCGGATGCGCAGGACCGGCGGTAGCCGGTCGTACGACGCCTGAAGGGGCCGGTCGCCGCGGGTGCGGTGATCGGCCCCTTTTCGTTTTTCTTGAGGCTTGTGGTGGGGGGCGCGCGAGGTGAAACGGGGGGCGTGCGGTGGTGAACGAAGTTTGAGGGAAGGTTTCTGCTGATCGTCGGGCGATAGCGTCCTTCTCGTGGCGCTCCAGGTTTCTGGCAGCGCCCCCTTCCAGGGATTTGATCCGGACCCCGTCCCCTCGGGGCCCGGCCCGACTCCCGACGAAGCCGTCCACCGGGCTACTGGGCGGTGCCGTGGAAGGGGGCGCCCATGGGACGCCACCGCAAGCCCACCCGCTGGGACCGGATCCGTCTTCGGATGGTTCAGTTCAAGAGGAGGTGGATCTTGCGGCTGTTTGGGTGGTGAGCGGCCGTCCCTATAGAAACTAGGGACGGACACCCGTGATCCACCCGGGAGCCTGCCGCAGTAGCCGGCTGTGGTGGGCTCCCGCTTTTTGGGCGTGATGGCGAATGGCCGTCCCTGAGTCACCCAGGGGCGGACACTCCTTGGTCCATCCACGAGTCAGCCACAGGCCCACTGAGGCCGACTCCACCTGCCTCCAAGGTACTGGCCCTCGCCCGCCCCGCGCCACCAACCCCAGAAGTGCGCTCCTCCCGCGCGCCCCCTTTCACAACCGATGCGCCGCCCCCGTAGGCGTCGCCCCCCGCGTGTCCAGCAGAAGCTGCGCCTTCACCGACAACCCCTGAAGGTCGTACGTCCGGTGCTGCTGGAGCAGGATCGTGAGGTCGGCGTCGGCGGCGGCCTCGTAGAGGGAGTCGGCGCGGGGGACGGGGCGGTCGAGGACGTTCCAGGAGGGGACGTGGGGGTCGTGGTAGCTGACGGAGGCGCCGAGTTCCATCAGGCGGACGGCGATCTCGCGCGCGGGGGTGTTCTGCTGGTCGGCGAGGTCCTGTTTGTAGGTGACGCCCAGGAGGAGGACACGGGCGCCGCGCGCCGACTTGCCGTGCTCGTTGAGGAGGGCGGCGGCGCGCTGGACGACGTACCGGGGCATGCGGGTGTTGACCTGCTGGGCGAGTTCGACCATGCGCAGGGGGCCGCCGGGGTGGTCGAGGGGGACGGAGTGACCGCCGACGCCGGGTCCCGGACGGAACGCCTGGAAGCCGAACGGCTTGGTCTCGGCGCACCGGATGACGTCCCAGAGGTCGACACCCAGACGGTGGCAGAGGATCGCCATCTCGTTGACGAGCGCGATGTTGACGTGCCGGAAGTTCGTCTCCAGGAGCTGCACGGTCTCCGCTTCCCGCAGCCCCCGCGCGCGGACGACCTTGTCGGTGAGCCGTCCGTAGAAGGCGGCGGCGGACTCCGTGCAGGCGGGGGTGAGGCCGCCGATGACCTTCGGGGTGTTGGCCGGGGTGAAGGCGCGGTTGCCGGGGTCGACGCGGCTGGGGGAGTGCGCGAGGTGGAAGTCGCGCCCCGCGCGCAGGCCTGAGGTCTCCTCCAGGAGGGGCCGCAGGAAGTCCTCGGTCGTCCCGGGGTGCACCGGTGATTCGAGGATGACGGTGGTGTGCGGGCGCAGGTGTCCGGCGAGGGTGCGGGCGGCCGACTCCACCGCGCCGAGGTCGAGTCCGCCGTCCGCGTCGCGCGGGGTGGGCGCGCAGATCACGGCCGTGCGGACGCGGCCGAGTTCGGCGGGGTCGGTGACGACGCGGAAGCCCCCGGCGAGCATCCGGCGCAGTTCGGCGGGGGTGAGGGAGCCGGGTTCGGGGCCGGTCCGGTAGCCGATGGTGGGGATGCCTGCGGCGACCGCGGCCTGGGCCAGGGGCAGGCCGAGGGGGCCGAGTCCGATGACGGCGAGATCTGCGGGCATGGCGTGGGCCGTCCTTCCCAGTCACCGAGAACGGTGGGTTAACCGAAGCGTGGCGGGTACGCAAGCCCTGTGGACTGGACGGGCGAGCGCAATGTCAGACTAGGAGTAAATATGACCGATATGCGGGATTGGTTGAGCGTGTTGTCCACAGGTGTGGCCTGAGGCGGACAAGGCGGTCAGAATCTGAGCGGGGGCGAGGTGGCCGACGGCGGGAGGCGACGGTGAGGACAGCGACACTGGGACCGGTACAGCGTGCAGAGTCCCTGGCGGAGATGGCCGAGCGCGAGCTGGACGTGCTGGTCGTCGGGGCCGGAGTGGTCGGCGCCGGGACGGCCCTCGACGCCGTCACCCGGGGCCTGTCGACCGGCCTCGTCGAGGCCCGGGACTGGGCGTCCGGCACCTCCAGCCGCTCCAGCAAGCTCATCCACGGCGGCCTGCGCTACCTGGAGATGCTCGACTTCGCCCTCGTCCGCGAGGCCCTGAAGGAACGCGGCCTCCTCCTGGAGCGCCTCGCCCCGCACCTCGTCAAACCCGTGCCGTTCCTCTACCCGCTGCGCCACAAGGGCTGGGAGCGCCTGTACGCCGGTTCCGGCGTCGCCCTCTACGACGCGATGTCGATGGCCCGCGGCCACGGCCGGGGCCTGCCGGCGCACCGTCACCTGAGCCACCGTCACGCCCTGCGCGTCGCCCCCGCCCTGCGCAAGGACGCCCTCGTCGGCGCCCTCCAGTACTACGACGCCCAGATGGACGACGCCCGCTTCGTCGCCACCCTGGTGCGCACGGCTGCCTCGTACGGCGCGAAAGTCGCCAACCGCGCGCGAGTGACCGGGTTCCTGCGGGAGGGCGAGCGGGTCGTCGGCGCGCGCGTGCAGGACGTCGAGGCGGGCGGGGAGTACGAGATCCGGGCCCGGCAGATCGTCAACGCGACCGGCGTGTGGACCGACGACACGCAGGCGATGGTCGGCTCACGCGGCCAGTTCCACGTCCGGGCGTCCAAGGGCATCCACCTCGTCGTCCCCAGGGACCGCATCAACTCCTCGACGGGGCTGATCCTGCGCACCGAGAAGTCCGTGCTGTTCGTCATCCCCTGGGGGCGGCACTGGATCGTCGGGACGACCGACACCGACTGGGACCTCGACAAGGCGCACCCGGCCGCGTCC
>DATCQX010000232.1:0-12306 GCA_036569285.1 Streptomyces sp.
GCTGGTGGACCACGATCGAAGCCCAGCCGCTTGGCGACGACGGTGACGTTGCGATCATGATCCAGCGGGCAACCGGCACGCTGCTGCTGCCCTCGTTCTGCGACTGGCACGCGATCACCGCCCGCGAACGCCAGATCATGCACCATCTGCAGGACGGGTCCGCGCCGAAGCAGATCGCCCGACTCCTGGAGGTGTCCGTGCACACGGTCAACGAGCATCTCAGGGCGATCTTCCGCAAAACCGGCACCTGCGGGCGGAACGAACTGGTAGCGACCTTCACCGCGTGACGCCCTTTCAGACGGCAAGCAGGCGTGCCGTCAACGCGCGCCGAACGAAATGACGGACAGCGGGGCCGGTGCCGCGCTCGCCGCGGATTCTGCGGTCTTTGCCGACCGCGAACTGGTCGGCGTCCACGGCCATCGGGCCCCGGTGCGGGGGGCGGCGTGCGCGAGGGAGTGGCGCATCCTTCGGATTTCGTCATGTGTGTCAGGCGCGCTAGGGGTCAGGATTTGGTTGTTGCCTGTTCTTGTAGTGGGTCAGGAGGTCGTCCGGGTAGCTGCCGAGTTCGTCGGGGCCGGCGTTCAGAAGGTCGTCCAGCGCATACCGCTGTGTTTCCACTGTGGCGTGCCACGCGTACTGGCCCCGGATGGATACCGCGATCTGTTGCAGGTGTTGCAGCACGGCTTCGCGGGTGTGGCCAGGCGGGCCGTTGCGGGTCAGGTCTTCCTCGAACAGGGCGTGTTCGCGCAGGAACACGGCCATCTGGTCGTCGGCCATGGCACCGACGGCATCGAACGCCTCCTGGTAGGAAAGGCCGTCACGGGCCCGCAGCAGGCCGACCGCGTTGTGCCGGTAGCCGGTGAAGTCGTCGCGTACCGCTCCGAAGACGTCGTTGACGAACGCGATCTGCAGCGCGGCGGCCCGGCGGAGGCGGAACAGGGCGTCGTTGTTGCGGATGGTGTCGGGGAGGAACCGCGTGAGAGTTGCCTCGCCCAGGTCCCACATCCACAGCATCCCGACCGAGTACACGCGCCGGTCCACGTGCTGACGCAGGTTCGGGGTGCGGCCCAGCCCGTCCAGGCGGGCCTCTTGGACGTAGGTGTGGAAGAACTGCTCGATGTGGTGGACGAACATCGCATGCCACGGCTTGGGCCCCAGCCGGGAGGTCCGTGCGCACAGGTCTTTGAGTGCGTGCGTCAAGGCTGAGGGCACCGCGGGCTGTCCGCCATGCAGGATGGCGCAGAAGTCGGCGATGGCGGCCTCCTTGGCCGGAAGCCGCTGGAAACGGTCGTCCTCGTCCAGCTGGTCGTCCACCCGGAACGCCCACCCGAGCCAGCAGGCGTACAGGCTCAGCAGGTCCGTGTCGGCCCGCGTCCACGTGTTCGCCGCCGACAGGTCCGGCAGGGACTGGCGGGTCCGTTGCCGCGCGCGCTCGGTGGCCATCAGGTCATAGTGGTCCAGCCATTCCCACATGGCGCAACTCGCCTGTTCCAGCAGCGGATTGCATTCATAGGGGACAGGGATGTGGAATTCAGGAATCCTGGCTTCGCCTTCGGGCGTGTTCACCGCGGACCACCTTTCAGGGACTTGCCCTCTGAAGGTTCCCCGGCCGCCTACCGGACAATGCGCCTTATGACGAAAGCGGCGCCGTCAGTCACGCATCGGGTCCCGTCGCGGTAGGGGGAACTCGCTGGTCAGGCTGGGAGTTCGTAGGTGTGCTGGTCGGGCCGGGGGTAGAGTCGTTCGCGTTCTCTGTGGGTGTGGAAGGTCCAGTACTGCGGGAAGTCGCCGTTGCCGATGAGGATGCCGCTGGCAATGGGCCAGCCGGTCGCGAGGGCCAGGATCCGGGCGGCTTTGAAGCCGGCCCAGATCTCGGCGGCGGTGTGGAAGCACCGTGCGCTCGCCCACAGCTTCTCAATGACGTGCACGATGTCGAGGACGACGTGGATCGTGACCGCCGGGCGAGCGGCCTCCTTCTGGACCAACTCCAGCCGGTGGGCAGCGCCGTCGACCAGCACCGGCGGTGCTGGGGGTCACGGGCGTCTGCCTCGTCGAACGCCGCGGCAATCACCTGGTCCGCGTCGTGTTCGACGGAAGCGGTGAGCCATTTCGCGCGGGCTTTGGGCCCCTTTCGCGGGAGGCGGCCCGTGGCCCGGCCGCCGGGCGGGGTGATGAAGTCATGCGGCCGGCGCGGCGCCGGGTCCGCGTCATGCACCACCGCCAGGGTCGCCGTCCGCTTGCGCCCTGTCTTCTCCCCGGCCGACAGACGGGTGCGGGTGGCGCGCTCGGCGGCCTTGCGCAGATGGCCGGGGAGCATCACGATCCCCTTGCCGTCGACGCTGAGCACCAGCAGCATCGCGTGGGCTGCGGGCGGCATAGAAGGCGGCGATGTCCACCGCGGCGGCCCGCACCAGCTGTTCGGCCTGGCGTTTGCCCAGTGGACGTGTCCCGCAGTGGCGTCCGACCTCCCCGAGCGCCTGCTCGTAGGAGCCGCGGACGGCCTCCAGCACCACGCGTCGGCGCAGGCCCAGGGTGTGACGCCCGCCCGGCAGCCCCAACACCGCATCGGCCGGGCAGCAGTTGGGCCGGTTCGGGGCGCGCAGTGCGCACCGGGTGACGGTCACCGTCCCGACCACGGTGGCCATTTGACGGCGGTGGCGCTTCTCCAGACGGGTGCGGCCGACGGCGAGTGCGGCCCGGCCGCCGACCTCAGGGGCCGTCAGGTGTGCTTCCTCGTGGCGGGCACGCAGGTCCAGGCGGCCTTGCAGGAGCAGACACACCGGTTCCCTCGCCCCGTTATGAGCGTCCTGCCCCACCTGGTCATGGGGCAGGAGCAGTGCATCGGGACGGGAGGGGCAATCGATGAGACAAGTGAGGAAAGAAGCGGCTCGGCCCTGCCTCTGCTCCACCAGTCGGCCCCACTCGACCAGCCGTTTCAGCTTCGACCGGAAGCCATCCACCTTGCTCTTGTCCGTCGACGGCCCCAGCACGGCGCACAGGTGATGCACCGCGCCCATCAGGATCTCGACGATGTCCCGATACGAACCCGGCAGCACCTCCACTTCCAGCCCGGGCGTCCACTGCGGCACCAGCCGCACCCCGACCGGTGATCCCGCCCTGCCCACGTCCGATTCCGCCCCGGCATCCGTCGCCGTCTCCTCCCCGGACAGGGTGTCGGTCATCGTCTCCCGCCTGATCACCAGACGGGACAACACCTCTCCCCGTCCGGCAAGACGCCTGGTCAACTTCTCAATCTGTGCCCACAGTTCGGCGATCCCCTCCCGTGCGGCAGCCTCCCGCCGGTCGAGCTCCTCCTCCACGACACCATCGCCGCCTCCCACCCCGTCCTGGAACTCAACGATCCGCCGTCCGACCGAGAACGGCACCGTCGTCCGCGTCCGCTCCATCCGCAATGGAGATACCCGCCCCCACGTGCACGGCAAGCTCCGCGAGTATGTCGCCCTGGAGTTCTCCCGCCCCGCATGCTGGCAATTTGCCCCGACCGGCTGCCGCAGGCCGTCGCACGCCGCCACACTGTGGGGAACGGTGTCGCGACAACTCGCCGGCGGGGGACGCATGCACGACGACGCTGCGATGAGAAGTGGTCCCTCGGGGGGCCGGGCGGACGGCATGTTCAGTGTGCTGCTCGACATCGCTCCCGGCCCCGAGCTGGACCTGGAGGAGTTGGAACGACTGGCACGCCATCTGCGGGCCGAGATCGCTGACTTGGACGTCGAATCGGTCCGTCCCGGACTCGGCGGAACGGCTCCCACGGGTGCGAAGGGCACTGGTGCGGTCACGCTGGGGGCCGTCGTCGTGGCGCTGAGCGCGTCCGGCGGTGTGTTCACCGCACTCGTCGAGACCCCACGCGACTGGCTGGGCCGATCCTCCGCCCGGCACCGCGTCTCGCTGGCCATCGACGGCGACACGATCGCATTGGAGCGAGCCACAACCGCCGAGCGTCGCGACCTCATCGACGCGTACATCCGTCGCCACACCGGCGGTTAGCCGTGGGACGCCGCCTGGCGCTACTGATCGCCACCTACGACTACCAGGACACCGGACTGCAGCAGCTGACCGCCCCGGCCCACGACGCGGAGGCGCTTGCCGCGGTGCTACGGAACCCGGACATCGCCGGCTTCGAGGTCACTACGCTGGTCAACGAGCCGCACCATCTCGTCGGCGAGGCCATCGGCGACTTCTACCGCGACCGGCGCCGTGACGACCTGGCCCTGCTGTACTTCACCGGCCACGGCCTCAAGGACGACGACGGCCGGCTGTACCTGGCGATGACCAACACCCGCCGCGACAGCCTGCTGTTCACCGCGCTGTCCGCCGAGCAGATCGATCAGGCCATGTCCGGCTGTATGTCCCGGCAGAAGGTACTGATCCTGGACTGCTGCTACAGCGGTGCATTTCCAGCTGGGCGCCTCGCCAAGGGCGACGCCGCGGTGCACGCGCTGGAGCGGTTCCAGGGCCGCGGTCGCACCGTGCTGACCGCCTCCGACGCCACCCAGTACTCGTTCGAGGGCAACCAGCCGCGCGGCCAGGCCGCGCAGTCGGTGTTCACCCGGCACCTGGTGGCTGGCCTGCGTGACGGCAGCGCCGACCTCGACGGCGATGGTGACATCACCCTCGACGAGCTCTACAGCTACGTCCATGACCGGGTCGTGGACGAGATGCCCCAGCAGCGTCCGAAGAAGCAGGACAACGTCGAGGGCCGCATCGTCATCGCCCGGAACATCAACTGGACCCTGCCGGCTCACCTGCGCCATGCGCTCCGCAGCCCGATCGCCGACGACCGGCTTGCCTCCCTGGACGGGCTCGCCCGCCTGTACCGGATCGGCAACGACCTCGTCCGCCACGAGGCGTTGGAGGGGATCCGTCGTCTCGCGGAAGACGACAGCAGACTCGTGTCGGCCGCGGCTGTCGCGTTCCTGCAGTCCGTCCTTTCCCACGAATCGCCGGGTGGTGCAGTACAGGGCGCGGCGGAGTCGGTGTCCAGAACGACGTCTGTCGCTCACCCCAGTGCGGCGACCCCGCCCAAGCGCGGCAGCGACGGGCCCGGCAGCAGCTCATCACCGGTCCGGCCGACCGATGGGGACACGCCGGCCACCGGGCAGCTTCTGCCGCTCTCCCCCATCGCATCCCCACCCGACATGCCGGGACGGACCGAACCTGACGCCGCACCGCCCACAGCCCGGCCGACCGCACGCGACCTCCCGGCTTCGGCCAGGTCCGCCCCGGAGACATCCGGCACTGCCCCGCACACCGCCGCCCAACAACAGGCAACTCCAGGCCCACCCGCGGAACAACCCCCGCCCCGGTACCTCACCCGCCGCCGGCTCCTGCTCACCCTGGGCGCCATGGGCCTGGCTGCCCCCGCCACCTACCTCCTTGCCGGAGACACCTGGGCCGGGGCCTACACCCTCTCCGCCCACACCCGCGACGTCTACTCGGTGGCGTTCAGCCCGGACGGCAAAACCCTCGCCTCGGGCGGCTACGACCACACGGTGCGGCTGTGGGACGTCACCGCCCGAACCCAGCTCGCTGTCCTCACTGCCGGGGACCTCTGGGTCCAGTCCGTGGCGTTCAGCCCGGACGGCAAAACCCTGGCCGCGGGCGGCAATCCGGAGCTGCGGCTGTGGGACGTTGCCACCCGCAAGCAGCTCGGCGTCCTCACCAGCAGCGAATTCTTGACCACGGTGGCGTTCAGCCCGGACAGCAAGACCCTCGCCTCGACAGGCTACGGCCGAGGCGGCCCGGTACGGCTGTGGGACGTCGCCACCCGCAAGCAGTCCGGCCCGCCCTTGACCGGCGGCAGCAAGGGCGTGACCGCGCTGGCGTTCAGCCCGGACGGCAAGACCCTCGCCTCGGCCGCGGACGGCACGGTGCGGCTGTGGGACGTCGCCACCCGCACCCCACTCGGCCCACCCCTCACCGGTCACACCGGCGGGGTCCGGTCGTTGGCGTTCAGCCCGGACGGCAAAACCCTCGCCTCGGCCGCGGGCCACACGGTGCGGCTGTGGGGCGTCGCCAGCCCTCCGGCCGCATCGGCATCGGCCGCCACTATCGCCACCTCGGCGGCGACGATCTGACTCTCAGAGCCGAGGGGCACGCGGTCCTCTCGCCATCCGTCCTGCGACTGTCGCGCCCGCCGTCGCTGGGCATAGAACCCAGGCATGCCAGATGTCGACAGTTTGTTGTAGTCGGTGCAGGAGGCGGGGTCGGTGTTCATGCAGGCGAACGCGGACAGGAACATGGCGCGTTTGAGCTGCCGGTTTCCACTGTCTTCCTCGGTTTTGTCCGGACCGTCCTGCCACGCGTCCATGAGCTCGGGGACGACGAAGTGCTCTTCCAACGCGATGATCTTCATGATGGTGCGGCTTTTCTCTGGAGGCCGGGTCGGTCGGCCTCATTGGTTCTGCCGCTGTCCGGCAGCGGAGGGGCCTGCTGTAATGACTTCCTCGCGGCAGTGCCTCAGGGGCGTGCGGTGAAGACCGCGTGCGCGTAGCGCTCAAGGAGCGCTGCCCGTGCCGCCGCGTCTGGTGGCGCGGGCATATGTAGCCACGCGTCGACCAGCGTCGTCATCCCTCCAGCCGCGAACAGCGCTGCTTCTTTGTCGGCAGCGGCCGTTTCGTCGATGTTGGGGTGTCCGCTGGCGAGTCCGGAGAACACGCGTGCGAGCATCACGGTGGTCTGTCCGTGGGCGAGTTCACGCAGCGCGAGGAACACGTCTCGGTCGCGCTGGATGAACGCGAGGAACGGAGCCAGTCCATCGCGCCGCACCGCGTCGACGAGCGCTTGCAACGCGGTCTCCGGTTCCGGCGGGGCCTCGTGCCCAGCGCCTTCGAGTATGCGACGTACGAGCACTTGCGCTGCGAGGGGCTCGATCGAGTCGTAGTGGTTGTGCAGCACCTGACGGCTCAGTCCCGCGCGTTGTGCCACCGCGCTCATCGTCACTGGTGATGCCTCTTCGACGAGGCTTGCCATCGCTTCCTGCAGGGAGCGGCGAGTCCGGCGGACCCGCGGGTCGGAGCCGCCGGTGCGGATGCGTGGCGTCGCGACGTGTTCCACCGGGTCTGTCGACTGACTCGTTTCCATGACCAGTAGTGTACACATGTCAACAACTAGACAGTTGTCAAAGAGTTGGTACGAGGCGGACGAGTACCGCTCCCGTCCCCGCCATCGATAACTGACCTGCCCCGCAACGACATTCGGGAGTACAGAGTGCGTATCGGATTCACCTTGCCGCAGATGGGCGATCTCGCCCGCCGGCCCGGCGAAGTCACCCGCTTCGCGCAGGAGGCCGAAGCCCTCGGCGCCGCGAGCCTGTGGGTCGGAGACCGCCTCCTGTCGCCGGTCGACCCCGTCATCGGCTACAACGGCAGCGATTCCTTCCCCACCGCCTTCCACCACGTCCTCGACCCTTTCGCCCTCATGGCGATCGCAGCGGCCACCACTGAGCACGTCGAGATCGGCGCCAACATCCTCCAGGCACCCCTGTATCCACCGGCACTGCTCGCCCGCTCCCTCACCACCATCGACCTGGTCAGCAACGGCCGTCTGCTGCCCGGCTTCGGCATCGGCTTCTCCCCCGACGAGTACCAGGCGGCAGGCGTGCCGATGAACGAGCGAGGCGCCCGGCTGGACGAGTGTCTGGACGTGCTGGAAGCCTGGTGGACGACCAACCCGGTCGAACACCACGGCAAGCACTGGGACATCCCGGCCACCCACGTCGACCTCAAACCCGCCCAGACCCCGCGCCCCCCGATCCACATCTCCGGCTTCGCCCCCGTCGCCCTGCGCCGGGTCGCGCGGCGCGCCGACGGCTGGCTCCCCGCCTTCTTCGCCGGCGCCGGGCCCTTCGACCCCGACGCCATCAACGTCCCCATGGCCGAAATCCGTCGCTTCGCGGCCGAGGCAGGCCGCGACCCGGCTCGGATCGACATGGTCCTGCGCATATACCCTGTCGGCGAAGCGGGCCTCGACGACATCGTGGAAGCCATCACTCGCGCCGAAGCGGAGACCGAGGTCACCCACTGCTTCGTCGAGCTCATGAACGTCGCCAGCGATGTCGACCAGGCCCTCGACATCGCCAGCCGCGTGCTCGTGGCGACCCGTTAGGAACGTGAGCCCGATGTGACGGAGCAGTGCTGCTCAAGGGGCTGGGCCGCTCCGGCTCGACAACACGTTCGTTGGCTCGGCGACAGCAGGGCGGCGTCGTTCAGTCGGTGTGTCCGGGTTGATGGGGCTTCAGGAGCTGGGGCAGGACCGCGAGTTGGTCGCCGGGGGCTGACGTGGAGGCAGGCACGACTTCCGGTGATCATGAGGTGTCGAGTCCCTGATCACCACGACGGAAGACCGTGCCTGCCCGCTCATCCTCGCTCATCCCGGGCCCTCTGGGCCAACTGACCGACGCCGCACCGCCCATTCCAGATGACCTCCCCGGCCTGCTGGCCTGCCTGGCTCAGGTGCCCGATCCCCGACGGGACCAGGGCCGACGCCACCCACTCGCCTTCGTCCTGTCCCTGGCAGCATGCGCGGTCCTGGCCGGAGCGAAGTCCTTGGCCGCGATTGCGGAGTGGGCCGCCGACGCCCCGCCGCACGTCCTGGCCCGGCTCGGTGGCCCATGCCGGGAGCCGGATCGCGGCCCCGTCGCCCCGGCCGAGGCCACCGTGCGTCGTGTCCTCCAAGGCATCGACGGCGACGCGCTGGATACGGCCGTCGGAAACTGGCTCGCCGAGCGCGAACGCACCGCCGGCCAGGCGGAGAACGACAGCGACCGGCCCCTGCCCTCCCTTGCCGTGGACGGCAAGACCGTGCGCGGTGCCCGCCGCACCGACGGCACCCAGGTCCACCTGCTCGCTGCGATGACGGGGACCGGCCTGGTCACCGCCCAGCGCGAGGTGGACGGCAAGACCAACGAGATCACCGTCTTCCAGCCCCTGCTTGCCCCGCTCGACCTGCACGGCACGGTGGTCACCTTCGACGCCCTCCACTCGCAGACCACCCACGCGCGCTTCCTCGTCGAGGACAAACACGCCCACTACATCGCGCTGATCAAGGGCAACCAGCCCACCCTGCATTGGTGGCTGAAGGCCCTGCCATGGCGGGAAGTGCCACTCCTGGACAAAACGCGTGCCACCGCACACGGCCGCGACGAGATCCGCCGGATCAAGGCCGCCGCCGTCACCGGGATCGCGTTCCCACACGCGGTGCAGGCCGTCCAGATCGTGCACCGCCGACGGATCGTCACCACCGGCAAGGCCACCCTGGAACGCGTCTACGGGGTGACCGACCTGACTGCGGAGCAGGCCGACGCAACCGAGCTCGCCCGCCGCGTCCGCGACCACTGGGGCATCGAGAACAAGATCCACCACGTCAGGGACACCACGTACGCCGAGGACGCCTCGCGCATACGCACCGGCACCGCTCCACGTGCCATGGCATCCCTGCGCAACCTGGCCATCGGCGCTCTCCGACTCATCGACCAGACAAACATCGCCGCTGGACTCCGCCACCACGCCCGCGACGCCAACCGTCCACTGATCACCCTCGGCATCATGTGATCAACCAGGACACGTCACCTGAACGACATGACCCTGGGCGCGAATCTTGCTGTTGCTGTACGCCTTATCGGCCGCGACGCTGTCCGGGGCCCGGCGAGGACGCCCCGGCCCCAGCCGAGGCACGTGGATCTTGTCCATGACCGGCTCGAACTGGGTACAGTCCGCTCGCTGTCCAGGCGTGAGCAGCAGTGACAGCGGACGGCACCTGCCATCCGCAGCCAGGTGAATCTTCGTGGTAAAGCCGCCGCGGGAACGGCCGAGAGCCTCGCCCGGAGCACCACCCCCTCCAGGGACAGATTCCGGCGCATGTGCGCGTGCACGTGAACTGATCTTCGTGCGGCCCCCTTTGAGATGCCGGGAGGGGACGGTGGCGGCTCCTTCGGGGCCCCGGCGGCATGTTGATGAGCGCGGATCGATGTGGAGTCGATGTTGATATCCCAGTTGATGCCGCCCGCAGCATCCACGACGGCCTGGACGTGCTGGAGCAGCCGTTCCCAGGTGTCGTCGGCCGACCACAGCTGATGCCGCTTCTGGACCGTTTGCCACGGGCCGAAACGCTCGGGCAGCGTGCGCCACTGGCAGCCGGTGCTGAGCCGGTGAATGATCCCGTTGATCACCTGGCGGTGGTCCCGCCATCGGCCGCACCGATTGTTGCTCGTGGGCAGCAACGGCTTCAGCACCGCCCACTCCTCGTCCGTGAGATCCCCCCTGCTGAGCATGACCAGAACAACGAGTCAACTGATCGAAGAGACACTGCCTAGGTGGGGCCGGAGTTCAGGTACGTCATGGTTGGAGGCGGTCAGCCAGTAGGGCCGGTCGGTGATCGCGCCGAGCACCTCGACGACGTCGGCGTCCGACAACGGTTCGTAGGTCGGTGCGTCCCAGGTGAAGTGGTCGTTCAGCGGTGCGTACAGCTTCTCGTAGCCGCCGCCGTAGAAGGGTGGGAAGGAGCAGACCGGAGCGTCGCGGGGCACCCTCTTCAGCCAGGAGCGCACGTCTTCCGCTTCGTAGGAGGCCAGTTCGATGTCGGCGGCGGACAGGCGCTCGACGGTTTCCGCGTGTTTGGCCTTCCACTGGTCCCGGTAGGACCGTACGACCCGTTCGTGCCACAGCCTTTCCCGCCCGACGCTCGCGAGGAACCGGGTGCCGAGCATCATCGTGGCGACGGTGCCGACACCGTCGTCCGACGAATCAGCGAGCCAGCCGAATTCGCTCGCGCTCTCGTCGCGGAGGCGGATGCCGACAGGCTGCCGGGGGAGCCAACGCTCCACAGCAGTGATGCAGATGGAGACGTCCGAGGAATGCGACGCGAAACCCATGCCCCACGCTGCGTTCGATGGTGAAGTTCCCGCAGCACGGCACGTAGAGCGCGCTGTGCGGCAGGTTTCCGCCGGTTATGCGTCCGCCGCGGGTCTCTGCAAGGAATGAGCCTCGTCAGCCCCTGCCGATGCGCCGGCGCCAGTCACGCGCTCGTTCTCAGTCACATCGCCGATGAGAAGTGCGTGAGTGGTGCGGCGTCGGTCGTCGGCAGACAAGAGGCGCTGACGTTGCGCCAGGAAGCCATCTGTAGAAACCTCATGCCCCGCTGCGACGACTCTTGGGGGTACGTGGACAGTCGGCCCGTCTCACTGACGCTGTGCTCTGGAGAGGACATCGGGCTCGCGCTGTCGGCTCGGTTCTGGTGGGTCGGATGTTTCCAGGTGCGGCAGCGGGAACAGTGGCCTGCCCAAGGGGGCCCCTGTGCCTTTGGTGAAGGGAAACGAGGGTGCGTCGGAGTGGGGGGCCGGACAGCATGGTGGGATGGCTGATCTGTTGTGGGATGACGTGAGTTCTTTCTTCGACCCGGACGCGATGGGGTCGCTGCCGGACGTGCGTGTCCCGGATGTCTCGGTGGAGGGCTGGCAGGCGGTCCTTGATCTGGTCGCGGAGAAGGGCTGGAAGTGCGAGTACCTGGAGGGTGCGACGGTGCTTGCGGTGCCCCGGGCGGAGGCCGTGCTGTCGCGCCCGGTGGGTGCCGAGTGTCCGACCCTGCGGGTCTGGCCGACCGCTGGCGTGCTGGCGGTCTTCCGCTTCCTGAACGACGAGGTCGTCGACTTCGACGTCGATCTGCGGGAGTTGCAGGGGCAGGAACGGCTTGACGTGTTGTGCGGTTTTCTCCGGGAGATCGGCCGGCGGTTGGGCAGGCCGGTGCTGATGGACGGGGAGGGTTCCTGTGGCCGTCCGATCCTCGGCTTCGATGTCGAGAGTGATCGGGTCGTCCTTCTCATGGAGCCCTAGGTCGGGCGGCTGAGCCCGGGTCGCTGAGGTTCGCGAAGGTGCCGTCGCGGAGCAGAGTGACGGTTTCCAGGATTCGGACGCGGGCCGATGCCGTCCCGTCTTTTCGTCCCTCCTCTTTGCTGGTCAGGACGGCACCGACCTTGTACCGCCAGCAGACGGAGAAAGTTTCAGCTGGCCTGTCCGCAGGCTCAGGGTGTTCCTGTGGTGGTGGGTTTCTCACTTGTGTCGTGGTGTGTGGAGCGTCTTGTTCGGATGAGAGCTGTCAGGTGGCGGGATCGGGTGGCGCCTATGTGGAGTTCTTTGCGGAGGGTCTCCGCGGAGATCGGGCGTTGGTGGAGGTCTCTGTGTCGGGCGTCGAGTGTGAAGGCTTGTTCCCACAGGGGGTCGGTCGTGGTCTTGCCGTTTTCTGTGGCGTGGTTCGTTTCGGGTGCGGGGCGGTGGGCGAGGAGTTCCACGG
>DATCQX010000233.1:0-2571 GCA_036569285.1 Streptomyces sp.
CTGAACCACCGGTTCGCGTAGACGGCCTGTTCGTTTTTTTTCGTCCACTGCACGGTTCTGCCACCTTCCGTCGGGTAAGGGGCAATATCGCAGCAGGGGATGATTGCTTGGGGGGCGCACGGAAGGTCGGGGTGGCGCCACGCAGGGGGCATGCGCCCCCTCCGTGCGGCTTCCCCGCTTCACGCCGGACACTCTCCTGAACCGGAACTCTTCGGCTACAGGGGCACTCTGAGCGAGCCGTCGATCAGTTCGGCGGCCTCGGCCGTCCCGGCGCCGCCGCTGCGCGCCAGGTGTTCCCGCACCTCGCGGAGCCGGTCACGCAGCCGCTGGGACTCCATGCCCCGCGCCCGCTCGGCCATCTCGACGGCGGTGACGACCGCCTTGTCCGCGTTGCCCTGCCTGAGCTCGATCGTCGACAGCATGGCGAGGCGGTGGACGCGGCCCCGGTCGTGCGCCGGGGTGTCGACGGCCGCGGCGGCGTGTTCGGCGGCGGCCGTGATGTCACCGAGGCTCAACAGGGCCTCCGCGACCTGGACGTTGACCAGACCCGGCTGGACATAGCCCGTCTCGTCCGGTTCGTGGCCGCGCCGGATGCGGTCGGCCGCCGTCTCCGCACGCCGGATGCAGGAGACCGCGCTCGTGCTGTCACCGAGGTGCGCGTACGCCTTGGCCTGCATCGCGTACAGGTCCGACGCGAGCGCCGGGGTGATGTGCCGGCCCGCCGTCCGCAGGGCCGCCTCCGCGAACGCCACCGCCTGCCGGAACTCCCGCATGAACAGGGCCTGGTTGACGAGGAGCGCGATCACGTACGCGCCAAGTCCCTGATCCCCGCTGGCCTTCGCCAGCCGCAGCGCCTGGTGGAAGTAGCGCTGCGCGAGGCCGTGCGCGTCCGAGTCGTACGCGCAGATCCCGGCGACCGCCACCAACCCGCCCGTCGCACGGTGCAGTTGACGGCCCGTCTCGTCCGTGTAGCCGCCCCTCAGGAGCGGGGCCGCCTCCGCGTTCAGGAAACCGACGATCCTGGAGCGCGTCGCCACGCCGCCCGCCTTGCGGTACAACTGCTCGTAGTGCGCGCGGGCCGCCCGCAGCATCTCGATGTCCCCCGGCGTCACGCGGTGCCGGCCGCCCCGGGAGACGTCCACGTCCTCCGGCGGGTTCTCCCACTCCCACACCGGCATCACGGCCGGGGTGCCGGTGACCGCGGGAGCGCCCAGGATGTGCGGGCGTTGCTGTTCGTCCGAGCGCCACAGGGCCGTTGCCCGTTCCACGAAGCCGGAGAGGGTTCCCGAGTGGGGGGCGCTCGGTTCTCCCGGGACGCCCAGGCCTATGTCGTCCAGCGTCACCGGTCGGTGCAGGCGGGTCGCCAGCACCTCGCAGATCAGGTCCGGGACCTGGCCTCTCGGGCGCTGGCCCTTCAACCAGCGGGCCACGGCGGTGTGTTCGTAGCGGAGGGCCAGTCCGCGTTTGCGCCCCGCTAGGTTGACGTGTGCTGCCAGGCCCGCGTGGGAGATGCCGGCTTCGTCGAGGATCGCGTCGAGGAGGGTGTTGGGCTGCATGGGTGCCCCCGGTTGTGGCTCGGTGGGGACAGCGTAGTGGGGGTGGGTTCACACGGGGTGTGAAGTGAGTACCCGGGGTGAGGGGGTGCGTTCGGTTCTCGGCGGGGAGTTGGGACGGTTCACTGGAGTGCCTCCGGCCGGGGTGCCGGCTCCCCCTTGTAGTGGCGTTCCGGTCGGAGGGTGCGACTAAGGATGGGGGGCGAAAGGTGTGATGTCGGGTGCGGGTTGTGTGGGGCTGGTCGCGCCCCGCGGCGGAGCCGCTGATGGATGCTGCCCCGCGCCCCTAAAGGAGTTGGCTGAGCGTCCGTTGTTCAGTGCCACGAGTGCCACGTCGTCCCCCGGCCTTCCCGCCGTGTGTCTCCGCAGGTCCGACATGACTGCCGCTACCAACTCCCTTGGTGAACCTCCGTGTTCAGCTGCCGCTCGCTCCAGCATGTACGACAGCGGGAAGAAGCGACCCTTTCTGTCTCTTGCGTCCTCCGCGCCGTCCGTGAACAGGACCATCGACTCGCCAGCTAGGAGGAAGCCGTGTTCCGTTGCCAGGTCGGCCGACAGCGGGAAGGCGCCCAGGGGCGGAAGAGGATCGGCTCTCGATAAGGGGAGAACCCTGGAGCCCGTGATCAAGTACGGCCACGGGTGGCCGCAGTTGAGGGCGAGTACGCCGCCGTCCGCACCGATCTCCAGCAGCAGGACCGTGACGAACTCCTCCTCCAACTCCCCCAGATGCCGCGTCAGTGTGCGCTCCAAGCGGCGCAGCACACCCCCGAGTTCAGGCTCGTCGTGGACGGCCTCCCGGAACCCCCCGAGCAGCGCCGCCACCGTGCCGAGCGCGGCCAGCCCATGCCCCCGGACGTCCCCGATGACGACCCGCACGCCGAACTCCGTGCCGACGACGTCGTACAGATCCCCGCCCACGGAGGCGCCCCGATCGGTGGAGACCTGGACGGCGGCGACCCCGAGCCCCTCGACACGCGGTGGCAGTGGACGCAGCAGCACACTCTGCGCGACCCCGGCG
>DATCQX010000234.1:0-63254 GCA_036569285.1 Streptomyces sp.
TGACCGCGGTCCTGCTGCCCGCCGCCCAGGCCCGGCCGGCCTACCGGACGCTCGACCCGAGCACCCTCGTCCTCGACGATCTGCCGGACGCCACCGGCGTGCTGCTCGTCCCCGACGCCGACCGGCCGCGTCTCCTGCGGCTGCTGGCCGGCCGCACCGCCGTCGCCGGCCCGGCCCGGCCATGGACCCGTGCGTCCGCCTCGTACGCGCGGGCCCTCCGCGCACGCCTGCTCAACCCCGATATCCGCGACACCGAGAACCACCTGCCCGAACTGGTGCTGAGCGCCGACGCGGACGCGTTCGCGGACCTCCGCGCCCGGGCCCTGGCACCCCTGCGGGCCCTGCCCGCCGCGACCGCGCACCGCCTGGAGGAGACACTGCGGGCATGGCTGCTGCACCAAGGCAGACGGGATGAGGTCGCGGCGGCGCTCTTCGTCCATCCGCAGACGGTGCGGTACCGGATGTCACAACTGCGGGAGCTGTTCCCGGATCTCGCCTCGCCGCAGAGGGTTCTCGAACTGACGCTGGCGGTCGGTCTGCGGGCCGGCTGAGGCGGGGAGCCGTGTCGGTGATCGCTGCCGGATGCCAGCAGCGCGTGGCCCACCGGGCGGTCCGCGAAGACGAGCGGTTGCGGCATGTGCTGCCGCAAGGAGTCGTGCCGGTGGGGCGGACTGGTCCCTCGACATGGAGTCAGCCGTCCGAAAACGTCAGGTTCGGAGGGCGACTGGCCGGAAAAGGACCTGCTCAGCAGGGATCGCCGTCCAGTCGCCCCTGTGCCGACCGCCTACAGCCGGCTCGCGGCTCTGCCGTCTCGATCAAGCCCTGCCCGATGGCGGATCGTCACCAGTCTCCCGATGGGCTGATCTTGAGCACGCTTGAGGCGTCATCGACGAGCGCGGCTATCTCCTCCTCGGTGAAGGTGCGACTGCCTTCGAAGCCGATTCCGACAACCGCCAGCACTTCGCCGTCGCTTCCCATGATCGGCATGGTCAGAACGCCGGAGGCCTGAGATGCGCGGGAACCCACCGGGGCGACACCCGACTGGTCGGTCTGAATATCGGAAATATTGACCGGCTCCTTGCGCTGCAACGCGTTTCCGCCGGTTCCTTTCCCCGGTACCAATACGCAGGCGGCATTCTGGATGCTTTCCGGAATGCGATGTGAAGCCGCGAGTACGTACTGTTTCCGGGGGAGATTGACCGATCCGACGATCGCCCCGCTGCGCTGCACGAAATTATCCAGCCACTCCTGGACCTCCGGCAGTGCGTTGTTGTCCACTATAGCTCTGATCGGGTCATTCATTCCCGTGCCGCCCTTCTTCTGGTGATCAGGGAACGTAGCTGTAGACGTCGGTGTTCCACAGTTGGCCGGAGTCGCCCGGCATCCGGCATTGCCAACCATAGCCGCAGAAAATATACATTACGCCGTCCACGGCGCTCGAATTTGTCCGCTTGAGCGCCACGCCGGGATCCCCATCGGGGCGCAGTTTCGTCCATACCTGGTCTTTGAGATCAAATCTCCAGATATGATCGGTGGGATTTTGGGGGAACGGGGCGCTGCAACCGGTGCTGCCCTCCGGCGGGTTTTCTCTGTCGTACGGCTGCTCCCCACCGTGGAGGTAGAGAGAGTTGTTCATGACGACAGAGCTTCCCCAGTTCTGCCTGGAGGGGGTGACGGTTTGTGTGATATCTGACCACTGCCCTGTTGCCAGGTCGTACTGCCATGTATCCGGAAGCCACCTGAAAAACCCGGACTCGGCATCGAATCTTTCGCCGCCGTGAATCAGGAGCTTACCGTCGATCGGGCTGGCCCCGGCCGCGACCTGGCACCTGCCGATGGGGGCTTCGGGGGATCCGTTCGGGATGATTTCTTCCCATTTGTTCGAATCGATGTCGTAAGCCCAGAGATCATTCATGGATTGAAAATAGGGAGGGCTGATTCCGCCGAACAGATAGAGAGTCCTCCTCACCAGCCACAAGTGGGCCACGGAGCGGGGGCTCGGCACCGGGCCGACCGGTTGCAGCAAGCTCCAGGTGTTGCTCTCCGGATCGTACTCCCACAAATCGGAGTGTGCACGGAAATCCGAGTAGTCGGGATTTCGATAAGTGGCACCTCCGAAAATGTAGAATCTGTTCACCTCGTCTACGCCTATGCTGGCGGAGAACCCGCGCACGCCAGGGGATTCCCCTTTGGGTGACAGGCGGTTCCAGCTGTGATCTCTGGTGTCGAAGCTGTACAGATCGTTGAGTGGGAAATGGCCTTGGGGTGAGCCGAACGGGTCATATATCCCGCCGAACAGGTAGATCGTATTTCTGATCGAGACGGCAGCGGGGAAGGATCTGGGGGCCGGGGCATCACCTTTTGTAGGGCGGAGTTGCCATGTCCCGCTGGTCGATGGGGCGTCGTTGGCAATGTAATTCTCGGTCATCCCGGAGATCGCCTCGTTCGATAGAGATCCCCCCGAATCTCATCCATTCATCCTCGATTTTCACTGTAGAGCTTGGGGCGATTTTTCGCCACAGAACATGTGGTAATTTTTCGCCATAGAGATTGTGGAGATTTTTTCGCTCGTTGTTCGGACCGGTGGGTAAGATCGGGGACTGCCCGTGCTGGTGTTGGACAGGTAGCCGGTGGGCCGTCGGCGTCGTCAGGCTGTCAGTGATTCCACGCGGCGTATCACCTCGCGGCAGAACGCGCCCACCGCGTGCGGGTCGTCGGTGAACTGCGAGGGTTTGACGCAGAAGGTGGTGAACCCCTGGGCCATCTGCTCGGGGATGGGTTCGAGGGCCTGGGCGAGGTCGGCGCAGGAGGTGTCGTCGGGGAACACGGCGCGGGTGCCGCCGATCATCTCCAGGTCGGCGATGTCGCGGCCCGCGGCGGCCATCGCGGTCTTGAGCGCCTGCATCTGCTCGGGTGTCACCTTGCCCAGCGGGTTGAAGGCGTGGCCGTACCGGACGATCCTGCGGACCATCGCCTCGTGCATGCCCGCGCCGCCGAAGCACAGCCGGGGGCCGTCGGGGCGGTGTGCCTTGGGCTCGAAGTACACGTCCTGGAACGTGTAGTGCTCGCTCTCGTGGGACACGGGAGAAGGGCCCCACACCTTCGCCCAGATCTCCAGGTGTTCGTCGAGGAGTTTGCCGCGCCGGGAGAAGGGGACATCGAGCGCCGCGTACTCGTCCCGGCTCCAGCTGACGTTGGGCAGCACGATCAGCCGGCCCTCGGAGAGAAGGTCGAGGGTGCCCAGCTCACGGGCCAGGAGCAGGGGATGCCGCAGGGGAGCGATGACCGCCGACGCGGCGAGCCGCAGGCGCTCGGTGACGGCGGCGATCGCGCTGAGCAGCATGAGCGAGTTGGGCCAGGGGGTGAAGGGGTCCTGGTTGCCGGGCAGGGCGTAGTCGCGGGGGTTGCCCATCACGCCCTTGGCCCCGGCGTCCGGGCCGAGCACGATGTGCTCGCTGATCATGACGGAGTCGAATCCGGCGTCCTCCGCCTCGCGGGCCCAGCGGATCACGGCCGGCAGATCCGCGCGGCCCGCGGTCATGGTCCAGTTCTCGCTCAGGACGAGCTGCATGCGGGGAGTGGTCATCGTGACGATCCTCGGGACGAGTGCGGTTGAGGGCAGGCGTTCAGGCGAGGGTGACCTCGACCGGCAGCTTCTTGATGCCGTTGACGAAGTTGGAGCGCACGCGCGGGACGTCGCCCGCCAGCCGGATGTCCGCGATCCTCGGGACGAGCTCCTCGAACATGATGCGGATCTCGGTGCGGGCGAGGAGGTTGCCCAGGCACAGGTGGGGGCTGCCCTTGCCGAAGGTGACGTGGTCGTTGTCCCGGCGGGCGACGTCGAAGTCGTAGGGGTTGCCGAAGACCTCCTCGTCGCGGTTGCCGGAGGCATACCACATGACGACCTTGTCGCCCTCCTTGATCCGCTTGCCGCCCAGTTCGACGTCGCGGGTCGCGGTGCGGCGGAAGTGGTAGACGGGGGAGGCCCAGCGCAGGAACTCCTCGACCGCGCCGGGAATCAGGGACGGGTCGTCCTGGAGGCGGGCCAACTGCTCAGGGTGCTGGAGAAGGGCCAGCATGGCGTGGGAGATGGTGTGGCGGGTGGTCTCGTTCCCGGCGACGACCAGGAGCAGGAAGTAGTTGTCGAAGTCCTCGGCCGAGAGCGGGACGCCGTCGCGCGGCGTGGTGTTGACCAGTTTCGAGACCAGGTCCGTGCCGTCACCGCCGCGCCGCTGCCGGGCCAGCTCCCGGCCGTACGCGAAGACCTCCAGCGAGGCGGGGGAGCGGAAGGGCAGATCGCGGTACTGCTCGCTCTCCGCGCTGTGCAGCAGGACGTCGGCGTAGTCGGGGTCGGTGTTGCCGATGATGCGGTTGCCCCAGTCGATGAGCTGCTGGTTGTCCTCCGGCGGTACGTCGAGGAGCCGGGCCAGGACGTTGATCGGGAAGTCGGCGGAGACGTCGGCGACGAAGTCGAAGGTGCCCTTGGCGAGGGCCGCGTCCAGCGTCTTGGCGGTCAGGCCGCGCAGGAAGTCGCTGTAACTGTTGATGACGCTCGCGCCGAACTGCCGCTGGATCACATTGCGCAGGGCGCGGTGGCGGACGCCGTCCATCTCCAGGATCGAGGCGCGCTTCTTGATCTGGTCCTCGTCGACCTCTTCGAGGTTGACGAACTTCGTGGAGGTGAAGGTCTCGGCGTCGCGGTCTACGCGGGCGATGTCGGCGTGCCGGGTGACCGCCCAGAAGCCGGAGCTGGGGGCGTCCTCGGGCTGCCAGTGGACCGGGTCCTGGTGGCGCAGGGTGTGGAACATGCGCCAGGGGGTGGTGCCGTCGGTGAAGTTGTCCAGGTCGGTGAGGTCGACGTCCGCCAGTGGCATCGGTTCGTGCACGGCATGGCTCCCAGTGGTCACAGGTGGTAGGCGTACTCGGTGAACTCCCAGTCGGTGATGTGCCGTTGGAAGCGTTCGATCTCGTCGCGCTTGTAGGAGAGGAAGGAGGTGGTGAAGTCCTTGCCGAGGACGTCGGTGAGTTCCGTGTCCGCCTCCAGGGCGTCCAGCGCGGCCGGCAGGCTCATGGGCAGCACGGCGGCCCTCGCGGTGTCGTAGCCGTAGCCCTCCAGCGGTGCGGGGGGCTCCTCGCCGGCCGACACCCCGAGCAGGGCGGCGGCGATCGTGCCCGCGATCAGCAGGTACGGGTTGGCACTGGCGTCGCCGAGGCGCAGTTCGAAGCGGGCGCCGGCGCCGCGCTCGGGCGGGATGCGGACCATGGCGCTGCGGTTGTCCAGGCCCCAGTCGATCAGCCAGGGCGCGAGGGTGCCTGGGCCGAATCGCTTGTAGGAGTTCACGGTCGGGTTGGCGAGGGCGGCCAGGGCCGGGGCGTGGGCGAGGAGGCCGGCGACGGCGTGGCGTGCGGTGGCGGACAGCCCGTAGGGCCCGGTGGGGTCGTCGAAGGCGTTGCCTCCCTCCGGGTTCTCGCAGGACAGGTGGAGATGGAAACCGGAGCCTCCGGCGTCGTTGAACGGCTTGGCCATGAAGGTGGCGAGTTTCCCCTCCTTCCGGGCCAGCTCCTTGATCGCGGCCTTGAAGCGGAAGGCGCGGTCCGCGGCGGACAGGGCGTCGGAGTGGGTGAGGTTGATCTCGAACTGCCCGCCGTCGAATTCGTGGTTGCCGCAGGTCACGCCGATGTTCATGTCCCGCAGCAGGCGCAGGGTGCGCAGCAGGTGGTTGTCGCCGTCGGCGCGCAGACCGGCGGTGTAGACGGCGCCGGTGGCGCCCGAGTAGCGCTTCCAGCCGCTCGGGGAGGCCGGTGCCTCGTCGCAGAGGAAGTACTCCAGCTCGGGGCCGACCACCGGGAACAGGCCGTGTTCGGTGCACCGGTCGAGGACGGTGCGCAGCAGATCGCGGGGTGACTCGGGCGCGGGCAGGCCGGTGGCCGGGTCGGTGGCGTCGGCGAGGCAGGAGACGACGCCGGGTTCCCAGGGGAGGGGGACCAGGCTGTCCAGGTCGGGGCGCACGGTGATGTCGGGCAGGCCGGCGTCGAGACCGCCGGAGACGGGGACCACCTCGCCCCGGGGGGTGGTGTGGTAGACGGCCCGGCAGAAGGCCAGGCCGTGGTCGCGGGCCGACGGCAGGTGGTCCAGCAGGACGTCGCGTGCGCGGTCGACGCCGATGAGGTCGGGATAGGTCACGCGCACCACGTCGATGCCCTCGGCGGCGAGCCGCTGCATGTGCTGACGGAGGGTGGGGTCTGGGGCTGCGCTCACCGATGTCTCCTCGGGTGCTCGGGCAGCTTGTTTGAGGCCAAACGGTATGAGCGCTGTGGGCGGCCTCGCAAGGGGAGGGGGAAAAAAATTATCCGCATGGATAGGTATTGACCAGGGGTAGGCGGCTTCCTATGTTGTTTGAAGCCAAACGAGCCAAGTGATCCAGACGAGTCAACGGAGGACCGGCCATGAAGGTCGTCGTCGACATGAACAAGTGCCAGGACCACGGTCAGTGCGTCTTCGCCGCCCCCGATGTCTTCTCCATGGACGACAGCGGTCACCTCGCCTACGTCACCGACCCCGACGACGCGCTGCGCGACGAGGTCGAGGAAGCCGCCGACGTGTGCCCGCTCCAGGCCATCCGTATCGAGGACTGACCATGACGCCGACGAACGCACGCGTCGTCGTGGCCGGCGCCTCCATGGCCGGCCTGCGCGCGGCCGAGCAACTGCGGGCCGCCGGCTGGACCGGAGCCATCACGCTCGTCGGTGACGAGCCGCACATGCCCTACAACCGGCCGCCGCTGTCCAAGGAGGTCCTGGCCGGCGACGCGCCCTTCGAGTCGCTCGCCTTCCGCCCGCGGGCGAGCGTCGCCGACGCCCAGTGGCGGCTGGGCACGAAGGTCGTCGCCGCGCGGTTCGCGCAGAACATCGTCGAGTTCGACGACGGCGAGGCGCTCTCGTACGACGGCCTGGTCGTCGCCACCGGAATGCGGCCCCGGCGCCTCGGCTGCCCCGGCCCCCTCGCCGGCCGGCACACGGTCCGCACCCTCGACGACGCGCAGGGCCTGCGGCAGGCCCTCACCCGGCCCGGAGTCAGGGTGGTCGTCGTCGGAGGCGGCTTCATCGGCTGCGAGGTCGCCGCCACCGCCGTCGCCCTGGGCGCCCGCGAGGTGACCGTCGTCGACCCGCTGCCCCTGCCGATGGTCGGCCCCCTCGGTGAACTCCTCGCCAGGGCCCTGCTGAAACGCCACGAGGAACGCGGCGTGCGCTTCGCCCTCGGCACGGGGGTCACCGGCTTCACCGGTGACAGCCACGTCACCGGTGTCGCCCTCGCCGACGGCACCGTCCTGCCCGCCGACGTGGTGGTCGAGTCGGTCGGCTCGGTCGCCAACACCGAGTGGCTGGACGGCAACGGCCTCGACCTCAGCGACGGCGTGCCCACCGACGAGCACCTGCGCGTCGGCGGACGGCCCGACGTGGTGGCCGTCGGCGACGTCGCCCGCTTCCCCAACGCCCGCTACGACGGCCTGCCGCGCCGCGTGGAGCACTGGTGCATCCCCACGGACACCGCCAAGCACGCCGCGAAGACCCTCGTCGCCCACCTGACCGGTACCGGCCACGCCCTGCCCCCGTTCGCGCCGCTGCCCACCTTCTGGAGCGACCAGCACGACTTCCGCCTCCAGTCCTTCGGGGCACCGGCACTCGGCAAGGAGGACGTGCGCGTACTCGAAGGCGACCTCGACGGTGACGTCGTCGTCGGCTACCACACCGGCGGCCGGCTGACCGGTGTCGTCGCCCTCGGCGGTCAGGGCGCGGCGGCAGCCGCCTCCCGCTACCGCGCCGAACTGCTCACGCAGCCCGCCCTCACCGCCTAAGGACCTCGCTGACCATGACCACCGTCCGTGGATTCCTCTTCCCCAAGACGGCGAGCGGAGCCTCGTCGCTGATCCCCTCACCGCCCTGGCGGTACTCCGGGGACCTGCTCACCGTCGAGTACCGCACCGACCCCTCCCGGGTGCGTGAACTGCTGCCCCGGCCACTGGAGTTGGCCGACGAGGACCCGGGCGCCGTCGCGCTGATCTGGGCCGACTGGCAGTCCTGCTCGACGTCCGGCGAGGAACTCCTCGACCCCGTGCTCTCCCAGTACAAGGAGGCCTTCGCGGTCGTCCGCTGCAAGTACCGGGGACAGACCTACTCGCGCTGCGTGTACATCTGGGTCGACAAGGACTTCGCCATCGCGCGCGGCCTGCACCAGGGCTACCCGAAGAAGCTCGGCTCGATCCACCAGACCCGCCCGCACCCGTACGGCCCCGCGCCGCGCATCGAGGCCGGGGCCCGGTTCGGCGCCACCCTCGCCGCCGCCGACCGGCGGCTCGCCCAGACGGTGGTGACGCTGCGGGAGCCCTCGCGGACCAACGGGTTCGTGAACGGGCGCCCGATGGCCCACCACCGCTGGCTGCCCTCCGTCGAGAAGGGCAAAGGGCTGGCGCTGGACGAGCTGATCGAGTCCGGCGCCGCCTCCTTCGAAGGCGGGCAGCCGTGGGTGGGGGAGGCCGAGCTGGAGCTGTTCGAGGCGCCCACCGAGGAACTGGCCCGCCTGGAGATCCGCGAACCGATCGCCGCCTACTACCGGCAGGTCGGGGTCGTGTGGGACGGGGGACGGCTGCTGGAGTCCGGAATGTCCACGGAGGTCGGATCATGAGCACCACCATCACCGTCGCCGGAGTCCGGGTCGACACCCGGCACTGGATCGGCGGCGAACGCGTCGCGTCCGCCGGGACGTTCACCGACCACTCGCCCATCGACGGCAGTGCCCTCGGCGAGATCGCCCGGGGCGGCCCCGCCGAGGCCGGGGCGGCCGTCGCCGCCGCCCGCGACGCGTTCCCCGCCTGGGCCGCCACCCCGCGCGCCGAACGCGCCCGCATCCTGCACGCCGTCGCCGACGGCGTCGACAAGCGCATCGAGGACCTCGCGATCGTCGAGACGACCGACAACGGGGCGCTCCTCAGGTCGCACCGGCGCGGTGTCATGCCCCGGGTCGCGCACAACTTCCGCTTCTTCGCGGACTGGCTGCTGAAGCTGGACCACGAGGACTTCGCGACGCGCGGCCACACCAACCACGTCACCTGGGACCCGGCAGGCCCCTGCGTCCTGATCACCCCGTGGAACGCCCCGCTGATGCTGGCCACGTGGAAGGTCGCCCCCGCGCTCGCCGCCGGGAACACCGTCGTCCTCAAGCCCGCCGAGTGGTCCCCGCTCACCGCCTCCCTCCTCGCCGACATCGCCGCCGAGGCCGGCCTGCCCGCCGGGGTCCTCAACGTCGTCCAGGGCTACGGCAGCGAGATCGGCGACGCCCTCACCTCCCACCCCGACGTACGCCGCATCAGCTTCACCGGCTCGGTCCCCACGGCGAAGCACATCGCCGCCTCCGCCGCCGCGAACCTGACCCCCCTCAGCCTCGAACTCGGCGGGAAGTCGCCCCTGCTGGTGTTCGCGGACGCCGACATGGACCTCGCGGTCGACCTGGCGGTGGAGCAGTACGACAACGCCGGGCAGGTGTGCCTGGCCGCGACGCGCTTCCTCGTCGAGGAGTCGGTCGCCGAGGAGTTCACCCGCCGCTTCGTCGCGAAGGCCGGGCAGCTCACCCAGGGCGACCCGCGCGACGAGGCCACCGACATCGGCCCGAACATCCACCCGCGCCAGCTGGAGAAGATCGACGGGTTCGTGCGGAGGGCGCTCGCGTCCGGGGCCCGAGCGGTCATCGGCGGCCACCGGGGGGACGGCCAGTACTACGCGCCGACCCTCCTCACCGATGTCGCCCAGGACTCGGAGATCGTGCAGGAGGAGGTCTTCGGCCCGGTCCTCACGCTCCAGACCTTCGCCGACGAGGACGAGGCCGTCCGCCTCGCCAACGACACCCGCTTCGGACTCGCCGCCACGCTCGCCACCGGTGATCCGGAGCGCGCCGAACGCGTCACCGCCCGGCTGGTCGCGGGCACGGTCTGGGTCAACTGCTTCTTCGTCCGCGACCTCCAGGCGCCCTTCGGCGGCTCCCGCCACTCCGGCGTCGGCCGCGAGGGCGGCACCTGGAGCTTCGACTTCTACTGCGACGTGAAGAACACCGTGACCGCGCCGAACGGCTGGAGGGACCATGGGTGAGATCGTCGGGGCGGGCCTGCTCGCCCACGTCCCCACCATCGTGCTTCCGCGGGAGACCCGGCTGGAGCTCAACGAGGGCAAGGAGATCACCCTCGTCACCGGCCTGGAGCAGCTCCGCGAGGACGTCTTCCGGCGCGACGACTACGACACCGTCGTCGTCCTGGACTCCCACTGGGCCACGACGGTCGAGTTCGTCGTCACCGCGCAAACGCGCCGGGCCGGGCTGTTCACCTCCGAGGAACTGCCGCGCGGCATGTGCCGGATGCCGTACGACTTCCCGGGCGACCCCGAACTCGCCCACAACATCGAGAAGTTCGCCGACAAGCACGGCACCTGGATCACCGCGATCGACGACGAGTACCTGCCGATCTACTACGCCACCATCAACCTCTGGAAGTTCCTCGGCGAGGGGCTGCCCGACAAGCGGTGGGTGACCATCGGCGTCTGCCAGACCGGCGACATGGAGGACCACCTGCGCCTCGGCCGCGCCCTGGCCGACGGCATCGCCGCCACCCCGGGCCGCCGGGTCCTGCTCATCGCCTCCGGCGCGCTCTCCCACACCTTCTGGCCGCTGCGCGAACTGCGCGACCACGAGTCGAGCGACCCGGCGCACATCTTCACGCCCGAGGCGCGCGAGGCCGATCACGAGCGGATCGCCTGGTTCAAGGAGGGCCGCCACGACAAGGTCCTCGACACCATGCCGGAGTTCGCGAAGTACAAGCCCGAGGCGAAGTTCTTCCATTACCTGATGATGGCCGGTGCCCTCGGCGAGCGCGCCTGCGTCGCCAAGGCCCGGCAGTACGGCGAGTACGAGAACGCCATCGGCACCGGCCAGGTGCACCTCTGGTTCGACCGCCCCGAAGGGGGCTGGACCGCCTCCCCCACCCCCGTACAGGAGTCCGCCCATGCCTGAGTACCGCCGCATCCTGCTCGACGGCGCCGCCGTCCAGGTCACCGTCGACGGTGACGAACTCGTCGCCGGGGACGGCCGCCGCGTCAAGACCGAGGACGCGCAGCACCTGCCGCCGGTCGTGCCGTCCAAGGTGATCGCCGTCCACCTCAACCACCGCAGCCGCGTCGACGAGTTCCAGATCGACCTGCCCGACACGCCCACGTACTTCCACAAGCCGACCTCCGCCCTCAACTCCCACAAGGGCGCCGTCGTCCGCCCCGAGGGCTGCAAGTGGCTCAACTACGAGGGCGAGGTCGCCATCGTCATCGGGAAGACCGCGCGCAACATCTCCCCGGCCGAGGCGGGCGAGTACATCGCCGGCTACACCGTCGCCAACGACTACGGGCTGCACGACTTCCGCGACACCGACGCCGGTTCGATGCTGCGGGTGAAGGGCTCCGACACCCTCTGCCCCCTCGGCCCCGGCCTGGTCACCGACTGGGACTTCCACGGCAAGAGCCTGCGGACGTACGTCAACGGCGAGGTCGTGCAGGACGGTTCGACCGACGAGATGAAGTGGGACATGCACTACCTCGTCGCCGACATCGCCCGCACCATCACCCTCCACCCGGGCGACGTCCTGCTGTCCGGCACCCCGGCCAACTCCCGCCCCGTCCGGCCCGGTGACGTCGTCGAGGTCGAGGTCGAGGGGCTCGGTCGGCTCACCAACCACATCGTCACCGGTCCCACCGCCGTCCGCACCGACGTCGGCGCCCAGCCCACCGAGTCCGAGGAGGTCCTGTCCACCGCCCTCGGCGGCGACTGGGAGTTCCGGGGCATCCGCCCGCCGAAGCGCTGACGCCCCTGCCCCGGTCCGCCTGACTCCGTTGCAGGTAGGGTCGCGTCCATGAGCGATTCCTCCGGCAAGCCGCCCGCCAGGCCCCGCAAGCGCGTGGACTACGGGACCGGCCGCGAGGCCCTGCTCAACGCGGCCGTGCGCGTGGTGGCCCGGGGCGGGCTGCGCAAGCTCACCTATCGCGCCGTCGCGGAAGAGGCGGGGGTCACGCACGGGCTCGTGGTGCACCACTTCGGCTCACGCGACGCGCTGATCGAAGCCGCCCTCGAACACGCGGCGCGCACCAGCACGAGTACCAGCTCCCTGGAGCCCGGCACGGGCGACATCGCGGACTTCGCGGCGGGACTGGCGGACATGGTCACCCGCGAGCCGGCCATGCAGACCTTCCAGTACGAGCTGATGCTCGAATCCCGGCGCAGGCCCGAACTGCTGCCGCAGATCCGCGCGTTGTACGACGAGTACTTCCAGGCCACCGAGAGGGAGCTGTCCCGCAGCCTGCCCGACGGCACCAGCCCCGCCCTGACCCGGCTCGTCTTCGCCGCCCTGGACGGTCTCGTGCTGCACCAGCTGGTCCTCGACGAGCCGGACGTCACCCGGGCCGCGCTGAAGGAACTGCGGTCACTGCTGACCCACCGACGCGACGGCGCGGAGTAACAGCAGGTCAGGCCTAGTCCCCGTCGCCCGGCGACGGGGACTGCGCTGTTTCCGGCGGCGTAAACAGTTGATTACGGGCCCGCGATGTATTGACGAAATTATCCGGCTGGACAATTCTCGCGGTGCAGGGACGTCGGCCGTCCCCCTTCGCCGCTCCCGGCTTCCCTCCATTTCGCGCTCGCATACGAGGAGTGCCTCGCCATGACCGTCACCACCGAGGATCTGCTGCCCTTCCGTGACCCCGGCTTCCGGGCGGACCCGTACCCGTACTACGCGCGGCTGCGCCGGGAGCACCCGGTCTACCGGCATCCGGCCGGCCTGTACGTCGTCTCCCGCTACGAGGACGTCGCCCGGCTGATCCGCAACCCCACCCTGAGCGTGCAGCGGCTCGACTTCGGGCCCGCCGACCCGATCCACCACACCATGCTCGGCAAGGACGCCCCCGACCACACACGCCTGCGCAGGATCACCAACCGCTGGTTCACTCCCAAGGCCGTCGAGGAGTGGTCCGAGGTGATGCGCGCCCGCGTGGAGGCCGTGCTCGACGAGGTCGAGAGGGGCGACGGCACCCTGGACGCGGCCGACGGCCTCTCGCTGAAGTGCACCTTCGAGACGACCTGCCACATCTTCGGCATCGAACCGGCCGAGATGGACACCATCCGCCGCAGGACCTACGAGATCGGGCTGAGCCTCGGCCCCGGCGGCAACGACGAGGAGGCCAGGGGCACCGCCGAAGCCCTGGAGTGGTTCGCCGGGCACATCCGCCGGCTGGTGGCCGGCAAGCGGGCCCACCCCGGTGAGGGGCTGATCGACGCCTTCATCGCCGCGCAGGACGAGGGCCGGATGACCGAGGACGAGGTCGTCTACACGATCTTTCTGTTCTTCGCCGTGGGCCACCTCGACGTCAAGCACCTGATCAACCAAGGCATTTGGCTGATGGCGCAGAAGCCCGAGCTGTTCGCCGCCTACCGCGACGAACCGGAGGCGCGGCCGGGCATCATCGACGAGATCCTGCGGATCGACACACCCGAGTCGATGGTGGTGCGGCTGACCACGCAGGACACGGTCGTCGGCGACACCACCGTGCCGGCCGGAGAGGTGCTGGCCCTGCTCATCGCCTCCGCCAACCGTGACCCCGAGGTGTTCGCGGACCCCGACACCTTCGACCACACCCGCCCGGTCGCCGCGAGCCGGCACCTGGCGTTCGGCTCCGGCATGCACGGCTGCGCCGGACAGGTCCTGGCGCGGGCCGAGGCCGACGTCGTCTTCAGCTCGATCGTCGACCGGTTCTCCGGCGTCGAGCCGGCGGGCGAGCCCGCCTACGCGCACACCGAGTTCCTGCGCACGATCGCCCACCTCCCCGTCCGTTTCCGCTGATCCCCTTCGGGAGGATCTCTCGAACCCCTTGCCAAACGGATAGTTCCAGCCCACCATGAGGCAACTCGTTTGGCCTAAAACGAAACTCCGCCCCCGTCCCCCGGCAGGTGATTCGAGTGGACAGTCAGACCGCGTCTCTCCCGCAAGCGGATCATGATGAATCCATGGCAGGCAGGCTCAAGCCCGACTCTCTCGGTGTCCTGGGCGTTCTCTTCTTCGTCCTCTCCGCCCAGGCCCCGCTGACGGCCATCGCCGGGGCCGTGCCCTTCGCCGTCGCCATCGGCAGCGGCGCGGGCGCTCCCACCGCCTATGTCGCGGCCGGCGTCATCGTCCTGCTGTTCTCCGTCGGATTCGTCGCCATGAGCCGTCATGTCGTGGACGCCGGAGCCTTCTACGCCTACATCGGCAAGGGCCTCGGCAGACCGGCCGGTTCCGGCGGCGCCGGGCTCGCCCTCCTGGCCTACTGCGCCGTCCAGGCCGCCATGTACGGGCTGTACGGCGCCACGGTGAGCTCCCTGGTCGAGCACTACTCGGGCGTCCACGTGGCCTGGTGGGTCTGGGCCCTGGTCACCATGGCGGTCGTGCAGATCCTCGGCGCCCTCGGGATCGACATGGGCGCGAGGATCCTCGCCGTCTTCGTGATGGCCGAGTTCAGCATCCTGGTCGCCTTCGCCCTCGTGACCTTCTTCAAGGGCGGCGGACCCGAGGGGCTCGGCGTCACCGAGAGCTTCTCGCCGTCCGCCGCGCTCCAGGGCACTCCCGGTGTGGCGCTGATGTTCGCCGTGGCGTCGATGTTCGGCTTCGAGTCCACGGCCATCTACGGCGAGGAGGCCCGCGAGCCGCGCAAGACCGTCCCCCGCGCCGCCTACGCCTCCGTCGTGCTGATCAGCGCTTTCCTGGCCTTCACCACGTGGATGCTGATCTCGGCGCACGGCGCGTCCCGGGCGGCGAGCGATGCCGGCAAGGCACTGGAGAGCGACGGCGGGACCAGCTTCGTCTTCGCCCCGATCGCCGACCTGTTCGGCGGCTGGGCGAGCGAGGTACTGCCGGTCCTGCTGGGCACCTCCCTCTTCGCGGGCGTCCTGGCCTTCCACAACTCCGCAGGCCGCTACCTGTTCTCCCTCGGCCGCGAGGGTCTGCTGCCCCGCGGGCTGACCGCCGTCAACCAGCGTCATGCGCCCTGGGGCGCCGGCGCCGCGCAGACCGCGATCTCCGTCCTGCTGGTGATGCCCTTCGCCGTCCTCGGCAAGGACCCGGTGCTGACCCTCTTCTCCTGGCTCAGCGGCGTCGCCGTCCTCGCCGTCATGCTGCTGTACTTCCTGACCTCGGTCTCGGTCGTCGTGTTCTTCCGCCGCTCGCGCGCCGACACCCGCCCCTGGAACACCCTGATCGCCCCCGTCCTGGGCGCCCTCGGCATCGCCGGAGCCATCTGGCTCATCGTCGACAACTTCACGACGCTCATCGGCGGCGACCGGACGACGGCCGTATGGCTCGAACTCACCGTTCCGGTGGTGCTGCTCCTCGGTGTCGCCGGCGCCCGGCTCACCCGGACCCGGGCGAAGACCGCTCACTGAACAACCCCCCTGCCCCACCGACCGGATCAAAAAGAAGCGAAGGGGAGAGCGCGTGCTGAACGCCACCCACGAGGAACTGCTGCGCCGCGCCAAGGAACTCGACCTGCCCACGCAGCACCACATCGACGGCAAGGACGAGGCCGGTGACGGCGGATCGTTCGCCGTGGTCTCCCCCCGCGACGGCCAGACCCTGGTCCGGGTCGCGGACGCGCGGGAGGCGGAGGTCGATCTCGCCGTCGCGGCGGCGCGCCGCGCCTTCGACACGGGGCCGTGGCCGCACCTGCCGCCCGCCGAGCGCGGCCGGGTCCTGCTGCGGATCGCCGAACTGCTGGAGGAGCGGCGCGAGGAACTGGCGCTGACAGTGAGCCTGGAGATGGGCAAACCCATCACCGACGCGTACGCCATCGAACTGCGCGCCGCGATCAACACCTTCCGCTGGTACGGGCAGCTCGCCGACAAACTCACCGACGAGTCCCCCCACACCGCGCCGGACGCGCTCGCCCTGGTCACCCGGGAGCCGACCGGTGTCGTCGGCGCCGTCGTGCCGTGGAACTTCCCGCTCACGCTGGCCAGTTGGAAAGTCGCGCCCGCGCTCGCCGCCGGCTGCACGGTCGTCCTGAAACCGTCGGAGTCCTCCCCGCTGTCCGCCCTCCTCCTCGGCCGTCTCGCCACCGACGCCGGACTCCCGCCGGGTGTCCTCAACGTCGTCACCGGTGACGGGCCTGTCGCCGGCCGGGCGCTCGGTCTCCACCCCGACGTCGACGTCCTGGCCTTCACCGGGTCCACGGCCGTCGGCCGCCACTTCCTGCGCTACGCCGCCGACTCCAACCTCAAGCGCGTCTGGCTCGAACTCGGCGGCAAGTCACCGAACATCGTGCTGCCCGACGCCCCCGACCTGGAGAAGGCCGCGGCGACCGCCGCCTGGGGCATCTTCTTCAACCAGGGCGAGATGTGCACCGCCCCCTCCCGGCTGCTCGTCCACTCCTCCATCGCCGAACAGGTCACCGAGGCCGTCGTCACGCGGGCGCGCGAGCTGCGGGTGGGCGACCCGCTCGATCCGGCGACCGAGATGGGCGCCCTGGTCGGCGACGGCCATCTCGGCAGGGTCCTGGAGCATGTCGCCTCCGGCCTGGAGGAGGGCGCGCGGCTGCGCGTGGGCGGGGGGCGGGTGCTGGCCGAGACCGGCGGCAGCTATCTGCGGCCCACCGTGTTCGACCGGGTCGGCCCCGGGACGCGGCTGGCCCGCGAGGAGATCTTCGGCCCCGTCCTGTCCGTCCTCGCCTTCGACGACCTCGACGAGGCGGTACGGCTCGCCAACGCCACCGAGTACGGCCTCGCCGCCGGCCTGTGGACGTCCGACCTGTCCACCGCCCACAAGGTGTCGCGGGCGCTCAAGGCCGGGACGGTCTGGGTCAACTGCTACGAGGAGGGCGACCTGACCGTGCCCTTCGGCGGCGTGAAGCAGTCCGGCAACGGGCGCGACAAGTCCGTCCACGCCATCGACAAGTACACCGAACTGAAGACCACCTGGATCCAGCTGTGACCCGACCCCTGATCGCGATCCCCGCCCGCTTCTCCACGACGACCTCCGCACTGCGCTACGCCGCCGAGGTCAACGCCCGCGCGCTGGTGGAGGCCGTGTGGCGGGCCGGGGGCGAGCCGGTGAGCATCCACCCCGCCGAACCGGCCGAAGCGGACGTCGCCGAGCGGCTCGCCCGCTTCGACGGCGTGCTCCTGCCGGGCGGCGGAGACCTGGCCCCGCACCGCTACGGGGCCACCGACACCCATGACAGCGTCTACGACGTCGACGACCTCCAGGACGTGTTCGACCTCGAAGTCGCCAGACAGGCCCTGGACTCGGGCCTGCCCCTGCTCGCCGTCTGCCGTGGGCTCCAGGCCGTGAACGTCGTCCTCGGCGGCAGCCTGGAACAGGACATGGGCGGCGCGGACCGCGAACACCGGCACCTCGTGCACCCGGTCGCGATCCGGCGCGGCACCCTCCTCGAACAGGTCACCGGCGTCGAGAAGACGGAGGCGTCCTGCTACCACCACCAGCGGGTCGACCGCCTCGGCACCGGGCTCACGGTCACCGCACGGGCCGCCGACGGCACCGTGGAGGGACTGGAACTGCCCGGACACCCCGGCTGGTTCACGGCGGTGCAGTGGCACCCCGAGGACACCGCGTCCCGGGACCCGGCCCAGCAGGCCCTGTTCGACGCGCTGGTTGACGCCGCCCACCGCAGACACTGACAAGGACATGGCTCTCTTCGGCCACAAGCGACAGGCACCCCGCCTCGCCCCCGAACTCGACGACGTTGCGCTGGGCCGGGTGCTGAGAGGCATCGCCGCCGCCCGTGGCCGCAGGACCTCGCCATCTCCCAGGTGGAGCGGCTCCTGCGGAACACCGGCGACGACTGGGCCCGCCGCTGCCACCGGGTCGGCGTCCTCGCGCAGGCCGCGCCCGCGCAGGCCCGGAGCTGGCGCGCGCCCTGCCGATCCGACCCCCTGGGTGGGTGCGCTGGCGGCGCTGCGGCTCCTGGGGCGGCCGAGCTCTGAACTTTCCCCCCGTCTGGCAGGAGATACGCGCGCGTGATCCATGACACCGGGAGGCGCATCTGCAGATCCTGGGCCACCTCTCCCCGGAGGAGCAGGGCAGCCAGGCCGCGCTGCGGGACTTCCTCGACGACGCCATCGCGGTCATGCCGTGGGACGCGCCGACGGCATGCCTGCCGCTGGCGGCGGCTGTACGGCAGTGCCACCGCGAAAGGAGCGGCGGAGGAGTCCAGGCGCTGGGGGTGAGCCGGTACTGGTCGCAGCCGCACACCGCACGGCTGCTGGACCAGGGCACGGCGTACTGGCTGCAACCTGGGTACCTGCGTCACGCGGCCGCCGTCGCGGACCTGGGGATCCTCGCCTACGCCCTGATCCGGGCAGGCCGCAGCGGTGATGCCGGCCCGGTCCTCTCCGCGGCCGGCGGGCTGGTGACGCCTTGGCCCTGGAGCTACGAGGGCGACCGCTCAGGTCGCGGGTAGGTGCGGGTGCGGCTCTCCGGCCGCACGGCGCCGCATGCGGAGTGGGGGCAGGACCGCACGGTCCTGCCCCCACGCGCTCCGCCGACGTCAGCCGCTGCGCTCCGCCGCCTCGACGATGTTGGTCAGCAGCATGGCCCGGGTCATCGGGCCCACGCCGCCGACCGCCGGTGCGAGGGAGCCGGCGACCTGGACGACGTCCGGGTGGACGTCTCCGAGGATGCCCTCGACGGTCCGGGTGATGCCGACGGACAGGACGGTGGCGCCCGGCTTGATCCAGTCGGGCCTGACGAGGTGGGCCACTCCGGCGGCGGCCACGACCACGTCGGCGACGCGGGTGTGGGCGGCGATGTCCTGGGTGGCCTCGTGGCACAGGGTCACTGTGGCGTGCTCGGTGCTGCGGGTCAGCATCAGACCGAGCGGGCGGCCCACGGTGAGCCCGCAGCCGATGACGCAGAACTCCTGTCCGGTGATGGGCACGTGGTTGCGCCGCAGCAGGTCGATGATGCCGCGCGGGGTGCAGGGCAGCGGCCCCGGCATGCCGAGCACGAGCCGTCCCAGGTTGGCGGGGTGCAGCCCGTCGGCGTCCTTGGCCGGGTCGATCAGCTCCAGCACGGCGTGGGTGTCGATGTGGGCGGGCAGCGGCAGTTGGACGATGAAGCCGGTGCAGGCCGGATCCGCGTTGAGCGTGCGGACGGCGGCCTCGACCTCGGCCTGGGGCGCCGCGGCGGGCAGCTCCACCCGGATCGACGCGATGCCGGCCTGCGCGCAGTCGCGGTGCTTGCCGCCGACGTAGGAGCGGCTGGCGGGGTCGTCGCCGACGAGGACGGTGCCCAGCCCGGGAGAGATGCCCCGGCTCTTCAACAGCCGCACCCGCTCGGCGAGTTCACGTTTGGTCTCGGCTGCCGCGGCCTTCCCGTCGAGCAGCGTCGCGGTGGTCATGTCGCATGAGCCTCTCGGTGCGGTCGTCAGGCGAAGACGACGGTGCGGGAGCCGGTGAGGACGACGCGGTCCTCCGCGTGCAGCCGGACGGCCCGTGCCAGCACGATCCGCTCGACGTCCCGGCCGATCGCGACCAGCTCGGGTGCGGTGTGGCGGTGTCCGACGCGGACGACGTCCTGTTCGATGATCGGCCCCTCGTCCAGGTCGGCGGTGACGAAGTGCGCGGTGGCGCCGATGAGTTTGACGCCCCGGTCGTGGGCCTGGTGGTAGGGCCTCGCGCCCTTGAAGCCCGGCAGGAACGAGTGGTGGATGTTGATGACTCTCCCGGAGAGCCGGCGGCACAGGTCGTCGGAGAGGACCTGCATGTAGCGGGCGAGCACCACGAAGTCGACCTGGTGGTCGGCCACCAGCCGCAGCAGCTCGGCCTCCGCCTCGGGCTTGGTGTCGCGGGTGACGGGGAGGTGGACGAAGGGGATGCCGTACCGCTTCGCGACCGGTTCGAGGTCGGGGTGGTTGGAGACGATCAGCGGGATGTCGACGGGCAGTTCACCCAGGTCCCAGCGGTAGAGCAGGTCGACGAGGCAGTGGTCGAACTTCGACACCATCAGCAGCACCCGGCGGCGCTGCTCCTGCGGCCGGAGGGTCAGCACCGGGTCGAAGCGGGCCAGCCGCAGCGCGAGTCCGTCCCGCAGTTTCCCGGTGTCGGCCGTAGGTGTCTCCAGGCTCACCCGGATGGTGAAGACGCCGGTGCCGGGGTCGGAGAACTGGGCGCTCTCCAGGATGTTGCCCTCGGCCTCGGCGACACCCGCGGCGAGGGCGTGGACGATGCCGGGCTGGTCGGGGCAGCGGAGCGTGAGTATGTAGCGTCGCACGGCAGGATCTCCGTCGGGTCAGGACCGCACGCGGGCGCGCTCGGGGTCGTACACGGGAGTGGGCCGGACCGTGGCGCCGGCCTTGGAGCCGTCGGCGCAGACGGCGGTCAGCGCGGTGCCGGACTTCACGGCGTCGCGGTGCACCCGGGCCAGGCCGAGGGTGGCGCCGTCGAGGGCGGGGGAGAGCACCGCCATCGTCACGTGGCCGACGTCCCGGCCGTCCAGCTCCAGCCGGGCGCCCTCGGCGGCCTGGGGCGCGGCGTCCACGACGACGCTGACGACACGGCCGGTGACGCCGTCCTTCTTGGCCAGCAGCGCGTCCCGGCCCTGGAAGGGGCCCTTGTCGAAGTCGAGCGCCCAGCCCATCCGGCACTCGAACGGGGTGACCGTGTGGTCGTACTCCAGCTCACCCATGATCATTCCGGCCTCGGTGCGGCAGGTCAGCAGGGCGAGGGCGCCGAAGGCCTTGATCCCCAGGTCCGCTCCGGCCTCGAAGACCGCGTCCCACAGCTCCAGCGCGCGCTCCCTCGGGACCTGGATCTCGTAGCCGAGTTCGGCGGTGAACCCGAGCCTGCTGACCTGTGCGGGGATGCCCGCGACGAGGATGCCGCGCAGGAAGGTGTAGTAGGGGAACGCGGCGTTGGACACGTCGACGTCGGTGAGACGCTGCAGGACCTCGCGGCTGCGCGGTCCCTGCAGGGTCAGGACGGCGGACTCGTCGCGGCGCTCGGTGACCGTGGTCCCGGCGGGGGCATGGGCGGCCAGCGACCGCTGGGTGGCCGGATCGCCGCCGGTGACGACGACGTGGTCCGGCGCGAGGACGGCCACCGTCACGTCGTCCACCATCATCCCGTCGTCGTCGACCACGACCCCGTAGGCGATGCGTCCGGCGCTCAGCCCCTTGACGCTGCGGGAGAAGGCGGCGTCCACGGTCGTGACGGCGGCCTCGCCCTCGACGTGCCACTTGTAGAGCATCGAGTAGTCGGAGGCGCCGACAGCGGTGCGGATGGCCTCGTACTCCTCGGCCGGATCGCCGATGGCCAGCGGTACGGCGTTGCCGTAGACGTCGATCCACTCCTCGACGCGGTCCGCGTAGCGGGGGGAGAACGGGGTGGTGCTCAGTCCTTCGGGGACGGCCATGGGAACTCCAGTGCAGGGGAGATGAGCGCTGAAGCGAGAATCTATCCACATGGATAACTTGTCAATAGGATAGTTTGGCCTTCGTGGGACAGCCGGACAGAGGGAGGGCGAGTGACGGCCGAGGCGGAAAGGGACGGAGACACCCGGCCCGGTTACGGCGAAGGGCGGGGGGCTCTCCTGGAGGCGGCGGTCAGGGTGGTGGTCCGTGGTGGCCTGCGCAAGCTGACGTACCGTGCCGTCGCGGCGGAAGCCGGTGTCACCCACGGACTGGTCGCCCACCACTTCGGTTCGCGCGACACGCTGCTCGAAGAGGCGCTGCGGTGGTGCGTCGCCCGCAGCGTCGAGACGTCCTCGCTGGTGCCCGCCAGCGGAAAGCTGGAGGATTTCGCCGCGACCCTGGCCGACTTCGTCGCGGCCGACCCCGGCCTCCAGATCTTCCAGTACGAGCTGAAGCTCGAATCCAGCCGGCGGCCGGAGCTGCGCCGCCACGTCGACCTGCTCTACGACGCCTACCGCAACGCCGTCCGCGAGGCGCTGGACTGCCTCGACGTGTCACAGGACATGACGGACATCGTCTTCGCGGCCCTGGACGGCCTGATCTTCCACCAGGTCACGTCCGGAGCACCGGACCGCATCGACGAGAACGTCTCCGCCTTGCGGCGACTGCTGGCGGCTCATCGCGCGCAGGCGTGCGACCGCTTCGAAGGCGGCGACGAGCATGCCCACCAGGCGTGACCAACGCCCGTGGCTCACCGGGCGGAGTGCGGTTCAGGCCTTGCGGCGACCGCTGCGGCGTGGCGCGGGGGCGGCGCCGCCCAGCAGGTCCTGGCGGCGTTCCTCGCCGTTCTCCTCCACCTGGAGCACCACCCGGCGCAGCCCGTCGGCGACGGTCCGGCAGTCCTCGTCGCTGAGCCGCCCGGTCACGAAGGACTCCTCCTCGTTGAACGCCGGGAAGAGGCGCTGCATCAGCTCCTGCCCTTCCTCGGTCAGGCTCAGGAGGACCAGCCTTCCGTCGGTGGGATGGCCGGCTCGCCGCACGAGCCCGCGTCCCTCCAGCGTCCGGGCCACCCCCGTGAGCGTGCCCTTGGAGATCCCGGCCTCCTCGGCCACGTGCCGCGTCTCCGACTCGCCCCAGACCCAGATGACCCAGAGCACCACGAAGGCGGTCCAGGTCAGGTCGGCGCCGCGCAGCACGGAGTTCTCCAGGTGCTGCCGCACCGCCGAGGCGGCGCGGTAGATGTTGGCGACAACGGCCATCTGGTCATGCCGCAGGGGGATACCGCCGAGCCTGGCCGCCGCCAGTTTCTCGGCTTCGGCGATGGATCGCTGGCCGGGCAACGGGCACGCTCCTTCGGGCCGCCTGCGAAGGCATGGGAGTTGTTCGGACCCAAAGCATACGGCGCCTCGTCACGTGCGGCCCATGGGGTCGACCCGCGTCATGCCTCCTGGGTGCCGTACCGGCTGCGCAGGTCGGCCTTGAGGAGCTTGCCGGTGGCGTTGCGGGGCAGGGCGTCGACGAGGACGACCGACTTGGGGAGCTTGTACTTGGCGAGCCGCCCGGACAAGGAGTCCAGGATGTCGTCGGGCGACACGTCGGCGCCCGCGCGCGGCACGACCAGCGCCTTGCCCACTTCGCCCCACCGCTCGTCGGGTACGCCGATCACCGCGCACTCCGCGACCGCGGGATGCTGGTGCAGGAGTTGCTCGACCTCGGCCGGATAGACGTTCTCCCCGCCGGAGATGTACATGTCCTTGATCCGGTCGACGATCGTGACGTACCCCTCCTCGTCGACACTGGCCGCGTCCCCGGAGCGGAACCAACTCCCTTCCACGAAGGCGTCCTCGGTCGCCTCGGGCCACTGCCAGTAGCCCTTCATCACGTTGAGGCCCGAGATGATCACCTCACCGACCTCGCCCGGTGCGACATCGGTGAGGTCGGGCCGCACCACGCGCACGTCCGTGAAGAAGCAGGGCTTGCCGGCCGAACCGGCCTTGCGGATGCTGTCCTCGGCGCGCAGGCCCAGCGCTGCGGGAGCGGTCTCGGTCAGGCCGTACTCCTGGAGGAAGGGCAGGCCGCGGTCCTGGTAGGTGCGGATGAGAGCGAGGGGCACGGGTGCCGCCGCGCACATCAGGATCCGGACCGACGACAGGTCGGCCGTCGCCCACCGCGGCGACCGGGCCATGGCCTGGTACATCGCGGGCACGCCGAACATCCTCGTCACCCGGTGCTCGGCGATGACGTCGAGCACCCGCTCCGGGTCGAAACCGCGCATCAGCACCGACGTCCCTCCTTTGAGGAAGCCCGGCAGGAAGACGGCGTTGAGGGCGGCGGTGTGGAACATCGGCGCCACCACCAGGGCGACGTCGTCGGAGGTGATGTCCACCTCCAGCAGGATGTTGAAGCAGTTCCAGGCAATGTTGGCGTGGGTGAGCATGACCCCTTTGGGACGGCCGCTGGTGCCCGAGGTGTACTGGATCATGCACACCTCGTCGAGGCCGACCGCCTCGTCCAGGGGGTCGTCCGGAGCGCTCGCGAGCAGCTCCTCGTACGCCGCCCCCACCTCGACGTAGTGCTTCACCTCGACGTCGTCCCTGAACGCGTCGACGACGCCGGTGAGTTCGGCCCCGAACACCAGCACCCCCGCTCCCGAGTCGCCCACGATGAAGGCCAGCTCCGGTGCCGCGAGGCGGGTGTTGAGCGGGACGAAGACGGCGCCCAGCGCGTTCGCGGCGAACAGGGTCTCCGCCAGGGCCGGATGGTTCGCGCCGAGGTAGGCCACCCGGTCGCCGTGACCGACCCCCAGGGCACGCAGGGCGTGCGCGAGCCGCGTCACGCGGGCGGCCAGCTCTCCGTAGGACAGGGAGCCGCCGTCGTGCACGACGGCGGTGTCCTCCGGCGTCATGCGGGCACGCCGGGCGGGCCACGAGCCGAGCCCTTGATCGCGCATGGTGCGTCTCTCTTCTCTCGGAGCTCTCAGAGCCAGTCGGGCCATTCGTAGTCGCTCGCCTCGTCGTGGTCCCGGCGGGGCGGCAACGGGGCGAGCCGCCCCCGGGAGAAGACCAGCGGCGGGACGCCGGTCTTCTCCACCCCGAGCTCCCGGACACGGCCGAGGACGAAGTAGTGGTCGCCGAGGGTCCACACGTCGGCGATGTCGCAGTCGATCCAGGCGGCGACGCCCGCCAGGACGGGGCTGCCCGAGGCGGCGCCGCGCCACGGGTGGCGGTCGAAGACGTCGGGTGCCTTGGCGCCGACGTCACGGCACAGGCCCTCCTGGCCGGCGGCCAGCACGTTCACGCAGAAGGCGCCGCCGGCCATGATCCTGGGCCAGGTCGTGGAGGAGCAGCCGGGGAAGAACGCGACGAGCGGAGGGTCCAGGGACACCGAGGTGAAGCTGCCGATGACCATGCCGACCGGGGTGCCGTCGGGCTCCTTCGCGGTGACCACCGTGACACCCGTCGGGTAGTGGCCGAGCACGTGCCGGAACCGGCCGGGGTCGTCCGCCGGGTCACCGCCGGGCGCCGTCGCGGCGGGCGTCGACCGGTTCACGCCGGGGTCTCCAGCCCGAGCAGAGCACGGGTGTACGCCGTGGCCCACGAGCCGTGCTGCGCGTTGATGTGGGTCTTGTACGTGGTGACGTCGCGCAGGTACCGCTGCATGCGCTGGCCGTTCGCCAGCGCGCTGGAGCCACTGGCCGAGACCAGCATCTCGACGGCCTGGCAGGCGAGTTGGCCGGACTGCCGGGCCGTCAGGGACAGCGCCCGGTCGTCCAGCTCGGAGAAGGGCTCGCCCCCTGCCAGACCCCGGGCGGCGTACGCGACGTAGTCGTCGGCGACCGACAGGATGATCCGCTGCGCACTGTCGGCCAGGGCCGTGGCCAGGCCGAGGTTGCGCTGGTGCTCCGGATCGTGGCTGCGCGGCGTGAAGGGCGGCAGCGGGCTGTTCTTGGTGGTGATGATCCGCCGGTACTCGTCGACGGCTGCCCAGGCGGTGCCCGCCACGATCGAACAGAGCTGGATGTTGAAGAACGACATCATCCGGCCCGCGTACATCGGGTTGCCGTGCAGTTCCACGCCCGGCCCGTCGGTGGCGTCGTTCTCCTGGAGGTGGCTCCTGGACACGTACTCGTACGGTACGAGGGCGTCCTCGGCGACGACGCTGTTGGAGCCGCTGCCGCGGAAGCCCAGGATCTCGCCCCAGTTGTCGAGCATCCGCCAGCCGGAGGGCATGAGCACCATGCCCGGCACGGGCGCCGCGCCCTCTTCGTCGACGATGAGCACACCGCCCAGGAAGTGCGTGGAGACGTTGACTCCGGAGGAGTAGTCCCAGCGGCCGTTGACCAGGTACCCGTCAGGGGTCCTCGTCGCGGTGGCGCTCGGGGCGAACGGCAGCGGGGCCCGGAAGTCGCCGTCCGGCCCGAACACCTCCCGCTGGGTGCTCTCGGGGAAACGCCCGGCCACCACCAGGCTGTGGGAGGCGGCCAGACACAGGTTCCAGCCGCTGGACGGGCAGCCCCGGGCCACCTCGGTGACCATCCGGGAGTAGGTCCGCAGGTCGAACTCGTAGCCACCGAAGCGGCGCGGCTGGAGGGACCGGTAGAAACCCGCCTCCAGGAATGCCTTGTGCGTGTCCTCGGAGATACCGTTCCGCTGTTCGGTCTCGTCTTGGTGATCACGGAGCCAAGCCCTCATAGCGGTGGCCCGGCGCATGAGTTCCTCCGGTGTCAGGTCCGGCTCCGGCTGCGGAATCTCGATGATCTTCTCGGCTTTCGCGGTTTTCTCGGACAATTCGCACCCCATCCGCTGATGTTCTGGGTCGGCCTGATGGGAGTGTTGGCGGCGCGGGGAAAGACCGTCCAATGCCGGTGACTTCGGGCTTGATGAGTTCCATGCATCACCACAGGTCAGGCGGGGTGGCTTGAATTAAGTACATTTCCGCCTGGTGACGTGCGGGCAAGCGCGCTGTAACCTGACGCGAACCACAACGCCGTGGATCTCGCCTTTCTGGAGGGCTGAGTGGAACTCCGGAGTCTGCGTCATTTCTCCGCACTCGCCGAGACCTTGAATTACCGGATCGCCGCCGAGCGTCTGCATCTCACCCAGCCCGCGCTGACGCGATCGATCGCCGCTTTCGAGCGTGAGCTGGGTGTCCGGCTGTTCGATCGCGACAAACGGCATGTGGCGCTCACCGCCGACGGCGCGGAACTGCTCGAACGGGCGGGCGAGGTGCTGGCCGACGCCGACCGGCTCGCCGCCGCCGCGGAGGCCATCAGGGCCAGGCGACGGGACGAGGTGCGGGTCGCTCTCTACGGGGTGGGGCTCGCGGAGCTGACGCATCCGGTCATCGAGGCGTTCCGTGAGCGGTATCCCAGAGCCGTGATCCGGGTGCACGAAGCGGACTTCCACCAGGGGCAGGCCCCGCTGCTGGCCGGCGAGTGCGACGTGGCGCTGTTGTGCCTGAACGTCGACGTGCCGGGCCTGACACGCGTACCGATCTTCACCGAGCCCGTTTTCCTCTCCCTGTGGAAGGGGCATCCGCTGGCCTCGGCCGCCGCGGTGGACATGGCCGAGGTCTACGACCAGCCCTGGGTCACCCCCCACCCCGGCGACGACTTGTGGGTGGGGGGACACCACGAGGGCCACGGCGCCCCCACAGTCGGCTCCCACGCCCGCTCGGTCCTGGACATGTCGTCGAAGATCGCCTACCAGCACATGGTGGGGCTGACGCCGCTGTCGGGCACCAGGATGTTCCGGCACCCGGGAGTGGAGGCCGTCGCCCCGAAAGAGCCCCTCGGCGTGGTGGCGGCGGTCGCCTATCCGAAGACGGGCCACTCGCCCGCCGCCCCGGCGTTCGCCGAGGTGGCACGCCGAGTGGCCCGCCGCGCGACCTGTGTTCCGTACGCCGAGATCTCCCAGTAGGCCGGCCGGTCACCTCCAGCGGCGAGGCGGCCGGTCCGTCCGTCGGACCTGGGCCGGCTCGCTGTCCTGTACGCGAGCGCGCAGCCGGGGAGCGGAGGTGCGGGCGATCCCCGCGGTGAGGCTCAGCCCCGCCCGAGGATCTGCCGCAGCGCCTCCCTCAGCGCGGCCGTGACGTCGCCGGTGGCGTCCTGGCGGCGGAAGGCCACGTGGTTGTCCGGCCGGACCAGCAGGGCGCCCGAGTCGCTGATCTCCCGCAGCCGGGCCCAGTCCCCGTACGGGTCCTCGTACTCCTGGCCGGGGCCGATGACCGCCGTGGCGATCTCCAGGCCGAACTCCTTGCCGAGGATGCGGGCGGCCTCCGTCCAGGGCTCGCCGCCGATACCGGTGATCAGGGTGAACCGGCCGTTCCCGCCCAGGTCCAGGGTGGACGGAGTGCGGGTGCCCGCGGTGAGCCAGGCGTGCGGGAGCTTCGCGCCGGGGCGGGTGCTCGGCTGGAAGTACAGCTCGGGGTCGCGTGCGAAGCCGGGATCCTCGGTGCCGTCCGGGACGATCGCGGCGGACGTGTAGCGCTGGTTGAGTTCCACGCCGTGGGCGTTGAACTCGTACGCCTTGAAGGCGATCGCCTCCCGCAGCCGCGCCCGCTGCTCCTCGGCCTCCGCGGTGGCGTCCTTGCGGGCGGCGATGTTGGCCCACAACCGCTCGGGGGTCTGCGGCGCCACGCCGCCGAGCGCCTCGAAGACGGGTGCCGTCTCACCGATGGACTGGTTGGCCCGGGTGACGATCTGCTTGCCGACCGGCGCCCGCTCGTCGCTGTAGGTGTCCAGCAGGGACGGGGACGCGGTGCCGTCCAGGACGAGCTTCAGCTTCCACGCCAGGTTGTAGGAGTCCTGGACGGAGGTGTTGGAACCCAGCCCGTTGGACGGCGGATGCCGGTGGCAGGCGTCGCCCGCGCAGAACACCCGGCCGCTGGAGTACGTCTCGGCGTACATCTCGTTGACTGTCCACGCCGACGACGACTTGATGGTCACCGGGATCTCGTCGTCGCCGATCAGCTTGCGGACGACGGACAGGGCGTACTCCTCGGTCAGGTCCGGCGGCCCGGCCTCGACGTCGTAGCCCCACACGATCAGCCACTCGTTCCACGTCCGTACACAGCGCACCAGGCCGGCGCCGATACCGCCCACGGTCGCGCCGGGCGCCAGCACCCAGTAGAGGGTGGCGGGACGGTGCGCCACGTACTTGCTGAGGTCCGCGTCGAAGACGATGTTGATGCTGCCGGCCACGCCCATCTGACCGCCCATCGGCAGCCCGGCGTCATCGGCCACCTTGCTCCGGCCGCCGTCCGCGCCGATCAGGTACTTGGCGCGGATGGTGTACGTGTCGCCGCGCAGCCGGTCGCGGACCGTGGCGGTCACGCCGTCGGCGTCCTGCTCGTGCGACAGGTACTCGGTGCCGAACCGCAGCCGGCTCCCGCGGGCGACGGCCGCGTTCACGAGCACCGGCTCCATGAGGTGCTGCGGCATGTCGCACATGCGGGTGGGGCTCGCCAGCTCGTGCGCGGCCTGCACGAGCGGCTCGTTGCCCCAGGACCTCAGCCGGCCGAGCTCCTCGCCCGCGACGGCCGTGCAGAAGACGGTGTTGCCCATCAGGTGCTGCGGGGTGGCCTGGGCGATCACCTCCTCTTCGACACCCAGGTCGCGCAGCACTTCCATGGTGCGCTGGTTGGTGATGTGCGCCCGGGGCGTGTCCGCGAGGCGTGAGTAGCGGGTGACCATGACGTTCGGCACGCCATAGGTGCTCAGCGCCAGTGCGGCGCTCGCTCCCGCGGGCCCGCTGCCCACGATGAGCACATCGGTCTCGACAGTGGTCATCGGGACGTTTCCTCCACATCCGTCAGCCGCTTGTCCAGCCAGGTCATCAGCGCCTCGGCCACGTCGTCGGAGTTCTCCTCGCCCATGGGCAGGTGACCGTTGCCGGTGAACCCGAGGTCCGTCAGGCGCAGCAACTCGGCGTCGGCACCGGCCTGCGCGAGGTAGTCGGCGACACCGTGCTGGAACGACGCGAACGGCGAGGTGTCGGCCGCGACCACGGCGATCGGGAAGCCCTGGAGCCCCGGCAGGGACCGCACGGCGCCCGCCTCTTCGTCCTGGACGAGACAGTCCTGCAGCCCGCCGCCCCCCGCCTCGCGCAGCCGAAGCCGCAGCTCCTGCGGGGCCTGTACCGGCGGCTCGTACGTGATCGGGGCCGCGGTGAGCCCCCACTCCAGCTTTCCGAGGCCGGGCAGTTCGGTGAACGGCGGCCCGATCGGCTCGACGGCGACGACGGCCTTCACCAGCCCGGGCCGGGCATCGGCGACCAGCCAGCCGAACGGCGCCCCCATGGAGTGGGTGATCAGCACGGCCGGTCCGATACGGTCCAGCAACTCGGCCCCGCAGCGCCGCATCTGCTCCTCGTTCGCGGCGAAGCTGGACAGCGTCGGGCCCTGGCTCGCCATCAACTGGTCCAGCGCGGGGTCGTCGCCGACCTCACCGCTGCCGGGCCACTGGCTGCCAGGGCGTCCCGCCCCCTCGCAGAACAGCCAGCGGATGAACTCGTACGTCGGCGCCGCGCCCTCGATGGGGCCGAGGACATCCGGGTGGTACGGGGAACGCCCGTGCCCCGGACGGTCGACCACGTACACGGCGTATCCGGCCTGGAGGAACCGAGTGGCCCAGCCGGGGCGCCCGTCCGGCGTCGACAGGTAGTCCGTGCCCTGGCCGCCGCCCCCGTGGACCATCACCACGGGCAGCGGATGCCGGAGATCCGCCGGGATCTGGTACTGCACGTACATCGCGGCCTCGGCGGCCGTCCCGGCCTCGGTCGGCTTACGCCCGACACCGACCCAGAACGCGCCTTGCTCACTGATCGTCACCGCCGACCCGGCACGGGCCGGCCCGGCGGTTCCGGCTGCTGGAGAGATGGTCATCGTCGAACCTCCGTCACGGCATCTGCGCCCATGCCCAGCACTATTGGCGACCGGCTCCGGGGTGGTCCAATGCCGGTTGGGGGCGCCGTGATGCATGACGCTCATCAGGGTCCCTGAGGGCGGCTGCTTCACCGGGACGGTGCGCGTGAGGGAGAGGCCTGTCAGGCGGAAGCTGCCGATGCCGCCCCGATTGCCCGGCACGCACGAGACCGAAGCGAACTCGGCGACAGGTGAGGCGCCCGACGGCGCGGGTCTCGGTGGGCGGCGACCGCGGTCGTTCTGGTGGCCGCCGAGGTGTGTGCGGGCGCCACCGTGCTCCACTTCCACGGCGGCGCTCAGGGCCCCGCTGGCCCTGACGGACCGCGAAGCCTCCCACTGGCCGGCGATCTACACCGAAGTCATCCGCCCCCGAGCAGCACGAGCATCGCGAACCCCGCACACACCAGACCCGCGCCCCGCAACTTCACGATGCCCACTGCTCATTCCGCGTCACGGCCGGGCGCGCCGGCGCGCAGGCCGTCCATGACGAGGTCGAGGAGGCGGGCGGCGCGTGGTGGCCAGTCCTCGGTCGGGGTCATCTGCCACAGGCCCGCGATGGCGAGGAGGAAGTCGTCGGCATCGACCCCGGGACGGATGGTGCCCGCTTCCTCGTTGGCGCGCAGCAGGAGTTCGGCCGCCTCGGCGACGGGAGTGGGGGAGGGCTTCGAGGGGCCCCCGGGCGCACTCGTGGCGAGGCGGATCGCGTCTGCCAGGCCCGCCTTGGTCATGGCGAACTCGGCCAGGCGGTCCATCCAGGTGCGGAGGGCCTGCTCGGGCGGCAGTTCCAGGAGGAGTTGGGCCGCGCTGTCGGCGAGCTGCCGCATCCCGTGACGGTAGATCTCAAGGACCAGGGTCTCGCGGTTGGGGAAGTTGCGGTAGAACGTGCCCTGGCCGACTCCCGCCTTCTTGGCGATGGAGCTGAGCGGCGCGCCGGGAGACCGCGTCAGTTCGTCCAGGGCGACAGACAGGATGCGTTCACGATTGCGCTGCGCGTCGGAGCGGAGAGGGGTGCCCTTTTCGTCCTGCACGTGTCGCTCCTCAAGGCGCCCCGCAGAAGCGCATCCCTTGCTAAGTGGACAGTCGTCCGCTACGTTTCTCGGTAACCGGACAATAGTCCGGTTGGAGTTCATTCTAGCGGCTGCCCCGGCCTGTTCGTCAGTCCGCCGCTGCCGCCGGCGCTGCCCGGGCACTTCGCCCCGCCCACTCACGCCAAGAAGAGAACGCGGCAAGGACATCCCTCATGGCCTTACAGACGTCCAGCGTCATCACCCTGCACATCAACGGCGAGAAACACACCCTGCCCGTCGACCACCGCACCACCCTGCTCGACGCCCTGCGCGAGCGCCTCGACCTGACCGGCACCAAGAAGGGCTGCGACCAAGGCCAGTGCGGTGCCTGCACCGTCCTGATCGACGGCCGCAGAACCGTGGCGTGTCTGCAACTCGCGGTCGCGGCCGAAGGACGCGACATCACCACCATCGAAGGCGTCGCGGACGGCGACCGGTTGCACCCGGTGCAGCAGGCGTTCCTCGACCTCGACGGCTACCAGTGCGGCTACTGCACACCCGGACAGATCTGCTCGGCGATCGGCATGCTCGCGGAGCACGCCGCCGGCTGGCCGAGCGCCGCTTCCGGCGACATACGCCCGGCGGCCGGACCGGCGCCGCTGAGCGCGGACGAGATCCGTGAGCGCATGAGCGGCAACCTGTGCCGCTGCAGCGCCTACACGTCGATCGTCGAGGCCGTCGCACGAGCGGCCGAGATCACCGACTCGGCGAAGACAGGCGCACCAGCACAGTCCGGGGCAGCCGCATGAAAGAGTTCGACTACCGCAGGGCGCCCGACGTGACGGGCGCCGTCGCCCTCCTCGGCGACGATCCGGACGCCAGCTACCTCGCCGGCGGCACCAACCTGGTCGACCTGATGAAGAGCGGCGTCGAGCGTCCGGCCCGCCTCGTCGACGTCCGGGAACTGCCCCTGGACCGCATCGAGCCGTCCCCGGACGGCGGACTCCACATCGGAGCGACCGTCTCCAACAGCGACCTCGCCGCCCACCCCGACGTACGCGGCCGTTACCCGATGCTGGCCCAGGCGGTGCTCGCCGGTGCGTCCGGGCAGCTGCGCAACATGGCCACGGTCGGCGGCAACCTCCTCCAGCGCACCCGCTGCGCCTACTTCACGGACACCACCAAGCCGTGCAACAAACGCGACCCCGGCAGCGGCTGCCCCGCCCTCGCGGGCGAGCACCACAACCACGCCATCCTCGGTGCGTCCGAGAGCTGCGTGGCCGTACACCCCTCGGACATGGCCGTCGCTCTGGCCGCCCTCGACGCGGTCGTGCACTACGAAACCGCCCACGGGCAGGGAGAGTTGAGGCTGGATCAGCTCTATCTGCCCGTCGCCGGCACCCCGCACCGCGAGACGGCCCTGCCGACCGGTGCCCTGATCACCGGTGTCTCACTGCCGCCCGCGCCGGTCGCGGCCCACTCCCGGTACCGCAAGGTGCGCGAACGCGCCTCCTACGCCTTCGCGATCGGTTCCGTCGCCGCCGCCCTCGACGTCCGCGACGGAGTCGTGCACGACGCACGCCTCGCGTTCGGCGCGGTGGCGTCCCGGCCCTGGCGCGCCGAAACCGCCGAGCGGGCCCTGATCGGGGCACCCGCGACCGCCGAGACGTACGCGGCCTGCGCGGAGGCGGAACTGGCCGCCGCCCGGCCGCTGCCGCACAACGGATACAAGGTGACCCTGATGCGCAACCTGACCGTGGCCGTGCTGAGCGAACTCACCGAGGCGGTCGCGCGATGACCACCACCGCCTCGAAGGCAGCCGTGCGCGCGGTCGGCACCGGTCACGTGAGAGTGGAGGGCCGGGACAAAGTCACCGGCGCGGCACGCTACGCGGGCGACATCCCCTTCGCCGAACTCGCCTACGGCTGGCTGGTGTTGTCCACGGTCGCGCGCGGCCGTATCCGCGACATAGCCGACGCCCCCGTCCTGGAGATGCCCGGTGTCCTCGCCGTGGTGGACCATCGCAGTGCTCCGCGCCTGAAAACCGACTTCGTCGGCATGCTGGGCACCAGGCCCGACCCCACCTGCGCGGTCTTCCAGGACGACACCGTGCCCCACCTCGGCTGGCCCGTCGCCCTGGTCGTCGCGAAGACACCCGAGCAGGCACGGGAAGCGGCCGAGGCGCTGGCCGTCGACTACGAAACACTGCCGCACCACATCGAGTTCACCGGACACCACCCGGCCTCCCACCCGGTGGACGGCCACATGCCCGGCGTGACCGACAAGGGGGACCTGGAGGCCGAACTGGCCGCCTCGGCAGTCGTCCTGGACGAGGAGTACACGACGCCGGAGGAACACCATCACCCGATGGAGCCTCATGCGGCGACCGCCCGCTGGGAGGACGGCCGGCTGGAGGTGACCGACTCCAACCAGGGCGCCTCCTGGGTGGTCGGCGAACTGGCGAACCTGTTCTCGCTGGATCCCGCGTCGGTGCGGGTGCGTTCGGAGCACGTGGGCGGTGGCTTCGGCAGCAAGGGTGTACGCGCCCACCAGGTGGCGGCCGTGATGGCGGCGACGCTCCTGCGGCGCCCGGTGCGTGTGGTGCTGACCAGGCCGCAGATGTTCGCGCTGGCCGGGCACCGCAGCCCCACCGTCCAGCGGATCAGGCTCGGGGCCCACGCCGACGGACGGCTGCGCGCCCTCGACCACCGCTCGGTGAGCCGTACCTCCACGGTGTACGAGTTCGTCGAGCCGAGTGCCGGCGTGGCACGGGCGATGTACGACGCCGACGCCCACCACACCGAGAACCGCGTCGTACGCCTCGACGTGCCCAGCCCCACCTACATGCGTGCGCCGGGCGAGGCTTCCGGGGCCTTCGCCCTGGAGTCCGCGCTCGACGAACTCGCCGAGAAGTGCGGGATCGACCCGATCGAACTGCGCCTGCGCAACGAACCGGGCCAAGGCCCCGTCTCCGGCCTGCCCTTCGCGAGCCGCAACCTGCGCGCCTGCTTCGAGGAGGGCGCCCGCCGCTTCCGCTGGTCCGAGCGCGATCCCCGGCCGGGTGTGCGGCGCGAGGGCCGATGGCTGCTGGGCACCGGGACCGCCGCCGCGTCCTTCCCCGCCGGTGCGGCCCCCTCCACCGCCGCCGTCACCGCCGAGCCCGACGGCCGCTTCACCGTGCGGATCTCGGCGTCCGACATCGGCACCGGAGCACGGACCGCGCTCACCCTCGTCGCGGCCGACGCCCTCGACGTCCCACCGGAGCGGGTGACCGTGCTGATCGGCGACAGCGCGTTCGGCTTCGCGATGATCGCGGGCGGCTCGATGGGCACCCGATCCTGGTCCATGGCCGTCATCGAGGCCGCCCGCCTCCTGCGCGAACGACTCGCCTTCGGCACGGCGGTCCCACCCGGCGGAATCACCGTCCGCTCGGACACCACGGACCGGATCGCCGCGCTCGCGAGCAGGGAACGGCACTCCTACGGAGCCCAGTTCGCCGAAGTCGCGGTGGACCCGGCCACAGGTGAGGTACGCGTACGACGCATGCTCGGCATGTTCGCCGCCGGCCGCATCGTCAATCCGCTCACCGCGCGAGGCCAGTTCACCGGCGGCATGATCTGGGGCATCTCCATGGCGCTGCACGAGGAAGCCGTCCGCGATCCGGCCTTCGGCGGCCCGGTCGGCGCCGACCTCGCCACCTATCACGTGGCCACGCACGCCGACGTCCCGCGCATCGAGGCGGACTGGGTGGACGACCCCGACCCCGACGACCCCGTCGGCATCAAAGGCATCGGCGAGGTGGGCGTCGTCGGCGCCGCGGCCGCCATCGCCAACGCGGTCTGGCACGCCACCGGCATACGGCATCGCCGCCTGCCCATCCGCCCGGACCGCGTCCTCACCGCGGCAGGCGACGATGCTTGACCTCCTTCCGGAACTGAGGGACTGGCTCCACGACGGCCGTGACATCGCCGTCGCCACCGTCGTGTCCGTCGCCGGCAGCGCCCCACGCGGCCCCGGCGCCGCCCTCGCCGTCGACCGTGCGGGCACCGTCATCGGATCGGTGTCCGGCGGCTGCGTGGAGGGCGCGGTCTACGAACTGTGCGCTCAGGTGCTGGAGAGCGGCCGGAGTGTCGTGGAGCGTTTCGGCTACAGCGACGAGGACGCCTTCGCCGTGGGCCTGACCTGCGGTGGCGTCCTCGACGTGATGGTCGCACCGCTGCCCGCGAAGGCGCTGTCGCAGTCCGCCCTGGACGCCGCGGAGAGGGACGAGCCGGTGGCTCTGGTCCGCGTGGTCGACGGTCCGCCCGAGCACCTCGGCGCCGCTCTCCTCGTCCACGGTGACGGCTCCACGGAAGGGAGCCTCGGGATCCACGAGGAACTGGACCGCACGGCCGCGCAGCACGCCCGGGCCGCCCTCGACACGGGGCGCACGGGCACGGTCGAGCTGTCGCCGGACGGCTCCTCCTGCCCCGCGGGGCTCACCTTGCTCGTCGAGGCCGGTACACCGCCGCCGCGGATGATCGTGTTCGGCGCGGCCGACTTCTCCGCGGCGCTGGTCCGGGCCGGGAAGTTCCTGGGCTACCACGTCACGGTGTGCGACGCCCGGCCGGTGTTCACCACACCGGCACGTTTCCCCGAGGCGGACGAGGTCGTCGTGGACTGGCCCCACAGATATCTGCGGGGCACCCGGACCGACGCGCGGACCGTCCTGTGCGTCCTCACCCACGACGCCAAGTTCGACGTCCCCCTGCTGGAGGTCGCGCTGCGGCTCCCCGTCGCCTTCGTGGGCGCGATGGGGTCCCGGCGCACCCATGCCGACCGGGAGCGCCGACTGCGTGAAGCAGGCCTGAGCGAGGCGGAGTTGGCCCGCCTGAGGTCACCCATCGGACTCGACCTCGGCGGCCGTACACCCGAGGAGACCGCGCTGTCGATCGCCGCGGAGATCGTCGCGACGAACAGAGGAGGGACCGGCCGTTCACTGACCGGCACACGAACCCCGATCCACCACACCGTGACGGCCCGCTCCGGCCCGTCAGCCCGCCTCCCCGTCACAGCCGGACGACTCGCAGATCCGTGACCCATGTCACACAAGGTTCCTGTCAGGAATCGGAGGGCTGTCCCGCTCAAGTCGCCGAGGAGCAGGACAACCGACAGGAGCGAGACATGAAGCACCGCATCGTCGTCCTCGGCGCCGGCTATGCCGGGGCCTATGCGGCCGGGACACTGGCCCGGCGGCTGTCCCCGGCGGACACCGAGATCACGGTGGTCAACGTCGAGCCGGACTTCGTGCAGCGGCTGCGGCTGCATCAGCTCGCGGCCGGCCGGGCGATCGATGCTCCCCGGCTCGTCGACGTGTTCGCGGGGACGGGGGTCCGGCTGCGCGTGGCCCGGGTGACCGCCGTCGATCCCGAGCGGCAGGTCGTCACGGTGGCGGACGGCGACGGCGGCGGCGAGGTGGGTTACGACACGCTGGTGTACGCGCTCGGCAGTCACGGTGACGACCACGGTGTCCCCGGCGCGGCCGAGCACGGGTTCGACGTCGCCGCCCGGCCCTCGGCGTCGCGCCTGCGGGAGCGCCTGGGCAGGCAGGGCGACGGCGGACGTGTACTGGTCGTCGGCGACGGCTTGACCGGCATCGAGACCGCCACGGAGATCGCCGAGACACGGCCCGGCCTGGCGGTGACGCTGGTCGCCCGCGGCGAGCTGGGCGCCCCCCTCTCCGCCGGGGCCCGCCGCCACCTGCGGCAGGCCCTCGACCGGCTGGACGTCACGGTCCTGGAGCGCACCGAGGTCGAAGCCGTCGAGGCGGCGCGGGTGTTGTGCGCGGACGGCACCGTCCTGGCGTCCGACGCGACGGTGTGGACGGCCGGGTTCGCGGTCAGCGGCATCGCCGCCGCCGGGGGGCTGGAGGTCACCGGGGACGGTCGGATCGTCGTCGACCGCACCATGCGGTCCGTGTCGCACCCGAACGTGTACGCCGTCGGCGACAGCGTCCACGCCCTCGGGGACAACGGCCGCCCGCTGCCGATGTCCTGTGCCTCGGCCGGCTACACCGGCATGCGGGCGACGGCCGCGATCGTGGGACGTCTGACCGGCCGTGAGATCCCGGACACCAAGCTGGAGTACCTGGGCAACCACATCAGCCTCGGACGGCGGGACGGAATCCTGCAGATGGTCGACGCGCAAGGGCGGGCGAAGGCGGCGTACGTGGGCGGCTGGAAGGCCGCGAGGATCAAGGCGGCCATCCTGACGATGTCGCTGTGGACCACCTCACACCCGACCTTCGGCCTGCCCAGGCGCAAGCACAGCCTGGCGGCCTAGGGTGCCCCGCGTGGACACAGACCGCTTCGACACCGCCCGCTTCGAGGCCGGCCGCACCCGGCTGGCCTCGCTGGCCTACCGCCTGCTGGGCTCCGCCGTCGACGCCGAGGACGCCGTGCAGGACGCGTTCCTGCAGTGGCAGGCCGCCGACCGGCAGCGGATCGAGGTGCCGGAAGCATGGCTGACCAAGGTCGTCACCAACCTCTGCCTGGACCGGCTCCGCTCGGCGCGGGCCCGGCGGGAGCGCGCCGCGGGTGCCTGGCTGCCCGAACCGCTCCTCGACGGCGACCCGATGCTCGGCCCGGCCGACACGTTCGAGCAGCGTGAATCGGTCTCCCTCGCCGTGCTGACGCTCATGGAACGCCTGTCACCCGTCGAACGGGCCGTCTACGTCCTGCGCGAAGCGTTCTCCCACACTCACGCCGAGATCGCGGAGATCCTCGACCTCACCGAGTCCGCGAGCCAGCAGCACCTCCACCGGGCCCGCCGCCGCGTCACCGGTGCGCGGCACGGCGGCGAAGTCGATCCGGCGTCCGCCCGCCGGATCGTCGAGGAGTTCCTCGCCGCCGCCTCCTCGGGCCGCACCGAACGGCTGGTCGCGCTCCTCACCGACGACGCCACCGCGATCTCGGACGGCGCCGGCCTGACCCAGAAGCTGCTGCGGTTCGACACGCCGCAGCGCATCGCCGTGATCGTGCGCGCCGGTTTCAAACCCACCCCCGCGAAACGGCGCCTCGCGGGCGGCACACCGGCCGTCCACTACGCGTTCGTCAACGGCGCCCCCGCCCTCCTCTTCGTGCTCGGCGAACAGGTCCTCGGCGCCGTGACGTTCGACATCGCGGGAGGCAGGATCGCGACGGTCCGCAGCATCGCCGCCCCCGCCCGCCTCGTCCGCCTCACCGAAGAGTGGAGGCACCACGCACCGGACACGCCGCTCATCACCGAGTGGTGAGTCCCTCGCCCCCTGGACGCCCTTCATCGAATCAATCAATGATTGCGGGACAGGTACGGCCCGCGGACCCTCACGACTCCCACCGAGCCCCCTCGACCACAGGAGAGCACCGACCGTGGAATCGGCAGCAGCGCGCCCCCGTCCGGTCCTCACGGCCGGCTCCGTCCTCCCGGCGGACGCCGGCCGGGCCGTCCTCGTCGCGCGCGTCCACAGCCCGCGATGGGACGGACCGTGTGTGGCGGCGGTCCGCGGCGAGGAGGTCGTCGACCTGACGGCCGTCGCCCCGACCGTCGCCGACCTCATGGAACGCGACGACGCGGTGGACGTCGTCCGCGAGGCCGACGGCGGACAGGTCTGGCGCCTGGACGACCTGCTCGCCGCGCCGGCCGGCAACCGGGACGTCCCGCATCTGCTCGCCCCGATCGACCTGCAAGTGATCAAGGCGGCGGGCGTCACCTTCGCCCGGAGTCTCCTGGAACGCGTCATCGAGGAGCGCACGGGCGGCGATCCGGCGCAGGCCGCGCGGATCCGGGCCCGCGTCGGGCAGGTGGTGGGCGGCACGCTCGACGGCATCCGCCCCGGATCGCCGGAAGCGGACAAGGCCAAGGAACTGCTCGTCTCCGAAGGGCTGTGGTCGCAGTACCTGGAGGTCGGGATCGGCCCCGACCCGGAAGTGTTCACCAAGGCCCCGGTCCTGTCCTCGGTCGGCACCGGCGCCGACATCGGCGTCCTCGGCACCTCGGTGTGGAACAACCCCGAGCCCGAGGCCGTCCTCGTCGTGGACTCGCGCGGCCGGGTACGCGGGGCGACGCTCGGCAACGACGTCAACCTCCGCGACGTCGAGGGGCGCAGCGCCCTGCTGCTGTCCCGCGCGAAGGACAACAACGCCTCCTGCGCGATTGGCCCGTTCGTCCGCCTCTTCGACGAGGACTTCGACCTCGACACCGTGCGCGGCATCGACATCGACCTGCGGATCGACGGCGCGGACGGCTACGTCCTGCGGGGCAGCAGTTCCATGCGCGAGATCAGCCGCGACGTCCTGGACCTGGTGGCCGCCACGCACGGCCCGCACCACCAGTACCCGGACGGCTTCGTGCTGTTCACCGGCACGCTGTTCGCCCCCACCGAGGACCGCCAGGCACCCGGCGCGGGCTTCACCCACGAGTACGGCGACATCGTCCGGATCTCCAGCCCGCGCCTCGGCGCCCTGGTCAACACCGTCGTCCCCAGCGAGCAGGCCACGCCGTGGACGTTCGGCGCACGGGCCCTGATGCGCAGCCTCGCCCGGCGCGGTGTGCTGTGAGTCAACGGCTGAACCCGGCGGTCAGACCGCTCAGCAGCTGACGGCGGCCGAACGCGTACAGGATGATCAGGGGCAGGGTGGTGAGGACGACGGCCGCCAGGAGAGCGGGGATGTTGACCCCGTACTCGCCCTGGAAGGTCCACAGGGCGAGCGGCAGGGTCCGCCGGGAAGGGCTCTGGGTGAGGATCAGCGGCAGCAGGAAACCGTTCCAGATGGTCAGCGCGTTGAAGATGGTCACGGTGAGGATGGCCGGGCGGGTGAGCGGTGCCGCCAGGCGCCACAGCGTCCCCCACTCGGTGGCTCCGTCCACCCGCATCGAGTCGAACAGCTCCTTGGGCACGTCGCGGATGAAGTTGGCGAGGATCAGCACGGACAGCGGGACGGCGAAGGCGATCGACGGCAGGATCAGCGCGAGCAGACTGTCGTACAGCTGCAGCTTGATGATGATCAGGTAGATCGGGATGGCCGTCGCCTGCAAGGGGATGGCGAGGCCCATGAGGAACATGCCGTTCACCACGCGCAGGAACCGCATGCGCCAGCCGCGCACGATGGCGTAGGCCGCCATGAAGGAGACGGCGACCGCCGGCACCACCGCGCCGACGGTCACCACGACGCTGTTCCAGAGGTAGCCGATGAAGTCGGACTCGAAGACCAGCCGGTAGTTGTCCAGCGTGGGCTCGGCCGGCGGCGCCAGCGGGTTGCTCGCGTAGTAGGTGCTCCGGGCCTTGAGGCTGGTGATGAGAATCCAGTACAGGGGGATGACGACGACGGCGAGCCACAGCCATCCCGCCACCCCGCCGAGCCAGTTGCGCCGCCCGGCTCTCGCCCTGGGACGGCGCCCCCGCTCACGCCGGACGGTCTTCCGCGGTGGCTGCTCGGTCAGCGTGGTGGTCATGTCAGGCTCCCTCGGACTGGCTCGCACCGGCGTCCCGGCCTCCGAGCCGGCGCAGCAGCAAGGCGAGGGCGAGGCCCACCAGGACGAGGATGACCGCGATGGCGCTGGCCGGCCCCATCAGATTGGCCTGGAAGCCCCGCTTGTACATGTCCAGCGCGAGGACCCGGGTGGCGTCTCCCGGGCCGCCCTCGGTCAGGACGAAGATGAGGTCGAAGAAGGTGAGCGAGCCGACCACCATCAGCGTCGACGAGGTGATGACGGTGTACTTGAGCTGGGGCAGCGTGATGCTGAAGAACTGCCGGACCTGCCCGGCGCCGTCCAACTGCGCGGCCTCGTACAGGGAGCGCGGGATCTGCTGGACGCCCCCCTGGTAGATCAGCGAGTGGAACGGCACGAACTGCCAGGAGACGACGAAGACGACGACGCCGAAGGCGAGCCAGGGACGCCCCAGCCAGTCCTTGCTGAGCCAGTCGACCCCGAGCCCGGCGCCCAGCCCGAAGTTGGGGTCGAGGAGCGCCTTGTACGCGACCGCGATCGCCGCGGAGCTGAGCAGGAGCGGGACGAAGTAGACCAGGCTCAGCACCGCGCGGTAGCGCTGGCGGCCGGCCAGGAACGTGCCGAGCAGAATGCTCGCCGGTGTCTGGACCGCCCAGGACACGGCCATCACGAGGAACGTCACCCACAGGGCGTGCGGCAGCCCGGGGTCGGTGAGCACCGCACGCCAACTCGTCAGCCCGGACGGGTCGATGGCGCCGATCCCGTCCCACGTCGTGAAGCTCAGCACGAAGACGCCGACGAGCGGGACCACGGCGAAGCCGACGAAGAACAGCAGCGCGGGCACGGCCAGCCAGGGCAGGATGCCGTGCCGGCCCTCGCGCCCCGCGGAGCCCGTCAGTGCGCTCACTTGCCGATGACCTTGTTGAGATTGCCGGCGAACTGCTGCGGCGATATGGACAGCTGGAACAGCTTGGCGATGTTGTCCAGCAGTGCTTCGGCGGCCGTCGGGCTGAGCGCCTGGTCCCAGGACTGGCCGAACGACTTGGCGTTGCTCGCGATGCCGTACACGAACTCCAGGAACTCGGCGCTCTTGGAACCGGCCAGTAATTTCTGCGAGTCCTTGCGGATCGGCACCGCCCCGGTGTCGATCCACTCCTTCACCTCCTCGTCCGTGAGGACGCCGGTGGCGAAGAAGTTCTTCGCGATCTTCTTCTGCTCGGCACTGGCCTTCGAGGAGAGGGACAGGTACTGGGCGGGGTTGCCGACGGAGTCGCTCGGATCGCCCTTGCCGCCTTCCACGGGCGGGAAGTTCATGAAACCGAGGCCGCCGCCGGAGACGAAGCCGCCGCCCTCGGCCTGCTGGATGCCGTACGACCAGGAGCCGTGCAGCATCATCGCGGCTCTGCCGGTGTACAGCAGCGCCTGGTCGGCGTTGGAGTCCGCGGCGATCGAGGAGAAGCCCTTGACGAATCCGCCCGCCTTGACCAGGTCCTGCACCTTGGTCAGAGCCTCGATGGCGGCCGGGTGGGACCAGGCGTCCTTCTCGCCGTCGTAGACGGCCTGGAACACCTCGGGGCCGCCGATGCGGTCGAAGAGGAACTCCAGCCACATCATGTTCGTCCACCGGGACTGGCCGCCGAGGGAGAACGGCGCTATGCCCTTCGCGTTGAACCTGGGCACCAGGGCTAAGATGTCGCCCCAGGACGTGGGCGGCCGGACGCCGACATCGGCGAAGACCTTCTTGTTGTAGAACAGGACGATCGGCTCCACGCTCTCGGACGGCACCGCGTAGATCTTGCCGTCGACGGTCGCCGGGCCGAACGAGGACGGGAAGAGCCGGTTCTTGAGGTCGGGGTGCTCGTCGAACCACGGGGTGAGGTCGTCGACCTGGCCGGCCTTCACATAGCTGCGCAGCGTGCCGCCGCCCCACCCCCAGATGATGGTGGGCGCTTCGCCGGCGCCGATGGCGGTCTTGATCCTCGTCTTGTAGGGGTCGTTCGCGAAGGTGGTGACCTTGATCTTCCCCTTGGGGTTGGCCTTGTCGAACCGCTCCACCGCCCGGGTTCTGACGCCTTCCTGAGGCTGGCCGCTCAGGTGCCAGTAGGTGGCCGTTCCGCCACTGTCCTTGCCAGGGCCGGACGAGCCGCAGGCCGCGAGGGCCGCAGAGGCCGGTACGCCGGCGGCCAGGCCGAGGATGGTACGTCGGGAGAGCGCCATGTTCTACTCCGAAAGGTTTTCGAAATGTCTTTCTCCGGACCCCGTTCGTGCAAACTAGGTTTCGAACTGACGCCCTGTCAAGGCGTGTTCAGGTGCGTTGTCGTGATGCGGAAATCGCCGTGATCCAGGGCAAGAGTGGCCCCCAAGAAGCCCTGGCAGAGATCAAAACCATTTCGAAAGAGAATGGCTGGGAGGAACCGATGCGGCCGAACGCCAGGCGCACCACCTTGGCGGACATCGCCCGGGCGGCGGGAGTCTCCGTCGCGACCGTGTCCAAAGTGGTCAACGGCCGTGGTGACGTGGCGCCGCACACCCGCAGCCGGGTGCAGGAACTGCTGCGTCAGCACGACTACCTCGCGCCCGTGTTCCGCCACACCGAGGCCGCCGAGAGCCCGACCGTCGAGGTGCAGTTCCAGGGCGGCCTCAAGCCGTACGTGGCCGAGACCCTGGACGGCATCATCGACTCCGCCGCCGAATCGGGGGCCTCGGTGGTGATCGGCAAGGCGTCCCACGCCCCGCACTGGGCCCGGGACCTGGTCCTGGCCGGACGCCGCGCCGTCATCGCGGTCACCAGCGGGTACACCACCGCGCACATGGACGAACTGGCCCGGTCCGGGCTGCCGTTGGTCGTGCTGGACCCGCTGCACCTGCCGGACAGCCGCGTCCACAGCGTCGGGTCGACCAACTTCGGCGGCGGCCTGGCCGCGACCCGGCACCTGCTCTCCCTGGGACACCGCCGCGTCGCCTACATCGGCGGACCGGCCACGGCCCTGTCCAACCAGGCACGCGCGCACGGCTACCGCGCCGCCATGGAGGCCGAGGGAGCGCAGGTGCCCGACGCCTACGTCCGGTCCGGAGAATTCACCTACGAGACCGGGGTGCGCGGCGCCACGGCCCTCCTGGGCCTGCGCGAGCCACCGACGGCCATCTTCGCGGGCAACGACGAGATCGCCCTCGGCGCCATCGAGGCCGCCCGCACCCGGGATCTCCGCGTCCCCCAGGACCTGAGCGTGGTCGGCTTCGACGACACGGCCCTCGCCCAGATGGCCTCACCCCCGCTCACCACCGTGCGCCAGCCCCTGCGGGAGATGGGCGCCGCCGCCCTGCGCACCGCCCTTCGGCTGGCCAACGGCGAGAAGACCGCGTCCCACCACATCGAACTCGCCACCGAACTCGTGGTGCGCGCCTCGACGGCACCGCCCCGCGAAGAGACTTCGGCGCGCGGGTAGCGGTGGGGGAGAGGCCGCCTCCGGGAGAACGCCGGCGGTGTAGAGGGGCGAAGACCGCGTGGTGTTGGCCAAGAGTGTGTCCAGGAAGGCCGCCCGGCCGTACCCCGTGTTCCGCCGGGCCCCGCCGGCGTCAGGTCTGGCACTGGGCCGTCGCGGCGCTGCTCCAGTTGGACCAGGCACCCCGTGCGGGCCTGACATGGACGCGGATCTCGACCTTGACCGGGCCGCAGACGCGGTCCGTGCTGCCGATGGCGATCGGGCCGACCGTGGACCGTCGCTGGACGACGGTACGACCGTTGCCGATCTTCACCCAGTGACCACCCGAGACGACACGGAAGTACGCCTCGTACTCGACCGAGGCGGCGTGCGAGCGGGTGTTCGTCAGGACCGTGTGCGCGGTGATGTCACGAAAGAAGACCTTGCCGTCTTTCCAACGCTCCGCGCTGATACAGCCGTTGCCGGAGATCCCCTGGGTCGCGACGGACCCGCCGCAGGCGATGGCGGCGGCGTGGGCGTCAGCGGGGAGGGCGAGCGCGGCAACAGCGGCGGCGGCCACGACGGTTCCCGTACGTTTCAGCACTCAGGTGCTCCTTCGGGGTGGGCGGGGGCGGCAAGCAGGAACCCGGACATCTGATGCCTCCCTCGGGCTGTTTATGTCAGGAGCGCCATAATGCTCCCCTTTGCCCGAGAGGTGGTCGAGCATCAACTGTCGTTACTCGAAGGGGTGAACGCTTCGAGCGGCGAGTCTCGCGGTTCGCAAGACGGCTCGTGGCGGCGGTGCTCGGGGTGCCGCTCAAGGCCGTCGCCGGCACGTCCCTGAAATGCTGAGGGTTAGCTCGCGTGACAACTGACAGCACGACGAAGCCCCGCCCCTTCGGTCCGGCGGGGGATCGCGGAGCCGGCCACTCTGCCCTGGTCACGCTTTGGGCTTGGTCGCTTCGACCAAGAGGTGATAGCCGAAGTGGCTGAAGGGCGGTATCTCGGCGAGAAAGCGCTCGGCCTTGCTGACGAAAGCCCTGACCGACTCGTCCCGCAGGACCTCGTCAGCCAGCCAGACAGCGAGAGGTGAGTTGCCCCGCATCCGGGTGACTGTCATTCCGACGGTGGCGAATAAAGTGGTGAGGTCCTGCGGGCTGAAGCTGTACCAGGGGGCGACATAATTCTCTCCGGTGCGGGTCTCGGTGAAGAGGAGTTTTTTGCCCGCCACGTCGGTGACGTCGACCGATGCGAAGCGGTCGCCGGTGAACATCTCCTCGAACACGGAGTTCTTGACGCCCAGCAACATCCTGCCACCGGGACGGAGCACACGGGCGACCTCGCCGAAAACGGCCGGCCTGTCCTCAAGGGGGACGTGCATCAGGGCCAGCATGCTGGTGACGGTGTCGAAGGAAGAGTCCGGGAAGGGCAGATGGGCCATGTCGCCCTCGCGCAGGTCCGCGTTCAGGCCGCGTTCGGCCAGCTTGCGTGAAGCCACGTCCAGCATGGGTTGCGAGATGTCCAATCCACTGACCTCCGCTCCTTTCTCTGCCATGGGGACGGTGAACCGGCCGGTACCGCACCCGATGTCGAGAACCTTTTCACCGGAACGAATGGCCTGTATGAGGAAGTCTCGCTCGGACTGAGTGAACATGTCGTCACTGGGGCCGAGACCGGGTATCCGCTCGTCGTACTCGTCGGCGACCTGCCGGTAGACCGACTTGACCGTGGCCTTCTCCTCCTCGGGGCGGTGATCGGTGTTGACGAAGCCGGTCCGCTGTTCGTAGGTCGTCATGCTGAATCCTTCTTCTTTCGCTGGTGAATCGAAGCGGAGGTCGTAGACACGGCAGGGGATTTCCCCGCCGTGCCAGGGGTCATGAGAGACAGTGCGGGCCGCTTCTATGGGGGCGAGGCCGGTCCGGACTCCCCGCGCGAAAATGACGGCGCAAGGATGCAGCCGACTGCGAAACCGACCGGGTCGGCGGGCGGGGCCGGCCAGTAGCCTTCGTCCGGTCGAGATTCAACCGTAGGAACGGGTTCAAGCGACTGTCAACGGCCGAGCGGCGCCCGGCGCCCGTACGTCTCGGCCCCTAGACGTTCTGACCTGCAAGTGAGCAGGGATGTGGGGAATTGGAGAAGGTGCCCCGCGTACCCGGCGAGTCATCCGGCGAGAAGTCGCTCGTTTGAAATTCGCTTATTGGGAAGGGGCTGTTTTCGATCTTCCGCGTCGCAACCCACGGGCTTGACATCGGTGTTGCTCCTGCCCTCACACTGGAATCACTCCTGGGGTAGACCCAGGTCAGTGCCTCGTGTAGGACGGACCCGCCTCCACGGTGTGTGTGCGCCTTCTGATACAGCATCATTTCTCAGCTTCGAGACGGATATCCTGTGCCTGTTGTAGGAGACTCCCCATTACGTAGTGGAATTCGACATCTGCTGGCCCGTCCGGATATCCGCGACGAGCTGGAATGCTTATGGGCGACGCCTTCTCAGGAGGAATGCCCTCACGCCGAGCTGGTGTACAGGGAACTCGGCGTGCGCGGCTGGCTGGCCCCGCACTGGCCGCGGGAGTACGGCGGGCTGGGGGCGACTCCGTACGCCGCTGCGGTGACAGCCGAGGAACTCGCCTTGCACGGCGTTCCGGACAGCGCGCGCGTGAACACGATCGACAACGCCGGAGCCACGATCCTGGCCGCCGGGAGCGAAGAGCAGAAGCGCCGCCACCTCCCGGGGATGGCGGCCGGGGACATCGTGTTCTCCGTGCTGTTCACCGAGCCGTGTGCGGGGAGCGACCTGGGAGGGATCACGACAACTGCCGAACCCGAGGGCGACAGGTGGCGCATCACGGGGTCGAAGACCTGGAATGCCCGCACCTCCCGGGCGCAGTTCGGTGTCTGCGCGGCACGTACCCAGGGCCACGGCGACCAGTCGTACGCTGTCACCGGCTTGTTCATCGTGCCGCTGGACCACCCGCGGGTACACGTCGAGCCTGTTCCCACGTTCAACCCGGAACGGTTTTTCTCCGTCCGGTTCGACGACGTCGTTCTTCCGTCCGACGCTCTGGTGGGAAAGCCGGGCCAAGGGTGGTCCCTGCTGGCCGAGGCGTTGGGACTGGAACGGACAGGTATCTGTTTCGCCGGCCGGGCCCGGCGGTGGTTCGACCAGCTCGTCGCCGGTCTCCGCGCACGCGGGCAACTGGCCCGAGCCGAGGACGAACACGGTCTGGGACGCCTGGATGCCGAGATCCGTTCCAGCAGGCTGCTGGCGTGGCGGGCCGTGCAGGGAGTGGCCGAAGACGGCCTGAACGCCGCGGCGGCAGCAGCGGCCAAATGGTGGGCGAGTGAGCTGGCCCAGCGCGTGGCATGGCTGGCCTGGGAACTCCTCGGTCCGGCAGCCGACCGGGATGCCCACTTCCCCGACCTGGCTCTGGCGGCGCGGGAGGCCCCCGGGCTGACCTTGGCCGCCGGCACCTCGGAAATGCAGCTGACGACCGTGGCCACTGATCTCCTGGACGGCGGCGATCCGTGGGAGGAACAGAACTGACATGCCGAATCCGACAGTGTGGCAGCAGCAACTCGCCCATGACTTCGCCGAGGTCCTGACCTCCCCCGGAACCTGTGCCACCCCGGCAGGAGTCCGGGGCGCTCTCGCAGGCCGGGGATGGACCGGTCTGTGTCTGAGCGTCGATGACGGAGGCCTGGGGCTCATGTGGGCCGAGACCGCGTTGCTGGCCGAACAACTCGGCCGGATCTGGGCACCGAGCGACGTGATCGACACGGTCGTCGCCCTGCCGGCCCTGACCGCTGCCGCACCACGTGAGGCAGCCTCCGTCCTCGACGGCACGTCCGCCATCGGCCTGGTCACCCCCGCACAACTGCACGGTCCTGCCCTGTCGCGGGGGAAGCGGCGGACAGCCTGCCGCTTCACAGAGAACTTTCCCCGCTTCGTGCTCCTGCCGGTGCCCGGATCGCCCGACCAGGTCCGTGGCGTCGAAACGGCGGCCGACGACGCTGTCCGCCGCCCCACACCGGGCGGCGACCTGTGGGAACTGCCCGCCGACGCTGTGGGTGCAGCGGAGGTGTTCCGTGCGCCGGCCGCCTCCTTGTGGGCCGCCACCACGTTGTTGCGCAACGCGCACTTCCTGGGCATGGCACTGACCGCGGTGGAGACGGCCATCGGCCGGGCACGTGTCCGGCGGCAGTTCGGCCGTCCCATCGGAGCGCAGCAGGCGGTGTCGTTCCCGCTGGCCACGCAGCGGGCCCGCCTGGAGGCGCTGCGGACGGAGAACCACGCCCAGTTGCTCAGGCTCGACGAATGCGTCCTCGGGTCGCCGAACGCCGGCGCCGCGGAATTCGCCGCCATCGACGCGGACGCGTCCGCGGTGACCGACGCCGTGTGGCCCTTGTTGTGCGAGTGCGTGCAGCACGCTGTGCACGTCCACGGGGCATCGGGGCTGCGGGACGGTGAGCCGGTGGCCGTCGGCTACCGGCTGCTTCTGGCCGAAGCGGTCCGGCTCGGGCTGAGGACGCGGCGGCGTGCCCGGACGGCGACCGCGGCGGCAGGAGACAGTGACCCGCTGCGTGACCTCGGCCTGCGCCGCAGCAGTCACCCCCGGCAGTTGGCGCGGCGGCGGGAACCGGCAGCGGTCCGGGACACCGGCGAGGACTGTCCGTCCGGCTCGTGCGTCCACGAGATGGTCGAACAGACGGTCGCACGCCACCCCGACGCGGTGGCCTTGCGCGCGGCGACGGGCGAGATCACGTACCGGGAGCTGAACAGCCGGGCCGAGCGGTTCGCCCACGCCTTGCGGGGACATGGCCTCAGCCCCGACGACACCGTCGGCCTCCACATGGAACACGGCACCGACACCGTCGTGGCCATGCTCGCCGTCCTCAAAGCGGGAGCGTCCTACCTCCCCCTGGATCCCGGTCATCCGCCCGAGCGCATCGCCTTCATGGTGCGCGACAGCGAAGCCGCTGCCGTCGTGACCGATCAGCCGAGCGGGAGGCTCCTGGACCTGCCCGCCCCCGTCCTGACACGAGAAGAGCTGGAGTCCTCGCCCGGCCCGGCGCCCTCCGGCGCCACCACCGGACGGGCCCGTCCGGACTCCCTCGCCTACCTGATCTACACCTCAGGGTCCACGGGGACGCCCAAAGGAGTCGAGGTGGAGCACCGCAGCCTGTCCCATCGCCTGCGGTGGGACGCCGCGACCTTCCCCCTCGGGCCAGGTGACGCGGTGCTGCACCACACGTCGTTGAGTTTCGACATCTCCGTGTGGGAGATCTTCACCCCGCTGATCTCGGGGGCCACGCTCGTCGTAGGGGCCCCGGGCCTCGCACGTGATCCGCGCCGGATGCTGGAGGAAATGCGCCGCAGCGGCGTGTCCGTCCTCGCCTGTGTGCCGTCCCTGTTGGACGTGCTGCTGGAGGAGCGGCAACCGGCGCTCGCCGACATCTCCGGTCTGCGGTACGTCTTCTGCGGAGGGGAGACGCTCTCTCCTGAGCTGTGCCGGCGCTTCCACGCCCTGGGATCGTCGGCGGAGCTCCACAATTTCTATGGCCCCAGCGAATGCACCATTGACGTGACCTCCTGGCACTGCCGTCCGCAGGAGGGACCGGCGCAGGTTCCCATCGGCCGCCCCCTGGCCCATGTCAGCGTCCATGTGCTCGACGAGAGGGGCGCGGCCGTTCCGCCGGGGTACCCCGGCGAACTCCATGTCGGAGGAGCGGGGGTCGCCCGCGGCTACCGCAACCGGCCTGCCCTCACCACGGAGCGCTTCGTACCTGATCCGTTCACTTCCCGACCGCGGGCGCGGCTCTACCGCACCGGCGACCTGGTCCGTATGACCAGGGACGGAGTGCTGCACTTCATCGGCCGGTCGGACGGACAGGTCAAACTACGCGGCCACCGCATCGAGCTGGACGAGATCCGCTGCACCCTGGAGCGCCATCCCGAGGTGCGGACAGCGGTGATCCGGGTCATGGGCGGACGCATCGAGGCGCACATCGTTCCCACGTCCGCGGGCGCGCCCACTGTCGGCGAACTGCTTCGCCACGCCCGCTCCTCGCTGCCGGAGTACATGGTCCCCTCCGCGCTCGCCGTCGTCGGCTCCCTGCCCATGACGAGGAACGGAAAGATCGACCATGCGGCTCTGCCACCCGTCCGTACAGCGCCGACGGCCCCGAAGGACAGCGGGACGACGACGGACGGCAGCCCTGAGGAACGGGACCTGACGGCACTGGCCGCCCGGGTGCTCGGTGTTCAGACCCTGGATCCGACAGACGACTTCTTCGCCGCGGGAGGGAGTTCACTGCACGCCGCCCGCTTCGTGTCACGCGTACGCGCGGAGTGCGGTCTCGATGCCGGCCTGGAAGATTTCCTCGCCGCACCCACCGTCCGAGACCTGCTCAGGGCGGTACGCGAACGGGCAGGTGACGAGGGCGGGAGGCGGCCATGACCGACCCGGGTGACTGGGTGGTGCGCTCTCGTGTGGCACACGACGCCTGCCGCATCCGCCTGCTGTGCTTCCCCCAGGCCGGCGCGGGCACACTCGCCTACCGGCCGTGGACGGCGACGCTCGCTCCCGACGTGGACGTCCTGCCGGTCGTCCTGCCAGGCCGGGACAGCAGGTACCGCGAGCCACCGTTCACGGATCTGGCGCACCTGGCACGGGCTGCCGCAGAAGGCCTTCGGCCCGTCCTGTTCGACCGGGAACACCCCGTCCCGTACGCCTTCTTCGGGCACAGTCTGGGCGCCCTGGCGGCCTATGAGACAGCACGCGTCCTGAGCGACGCCCACCCTCCGCCCGCCCTGCTGATCGTCTCCGGCAGCGCGCCTCCCCCGCAGGCAGCCGCACCGGCGCCCACCCGCCACACCCTGCCCGACGAGGAGTTCCTCGCGGAAGTCGTCCGCTTGGGCGGCGTCCCCCCGGCAGCCCTCGACGAGCCCGAACTCATCCGCGTCATGCTCCCGGTCCTGCGCGCGGACTTCACCGCTGCCGAGACGTACACGCACGCGGCCGGCCCGCTGCTCGACTGCCCCGTGGCCGTCTACGCGGGCGCGGCGGACACCAGCGTGCCTCGCGCACAACTGACCGGCTGGGACCGGGTCACCACCGTGCGCCCAGTCCGGCACCGCCTGTTCGCCGGCGGCCACTTCTACCTGGACGACGCCCGCCATCGTCTCCTGCGGGCCCTTCGAGACGACTTGCGGGAGGCAGTGGAGACAGGGCGCGTGACACGGCACTGAAGGGCACCTGGCACCGCTCTCCCCGGCTGCCCGCCCCCGATCCCCCTTCGCCTACGGAGGACCTATGACCGCCATGCCGACCCGTGAGGCGTCCCCCGTCCCGCACCCCCTGGCTCCGCTGACTCCGCAGGAGATCCGCCAGGCGGTGAAGGCGGTGAAGACCCAGCGGGAGTTCACCGCCGACACCCGCTTCGTGATGATCTCTCTTCGGGAACCGGACAAGCAGCGCCTGCTCGGCCACGACGGCCACGAGACCCTCCCCAGAGAGGTCTTCATGGTGCTGCGCGACCGCAAGCGACGCCGGACCTACGAAGCCGTCGTCTGCCTGGACTCGGCGACGGTCATCGACTGGCGGCACCTGCCGGGTGCGCAGACAGCCATCACCGAGGAGGAATTCGCCCAATGCGATGCCGCCGTACGGGCCGACGCCCGCTGGCAGCGGGCAATGCGACGGCGCGGGGTGGAGGACTTCTCCCTGGCCATGGTGGACGCCTGGCCCACCGGACACACCGGGGAAGCGGACGAGGCCTCCGGGCGCCGACTGGCCTGCCCCCTGACCTACGTGCGCGCCCACCCGGGGGACAACGGATACGCCCGCCCCGTGGAGAACCTCGTGGCACTGGTCGACCTCGACACCATGGAGGTGCTCGAGGTGACCGACAAGGGGACGGTGCCGCTGCCCCCGCTGTCGGGAAACTACGACCCGGCGGTGCGCACCCCCGGCGACAACTGGCCGGCCGTGGCCGAGGAGCGCCAAGACCTCAAACCGATCGACATCACGCAGCCCGAGGGACCGAGCTTCACCGTGGACGGTTACGCGGTCGAGTGGCAGAAGTGGCACTTCCGCATCGGTTTCACCGTGCGCGAGGGACTCGTGCTGCACCAGGTGGGCTACCAGGACCAGGGCCGGATCCGGTCGATCCTGCACCGCGCCTCGCTGGCCGAGATGTACACCCCCTACGGCGATCCGGGCTTCACCCACTACCGCAAGAACGCCTTCGACGAGGGCGAGTACGGTGCCGGGTTCATGGTGAACGCCCTGGAACTGGGCTGCGACTGCCTGGGGGAGATCCACTACTTCGACGCGGTGGCGCATGACCAGGACGGTGAACCCGTCACGCTGCCTCACGCCGTGTGCATGCATGAAGAGGACATGAACATCGCGTGGAAGCACACCGACTTCCGCACCGGCAAAGTGGTGACCAGGCGTCAGCGCCGACTGGTGATCTCCTCCTTCGCCGTCCTGGGCAACTATCAATACGGCTACTTCTGGTACCTCTACCTGGACGGAACGATCGAGTTCGAGGTCAAGCTCACCGGCATGATCTCCACCGGCGCCTTCACCGGAGAGTGCCCGCCCTACGGCACCGCCGTCGCGCCCGGTCTCTACGGCCCCCATCACCAGCACTTCTTCTCCATGCGTCTCGACATGGCCATCGACGGCCCGCGCAACTCCGTCTACGAGGTCGACTCCGTGCCGCTCCCCGTCGACGAGCACAATCCCCATGCCAACGCCTGGCGCACCCGGCACCGCCTGCTGGAATCCGAGCAGCAGGCACAGCGGCGAACAGCGCACGCCGCCACCGGCCGGTTCTGGAACATCGTCAATCCGCGGCGGCGCAACGGCCTCGGGGAACCCGTCGGCTACAAGCTGGTGCCCAGCTCGGGTCTTCTGCCGATGCAGCCCGAGGGCGGCCAGGCATGGGAGCGGGCGCGCTTCTGCTACGGACACCTGTGGGTCACCGCCTACGACCCCACCCAGTTCTACGCGGCCGGCGACTACCCCAACCAGAGCCGTGGCGGCGAGGGACTGCCCGCCTTCGTCCGGCAGGACCGGCCTCTGGCCGACACGGACGTGGTGGTGTGGCACACGTTCGGTGAGCATCACGTCGTGCGCCCCGAGGACTGGCCCGCCATGCCCGTGGTGAGCACCGGCTTCGCCCTGCGTCCCAACGGATTCTTCGACGGCAACCCCGCCCTTGACGTGCCCGCCCCGAACGGGTGCGGCAGCGCCACGGCCTGCCACGACCACAACCCCTTCTAGACGAAAGGCACCGGCATCGTGAGCACCACGTCGACCGACCGTTACCCCACTCGTCTGCCCGCTCCCGCCCCCGCCACGGAGCGCGAGGACCCCACGGTGTGGGGCACGGCCGGGGACGGCCCCCTGACAGCCGATCGGCTGGACGGCTTCGACCGGCTCGGATACCACACGGAACAGTCTCTGCTCACTCAGCGGGAGATCGAGATCCTCCGGGCGGAAGCGGCGCGTCTGGCGGCCGACCCGGTCCTGCGCGAGGACGAGCGCACCGTCGTCGAGGAGACGTCGCAACAGGTCCGCTCGGTCTTCGAGGTGCACCGGACCAGCGAGGTCTTCGCCCGCCTGGCCGCCGACCCCAGGGTGGCCGGCCCGGCCCGCCAGACGCTCGGCTCCGAGGTGTACGTCCACCAGAGCCGGGTCAACTACAAGCCCGGATTCGGCGGTGGCCCCTTCTACTGGCACTCCGACTTCGAGACGTGGCACGCGGAGGACGGCATGCCCGCGCCGCGCGCGGTGAGCGTCTCCATCGCCCTGACCGAGAACTACCCCTTCAACGGCAGCCTGATGATCATTCCGGGTTCCCATCGTACGTTCGTGCCGTGCGTCGGCCGCACACCACCCGATCACCACCGCGACTCCCTGCGCACGCACTCGGTGGCCATCGGGATGCCGGACCAGGACTCCGTGAGTGAACTCGCCCACCGAGCGGGCGGCATCGAGCAGTTCACCGGGCCCCCAGGATCAGCGACCTTCTTCGACTCGAACTGCATGCACGGGTCCAACGGCAACATCACGCCCTACCCGCGGTCCAATGTCTTCATCGTCTTCAACAGTGTCGACAACGCTCTCGGCACTCCCTTCGGCGCACCCGGCCCGCGGCCCACCTACATCGCCGACCGTGACTTCACACCCCTGCCGAGGTGAGGACCGTGACCGCGCAGCAACCCCTGCCGAACTTCATCGGCGGACGCCACCGCCCAGCCCTGTCCGAGGAGACACTCGACCTGACCGACCCGTCGACCGGCCAGGTCACCGGCAGCGCACCGGTGTCCGGCGACGCGGACGTCGATCTGGCCTGCACCACCGCACACACCGCGTTCGAGAAGTGGCGGGACGTCGCACCGGCACAGCGGCAGCTCAGCCTGACGCGCATAGCCGACGCTCTGGAGCGCCGCGCGGACGACTTCGTTCACGCGGAGGCGATGCACACAGGCAAGCCTCTGCATGTCACGGCGGCCGAGGAAATGGGCCCGATGATCGACCAGATCCGCTTCTTCGCGGGCGCCGCGCGCTTCCTGGAGGGCAAGTCGGCCGGTGAATACATCGCGGAGCACACCTCGTTCGTGCGCCGCGAGCCGCTCGGCGTATGCGCTCAGGTCACGCCGTGGAACTACCCCCTGATGATGGCCGTGTGGAAGTTCGCGCCCGCCGTCGCGGCGGGCAACACGGTGGTGCTGAAGCCGTCCGACACCACACCTCTGACGACGTTGATGCTCGCGGAACTGGCCGCCGAGTTCCTGCCGGACGGCGTGTTCAACGTCGTCTGCGGCTCCCGGGAGACAGGCCGCCGACTGGTACGGCATCCGGTGCCGGCCATGGTGTCGGTCACCGGCAGCGTCCGTGCCGGGGCCGAGGTGGCCGGGGCGGCCGCCCCGGACGTCAAACGTCTTCACCTGGAGCTGGGCGGCAAAGCACCGGTCGTGGTCGCCGCCGACGCCGACCTGCCCCACGCGGCCCAGGGGATCGCCCGGGCGGCCCTCTTCAACGCCGGACAGGACTGCGCCTCGGCCTGCCGGGTCATCGTGGACCAATCCGTGCACGACGAGTTCGTGGCCGCGCTCACGCACGAGGCCAAAGGCCTTACCACCGGGGCCCCCGACGACCCCACGGTCTTCTTCGGTCCGCTGAACAACGCCGTACAGCTGTCCCGGGTCCAGGACCACCTCCGAAACCTCCCCGCGCACGCCCAGGTGGTCACCGGGGGCGAGGCCCTGCCGGGCCGGGGGTACTTCCACCAGCCCACCGTGGTGACGGGCCTGCGGCAGGAGGACCGGGCCGTCCAGGAGGAGATCTTCGGGCCGGTCATCACGGTCCAGCCGTCCAGCGGTGACGATGAGGCCCTCCGCCTCGCCAACGGGGTGCGGTACGGTCTCGCGTCCTCGGTCTGGACGCGAGACCATCGACGCGCGATGACCATGGCCCGCGAGATCGACGCGGGCTGCGTCTGGATCAACTGTCACATCCCGGTCGCCGCCGAGATGCCCCACGGCGGGTTCAAGCACTCGGGCTACGGCAAGGATCTCTCCTCCTACAGCCTGGAGGAGTACACCCGCGTCAAGCACGTCATGACGTACCTGGGGACGTAGCCGCGACCGCCGGCCCGGCCGGGAGAGCCATCGGGCTCATCGCAGCGAGATGAGCCCGATGGCGAGTGCCGCGCAGGCCAGTCCGGCGGACTGACGGCGGTTCAGACGCTCGTTCAGGAGCCCCAGGGCGAGGAGGACGGGGACGGCGGGGTAGAGGGCGGAGAGCACGGTGGCGACGGCCATGAGCTGGTGCCTGGTGGCCTCCAGATACAGCATGATCGCGAGCGTGCCCAGAGCACCGGCCGCCACCGTGGCCGCCCACGACCGTCCCGTCAGTGTCCGGTCGGCACCGTAGGATCCGAGAACCGCGGCGATGACCGCGACGGAGACCACTCGGCTCAGCACCACCGGCCACAAGCCGCTGTCCATGCCCACCTGCGCCATGGCCAGGAACTGCACACCGAACCCCGCACTGGCCACCAGAGCACTCGGTACCCCGGCGGACACCGTCCTTCGCCGCCTGTCGCCCGGATCCGGCGAACTCTGCGAGACCAGCCACAGAGCCGGAAGGACGGCGGCGATCCCCACCCACGCGGGAACAGCCGGACGCTCCCCGAGGAAACACACTCCGACCAGGACCGGGAGTGCCACGGCCCCGACATCGCTGACCGGGACGACCACGCTCATCGCCCCCTGCGACATCGCCCGGTACAGGAAGGCGACTCCCACACCTGTCCCCACCCCCGACAAGGCCCCCCACCCGTAGTCCGAGAGCGTGGCGGCTCCGCCGTCCAGGACCAGAACCAGGCACAACCCCAAGGCGGTACCGCCGAGTTGGGCGTGGAGGGCCACGGTCAGCCCATCGCGTCTGCGTGAGACCAAGCCGTTGACGAAGTGGGTGATGCCGAAACACAGAGCGGACAGCAGAGCGAGCAGTTCACCCATGGTCGTGCTCGCTGCTCACGCGGTGCTTCCGGTCCGCCTCTCCCACGGGGCAGGTCGCGCCTTCGCCGACGCAGACACGCCGGTCGCACAGCCGGCAGACGCGTCCGGCGTCACCGGGCCGCCGGTACAGGGCCGTCAGGAGCTTGACCAGCAGGTGGCCGAGCTGCTCCTGCTCGCCGTCGTCGAGGTGGTGCAGGACCTGTCGCAGCATGTCCCCCCGCGAGGTGAGGAGTCTGTGTGCCGCCTGCGTGCCCGGATCGGTGAGCCGGAGGCACAGCCACCCTCTCCGGCTGTCCTCTTTGCTCACCAGTCCCTGTGACTCCAGGCCCTCGACCATGCGGGTCGCCGCGGACTGGCTCAGTCCCACCCGCCGCCCCAACTCGGTCACGCTCAGGCCGGAATCGGTGGACAACACCACCAGCGCGGCTGCCCCGCTGGAACTGGTGCCGGTCGCCGCGGTCGCTCCGGACACCATCGCGTCACTGAGCGCCAGCGATGCGGCACCCAGAAGATTCGCCGTACGGAACACGTCATGCATCACTCATGCGTAACCCTGTCGAGGTGCCGCAAACCAAGCGTGCCGCGGTCGCTTCCGGCGAACTGGCGGCGCGTGCTGCCGACGCGTCGGACGACGGCGTCGTCTCGCCGAGCGCGGCTGTCGTTCAGCGGAACAGGCGGAAGAACCCCCGCACCTGCTCGACCAGCGACTGCGGCTGCTCCAGTGCGGCGAAGTGCCCGCCGTGCGGCAGTTCCTCGAACCAGCGCAGGTCGGTGAACCGCAGTTCGGCCTCTCGTCTGGACGGGCGGGTGATGTCGCGGGGGTAGACCGAGAGTCCGGACGGCGCGGTCACCTTGTCGCGGAAGTTGCCGAAGCTCTCCCAGTACAGGCGTGCCGACGACGTGGCCGACGCGGTGAACCAGTAGACGGAGATCGCGTCGAGGATCGTCTGCCGGGACAGCGCGTCCTCGGGATGGCCGTCGTTGTCCGTCCAGGCCCAGAACTTCTCGGCGATCCAGGCGGCCTGCCCCGCGGGGGAGTCGGTGAGGCCGTAGCCGAGTGTCTGCGGCCGGGTCGCCTGGATCGCCGAGTACCCCCGGCCGGTGCGCTGCATCTCCTTCTCGGCCTCACGATGCGCCAGCTCCGTGGGCGTCGGGTCGTCGAACGTGCCCGGCGCCACGGCCCCCAGGTTCAGGTGCACGCCGGCGACCCGCTCGGGCGCGACCTCGCCCAGCGCCCCGGACACCGCCGAACCCCAGTCACCGCCTTGCGCGCCGTACCGCTCGTACCCCAGCGAGACCATCAACGTGTCCCAGGCGCGCGCGGTGCGCGTGATGCCCCACCCGGTCGTCGACGGCTTGTCGCTCCAGCCGTACCCGGGCAGCGACGGCGCGACCACGTGGAACGCGTCCGCCGGGTCACCGCCGTGCGCGCGCGGGTCGGTCAGCGGGCCGATGACCTCCAGGAACTCCAGCACCGAACCCGGCCACCCGTGCGTGAGCACCAGCGGGAACGCGTCCGGCTCCGGCGAGCGGACGTGCAGGAAGTGGATGCCGAGCCCGTCGACCGTGTCGCGGTACTGCGGGAACACGTTCAGCCGCTCGGCGAACCCGAAGTCGTACTCCTCGGCCCAACTGCGGCACAGCTCCTGCGCATACGCCAGCGGTAACCCCTGCGACCAGTCGTCCACCGGCTCACGCTCGGGCCACCGCGTCCGCCGCAATCGTGCACGCAGGTCGGCGATCTCGGCTTCGGTGATACCGACCTTGAACGGCTCGGCGGTCATGGCGAGTCTCCTCGTGGGCTCCTGCGCGTGGCGTCGAATCAAGCTGCGGACGACCCTGACGACGAGATGGCATCGCCTGCACCGTCGTCCCCTGCCGAGTATGCATCCGCTTGAGCCTCCGACGACGACCGCTGCACCTCGCCGCGGCCACGCTCAGCGCAAGGAACGGAGAGCGCGCAGGCCGGTGCGGATCTCGTCGGCGAGGATCTCGGGCTGTTCCAGGGCCGCGAAGTGGCCGCCCTTGTCGGCCTCGGCGTAGTGGATCAGATCGCTGTAGGTGTCTTCGATCCAGCTGCGCGGGACGCGCGGGATGTCCTTCGGGAAGACGGTCACCGCGACCGGAAGCGTCAGCTTCGGGCCGGCGAAGGTGAGCGACCTGTTCTCCCAGTAGATGCGGCCGGACGACGCCGCGCTGTTGGTGAACCAGGAGAGGGATATCGCGTCGAGCATGTCATCGACGCCGAGGGCGTCCTCGGCGAGCCCGTGGTTGTCGGTCTTGGACTGGAACTTCTCGTAGATCCAGGCCGCCTGGCCCGCGGGCGAGTCCGCCAGGGCGAATCCGACCGTCTCCGGCTTCGTGCCCTGAAGGTGGTTGGAGCCGCCGAGCTCGCCGGTGTAGAGGGCGAGGGTCTCCACGGCGTCGCGCTGTTCGGGCGACAGGGTCTCGGGGATCTGGGCGGGAAACGCGTACGGGGTGTTCAGATGAATCCCGAGCAGCCCCTCCGGTCGCACGGCCCCGAGAGCGGTGGTGACGACGGCACCCCAGTCACCCCCTTGCGCGGCCCACCTCGTGTACCCGAGCCGCTTCATCAGCTCCGCCCACGCGCTCGCGATGCGTGAGACGGTCCATCCGGTCTCGGCGGGCTTCTGGGAGAACCCGAACCCGGGGAGCGACGGGACGACGACGTCGAACGCATCGGCGGCGTCCGCGCCGAACGCGACGGGATCGGTCAGCGGGCCGATCAGCTTCAGGAAGTCGAGGTTCGAGCCCGGCCATCCGTGCGTGAGGAGCAGCGGCATCGCGTGGGGGTTCTCGGACCTGACGTGGACGAAGTGGATGTCCAGCCCGTCGATCTCGGTCAGGAACTGGGGGAAGCGATTGAGCCCGGGCTCCAGGCGCCGCCAGTCGTAGCCGTGCTCCCAGTGGTCGACCAGAGACCTGGCGTTCTCCACCCGCACCCCTTGCGACCAGTCGCCCACCGTCTCCGGATCCGGCCACCGGGTTCTGGCCAGCCGCTGCCTGAGGTCGTCGATCGCCGCTTCCGGGATCGAGACGGCGAACGGGCGGACGAGGGCCGAGGCGGGCGGCGTCGGTGCGGTCATGGCCTTCTCCCCTTCTCCTGGGTCGCGAAGCGCTCTCGCTGCACACGGGTGTACAGCGAATTTCACTGTACACCTGTGTGCAATACTGCTGGCGTGCCCACCGAGTCCTCCCGCGCACGCTCGACGAACGAGACACGCGAACGCATCCTCGCCGTCGCCCTCGAACTCCTCGGAGACGACCCCGACGCCGGAATGGGCGAGATCGCCTCCACCGCGGGCGTCGTCCGCCGCACGGTCTACGACCACTTCCCCTCCCGCCTCGACCTGATCCGCACCCTCACGGAACGGGCCGTCACCGAGATGACGGCCGTCCTCACCGAGGCCGACGCCCCCGGCACGCGGGCGGACGCGGCGTGGGCCGAGTTCATCGCCCGCCTCTGGCCGGTGGCACACCGCTACCGGGTGCTGCTGGCGCTGCGCCGGGGCGAGTACGGCGAGGCGATCCACAGCCTGCTCGGACCGCTCGACGAACTCCTCGCCGACCTCGTGCGACGGGGCCAGGACACCGGGGTGTTCGCACAGCACCTGCCGGCCGGCACCCTGAGCCAGGTCGCCTACGGCGTCGTCTTCGCCATCGCGGACAGCGCCCCACCGGACGGCACCCCCGACGCCCGGGCGGCGACGGTCACGAGCCTGCTGATGCTGGGAGTTCCCGAGACCCGCGCTGTCACCCTCGTGGGCGACCGGCCCTGACCTCGGGCCGACGGAAGCGGGTCTCCATCGGGAAGAGCCTCCGAGCCGAGTCGACCGACGCCATCGGCGCTGGTGAGCCACCTGACCGCGATCTCCTCCACGGCGCTGCCCCTCCTTCCCGGCTCCCCATCCACTCGCCCTTCCGCGCCGTCAGCTCGGTCCGGCCCGTCGCACGACGGTGCGGGACGACCAGGCCGGTGCCCTCGTGGCCGCCGTCCGCGATGACCGCGGTCTTGAGCACGGGATCAGGGCGAACCGCAGATCTCGACAGGGACGCCGAAGCGGTCCGGGAACGTGCGCCGGTACTCCAGGAGGCACTGCGCCACCGCGGCCCCCTCGCCCACCGCGGCGCCGACACGTTTCACGGAACCGGAGCGTACGTCTCCGACGGCGAACACGCCCGGCACGCTCGTCTGCATCGGCAGGGAACTCGGTGAGCCGGCGGCTTCGGTACCGGTACGGATGTAGCCGCGTTCGTCGAGGGCGACCGCTCCGTGCAGCCAGTCGGTGCTCGGGGTGCCGCCGATGAGGATGTAGAGCGCGCGCGTCGGGACGGTCCGCTCGGTGCCGTCGCCGTCTTGGAGCCGTAGCCCGCTGAGGGTGTTCTCGCCGAGGCACTCGGTGACCTGCGTGCGGTACAGGACCCGGATGCGGGCGTCCTTCTCGATGCGGTCCACGAGGTAACGGGACATGGAGGAGCCGACCGTCTCACCGCGGACCAGCAGGTTGACCGAGCGCGCGTGCCGGGCGAAGTACAGGGCCGCCTGGCCGGCCGAGTTGCCCGCACCCACCATGTACACGTCCTCACCGGCGGTCGACGGCGCGTCGGAGAGACACGCGCCGTAGTAGACACCGGAGTCGACGAGCCGCTCGACGCCCGGCACGCGGAGCCGGTTCCACTCGACGCCCGTCGCGACCACCACCGCGGCGGCGGTGACCGAGGCGGTCTCCGTGCCGCCCGCCTTCACGAACTCGACCCGGTGCAGACCCTCGCCCGGGACGAGACGGGTGGCGACCCGGGTGGGCTGCCATTCCACACCTGCCCGCAACGCCTGCTGCAACGCCCGTTGCGCCAGATCTCCGCCGGACAGGCCGATCGGGAAACCCAGGTAGTTCTCGATGTGCGAGGTCGAACCCGCCTGGCCGCCGGGGCAGTCGTCCTCGATGACGAGCGTGCTCATGCCTTCGACGGCCGCGTACACACCGGAGGACAGCCCGCCCGGCCCGCCGCCGACCACGACGACGTCGTAGTGGTCCCGGCTCGCGGGGCTGATGAGCTCGAACCGCTCGGCGAGTTCACTGATCGAGGGATCCGCCAGGACGCTGCCGTCCGGCAGCCGCACGGTCACCGCCGGTTCGTCCTCGTGCTCGGCCGGTGTCCAGTGGAAGAGGACGCCGCTGCGTTCGAGGAAGTCGCGCACCTGGTACGACGACGGGGCGAACCGGTGGCCCCGCACCTCGGCCGAGGGCGCGCCGCCCGAGCACTCGGTGTTCCAGGAGCACAGCGCGTCGTCGAGCACCATGCGCAGCCGGCCGGGCAGCGCTGCCGTGCCGTCGCCGTCACGGGACACCGCCACGACCGTTCCGGCCTGCGCACTGCTGCCGCTGGCGCCCACGAGCAGCAGCCGGGCGCCGGGGTGGAGAGCGGCGGCCTCTTTCAGCAGAGCGGGCTCGGGGCCGTCGTCCAGTCCCGCGTCACACACCACGGCGGCCACGGCGGACCCTTCGGCCGCCAGCGTGCGGAGCAGTCCGGCCGAGTCGCGCGGACTGCCGCTGTGCAGCACCCGGAAGCCGGCGGGACACCAGCGGGACAGCAGTGCCGCCGCGTCGTGGCGGCGCAGTGGATTCGCGTCGGCGAGCACGACGACGGGGGGAGGGGAGTCGTTCACGGGTGTTGCCCCCTGCTTGGGGAAGGACTGGCGCCTCCCACGCTGCGGGTTCACGGGATGCCGGGCAATCAGCACTGCTCCATCGGAGTGTCCACCGCACCGGGGTCCGGGTGCGCGCGCATGACGCCCGTGCTGTCCTGGGAAACAGCACTGCTGCGGCACCGCGGGCGGCGAGCGGAGAGGTGAACCATCTTGGGAATTCTTGAGATCAAGCTGGACCGGTCGTTCGACATCCTCGACACGGATCATGACGGGCGGCTGCGGAAGGCGGACGTCGTGGCCGTCTCGGACAGGCTCGCGCAGTCACTGGCGCTGGCGCCGGAGGCCACGACCGGGCTCCGCGAGTCACTGGCCGATCTCTGGGACACCGTCTTCCAGAAGATGGACAAGAACCATGACGGGGCGGTCGACCGGGACGAGCACCGGGCCGCGTTCCGGGCGCGGCTCGTCACCGACCAGAACCGGATCTGGGAACGGATCCGGCACATGAGCGACTCATGGACCGAGATCGCCGACCGCGACGGCGACGGCAGGCTGAGCCGTGACGAGTACACGTCCTTGCTGCACGCCATGTACGGCCTGCCCCGCGAAACCTTCGAGGAGTCGTTCAACGCGCTGGACCTCGACGGCGACGGCCAGTTGAGCCGCGACGAGATCGGCTCCGCGATGAAGGAGTACTACACCAGCCAGGACTACGAGGCCCGCGGCAACCAGTTCTTCGGGCGTCTGTGA
>DATCQX010000235.1:0-3419 GCA_036569285.1 Streptomyces sp.
CGACACCCGCCCGTCCCGCCCCACCCGCACCGTCAGCCCGCGCGCGTGCCCGTCCGCCGTCAACGCCTCGACGCCGACCGTCTCCCCGCGCCCCGGCACGACCGCGCCGACCCCGCCGTACGCGACGACCTGTTGCCCCGGCCGTCCCGCCACCAGCGAACCCAGCAGCACGACCACCGCCCCCACCCTGCCCAGCAGCCCCAGCACTGCACGCCTCCCCTGATACCGGCCTTGCGATGAACGCGGCGAAGCCTAACTGCGCTCACAGGTAGGTCCGTTCACCCGAAATCCGGCGTTGAGCAGTCGCTCAAACGCGTGTACTGTCAGCCGCAGAGATTTTGAGCGAATGCTCAAAGACCGCATCTAGCTGGGGGAATGAAGATGGGGCTCTATATAGAGGCGCACATACGCGCCGAGTTGGACGTCCTGTGGGCCCGCTCGCAGGACCCCGCGCAGCATCAGCGCTGGGACCTCCGGTTCACCACAATCGACTACCTCCCGCGCACGGAAGGCGACCCTCAGCACTTCCGGTACGCCACGCGCGTGCTGCCGTTCCTGACGGTCGCCGGCACGGGAGTCAGCGCGGGCGAGACCGAACGCCCGGACGGCACAAGGACGTCGGCGCTGCGGTTCGCCTCCCCGCATCCGCTGTCGCTCCTCAAGGAGGGCGGCGGGTACTGGCGTTACGTCCCGGAGGGGGACGGCGTCCGCTTCCTCACGGGGTACGACTACCGGCCGCGCTGGGGCCGGTTCGGGAAGGTCGCGGACCGGTTCCTGTTCCGTCCGCTGATGGTGTGGGCGACGGCGTGGTCGTTCGACCGGCTGCGGCTGTGGGTGGAGAAGGGGATCACACCGGAGCGGGCGCTGTGGAACTGGCTGACGGAACTCGCCGTCCGCGCGGCCGTGTTGACGGCGGCCTGTGTGGGCCTCGGGACGGGTCCCGAACTGGGCGACTACGCCGCCCCGCTGATGTTCGTCATCCCCCAACTCCTCCTGGTGGCCGCCTGCCTGGCCCTCTTCAAGGCGCCCCTGCCGTGCGTGCCCGCCGCCCGGCGCTGCATCCGCCGCGCACCGGCACGCGCGCGTGCGCCTCGGGTGATGCGAGTGCTGGAGACGCCGCGATGAGTTCGATCTTCCGTCAGGCCATGGGAGACGACGCCTTCGGGCGCCTGCACCCCGAACTCCGCCGCCGCTTCTCCGTGGGCCTCGCGAGCGGGGAGGCGTGCACGGGGCGGGGGGTCATGTCCCGTATCTGGCACGGGCCTTCGTTCGTGAAGCCGTTCCTCCTCCTCGGCGGGACCCGCAACATCCTCGTCCCCCACGCGGGCCGTGATGTTCCGTTCGTGATCGAGAATGTCCCCTACGTCGACTCGTACGGGCGTGAAACCGTCAGCTTCGTGCGGACGTTCACCTTTCCCGGGCGGCAACGGCGGTTCGACGCGCAGATGGTGCTGGGGCCCGAGGGGCGCATCCTCGACTACCTCGGCACGCACCAGCACCTCGCCACCGACCTCACCTTCCACGCCGAGGCCGACGGGTCCCTCCTCATCCGCTCCGGTGAACACCGGTTCCGGGAAGGGCCGGTGGACGTGCGCGTACCCGAACTCATCGGCGCCGACGCGGAGGTGCGGGAGTCGTTCGACGAGGCGTCCGGGCGGTTCCGGATCCACGTGCGGGTCGTCAACCGGCGGTTCGGGCCGCTCTTCGGGTACGAGGGGTCGTTCCGGGCCGAGTACAGCGACGTACGACACTGTGGGGTACGGGCCGGGCTGCGGCCGGTGAGAGAGGAAGCGCGCGCATGAGCCCAGCGCAGGACACCCGGACGAAACTCCTTGAGGGCGCGCTGCGGACCCTCACCGAGCAGGGCATCGCCAAGACGTCCGCCCGCTCCGTCGCGACCAGCGCAGGCGTCAACCAGGCGCTCGTCTTCTACCACTTCGGCTCCGTCGACGAACTCCTCGCGGCGGCATGCCTGTACGGCGCCGAGCAGTCCGTCTCCCGGTACCGCGAGCGGTTCGAGGAGGTGCGGTCCCTGTCCGAACTCCTCGCGCTGGGACGGGAGATCCACGCGTCCGAACAGAACTTCGGCAACGTCGCCCGGCTCGGGCAACTGCTCGCCGGCGCCCAGACGCATCCGTCTCTGGGCCCCGCCACCGCCGCCGGGCTCGACCTGTGGATCGTCGAGATCGAGAAAGTACTGCGCCGCGTACTGTCGGCCACCCCCTTGGGCGAGTTCGCGGACCCTGGAGGGTTGGCTCGGGCGGTCGCGGCCTCGTTCGTGGGGATCGAGCTGTACGAGGGGGTGGACAAGGAGGGGGCCACCGCCGCGTTGGACGCTCTGGAGCAACTGGGGTTGCTGGTGGGGGCGTTGGAGGAGCTGGGGCCCATTTCCCAGCGGGCGGTGCGGCAGTATCTGCGGCGGTCGTCGGGGAGGGAGCGGTGAGGAACGGACACCGCCCCGCGCCCCGCTGAGGTGCCGCTACTGCGCCAGGTGGCGTTCGACCGTCTCCACCTTGGACGTCAGGCCGTCCGTGACGCCGGGGCGGATGTCGGCCTTGAGGACGAGGGAGACGCGGGGGGCGCGTTCCTCCACGGCGGCCACGGCTCGTCTGACGACGTCCATGACCTCGTCCCACTCGCCCTCGATGGACGTGAACATGGCGTCGGTGCGGTTGGGGAGGCCGGAGTCGCGGACGACGCGGACGGCGTCGGCGACGTACTCGCCGACGTCCTCACCGACGCCGAGGGGGGTGACGGAGAAGGCGACGATCATGCGCTCACGGCACCTTCCTGCCGGGCGCGGGAGGCGACGACGGCGTCCTCGGCCTCACGGCGCAGCTTGCGCTCGGCGAAGAAGCCACCGGTGGGCAGGACGGAGAGGACGAAGTAGAGGAGCCCGGTCTTGAGGGGCCACTTCGTCCGGTTCCACGCGTCGGCCCAGAAGACCACGTACAGGATGAACAGCACGCCGTGGACCATGCCCATGACCGGTACCGCGTTGAAGTCCGTGGTGCGCTTGAGGACGGAGCACACGAGCAGGAGCAGGAACGAGATGGCCTCGGGCGCGGAGACCAGGCGGAGGCGGCGGAGGGCGGAGGCTGTCTTCAGGTCCACGGGGGTCACCTTCGAGAAGGGGGTCGTCACAAGTGCTGAACAGGCATTTCGCGCGAGCCCTTGTGAACACGCGCACAAGCGTTCGTCCATTGTGGCAAACCCTGCCCCTAGGGGTCCCTTCAGGGTCGGTATCCACCCGTGGGCCCTGTTCTCTCCACCCTCCCACCGGATACCTTCGGCGTCGTGGCGATGTTCCGACTGCAAGGCAGCAAGGTGCTGGCCGTCGAGATGACCGGCGATTCCGTGAAGGCCAAGAACGGCTCGATGGTCGCGTACGACGGACAGATGGCGTTCAAGAAGCTCTC
>DATCQX010000236.1:0-15645 GCA_036569285.1 Streptomyces sp.
GGTACAGCGGTCAGGCGTGCGGGGCAGGGAATCGCGGGGCGCTCCGGAGCGCACCCTCGGCATCCCCACGGCCCGACCCACCCCTCCGGCAAACGCGCTCCCGGCGCCTCCCCGTTCGGCTCACCCCTCCAGCATCCGCCACCCCGTCAACGCCAGCCGCGCCCTCACCAGCCCCTCAGGCTCCGTGAGTTCGAGGTCCAGCGCCTTCCCGATCTGCTCCAGCCTCCGCGCCACACTGCTGTGATGCAGGTGCAGGCGTTCGGCGGCCCGGCGCAGGGAGCCGGTGGCGCAGTAGGCGTCCAGCGTCTCCAACTCCTCGGCGCTGCGGGCGATCCGGCCGACGGCGGCGACGTCGGGGTTGTCCCGGAGTATCGGCTCGGGCACCTCCGCGAGCAGCGCGAGCGCACCCAACTCCGCGTGCCGGACGACCGGTTGCCGAGCGGTCGTGAACCGCAGGGCAATCCGGGCCTCCCGCCACGACCGCTCGGGACTCCCCCACCCCCCGATCCCGGCCCGCACCCCTTGCGGTAACCGCGCCTCGTCCAGCCCCGCCACCAACAGCGCCCCCACCTCCCCGACTTGGGCCGCCTTCACCGCCCGTCCAGGGCACAGCGTCACGCCCAGCCGGTCCAGCGGCATCCCGGTCCGTACGGCGACCGCGCGCACCGCCTGTCCCGCACCGAACCCGAGCAGCCGCAACGCCCGTGCGCGGGCCGCGTCGTCGGTGTCGGCGCCGATCGCCAGCTCCACGAGCGCGGGGTCCGCCATCGTCGTCCGCGCGGGACCGTACCGCTCGACGACGGCTGCGACAGCGAGGGCGAGGCGGTCGAGGAGGACCGCGTCGAGGGAGTTGGCGGGTCCGGGGCGCTCCAGCCAGACGGTGCCGAGTTCCTCGTCGTCGAGGGTGATGGGGGCGGCAGTGGAGGGTGTCGTCGAGGTAGGGCCGGGCAACTCCGTCACAGGGTCGGCCGCACCCGTCAACTCCCCCGCCGTCCGCCCGGGTTCACCCCCATCCGGCGTGAACCTGATCACCTGTCCCGTGCCGTACAGCCGGACCCCCGCCACGCACTCCGCCAGCCCCGCCGAGGCGCGGACCAGGGCCGGGAGGTCGACGCGGCGGCGCATGAGCGTGTCGTAGAACGTGACGACGCGGATCGCGCCCTGGACGTGGGAGTCGAGGTGCGTCAGCCGCTCGGTCAGTGCCTCCATGCGCCGAGGATAGGCCGGGTACCCGCGCCGAACGGCGCGGAAGGCCGACGGGACGCGCGACGGACGGCGGATGCGGGCGTGTACAGCGGGACTTGAGGATGAGGGCATGCATCTCGATCCCGAACTCGAAGCGTTCGCGCCGCTGTTCCCCCGCTCCGACCTCTCCGACCCGGTCGCCGAGCGCAAGCAGTACGCCGAACTCGCCGCGACCCGCCCGGCGCCGGACACGACCGGCATGGACATCGAGGACCACACGGCCCCCGGCGACCCCGCCGTCCCCGTCCGCGTCTACCGTCCGTACGGCTCGCGGGGCGCCCTGCTCTGGCTGCACGGCGGCGGCATGGTGATGGGCGACCTGGAGACCGAGCACCCGTGGGCCGCCCGCCTCGCCGCCGCGACCGGCGCGACGGTCGTCTCCGTCGGCTACCGCCTGGCGCCCGAGCACCGTTACCCGGCCGCCTTGGACGACGCGTACGCGGCCCTGTGCTGGGCCTCCGAGCACGCCGCCGAACTCGGCACCGACGCCGACCACTTGGCCGTCGGCGGGCACAGCGCGGGCGCGTCCCTCGCGGCGGCGGTCTGTCTGCGGGCCCGCGACGAGAACGGCCCCGCGATCCGCTTCCAACTCCTCAACGAGGCAGGCCTGGACGACCTCCAGGAGTCGTGGTCGGCCCGCACGTTCACCGACACCCCCTGGAACTACCGCGCCAAGGTCACCGCGTCCTGGCACCACTACCTGGGCGACACCCCGGCCACCCCGTACGCCGCCCCGCTGCGCGCCACCGACCTCTCCGGCCTGCCGCCCGCCCACATCGCCACCGCCGAGTACGACCCCAACCGCGACGAGGGCATCACCTACGCCCTGCGCCTCCTCCAGTCCGGTGTCACCGTCGAACTCCGCCAGTGGCCGGGCACGTTCCACGGTTCGCAGGCGATCCTGTCGGCGGAGGTCTCCCAAAGGCAGTTGGCGGCGCTGGCGGAGGCGGTGCGGCGGGCGCTGGCGGGCTGAGCGGCGGGGGCGGCGGAGAGGAAGGCGGTCGGCTGCGCAGGGGACAGCCGAAACCCGCCGCCTCTGCCCCCGCCCTCACCTCACCTCGCCACAGCCGCGCAGTACGCCTCGTCCGTCGCGAGCAGATTCCGGTGCGTGTCCTGCGCCGTCACCACCCCGTCGTCCAGCACCACCACCCGGTCGGCGGCGTCGAGCAGTGCGGGGCTGCTGGTGATGACCAACGTCGTCCGCCCGCGCCGGAGTTCGGCGACGCGGCGGGCGATGAGCTGTTCGGTGACGGCGTCGACGGCGGTCGTCGGGTCGTGGAGGACGAGGACGTCCGTGTCGGCGGCCAACGCCCGTGCCAGCGACAGTCGTTGGCGCTGGCCGCCGGAGAGGTCGGCGCCCCGGTCGCGGACGGGGTGGTCGAGGCCCTCGGGGTGCAGGGCGACGACGTCGGTCAGCAGGGACGCCTCGACGGCCTCGTCGACCGTGGAACTGGTGCCGGAGGGGTCGATGTTGGAGCGGAGGGTACCGGCGAAGATCTCCCCGTCGTAGGGGTTGACCAGGAGATGCGCGCGGACTCCGTCGACCGAGAGTTCCCCGAGGGCGGCCCCGTCGACACGGACCTCCCCCTCGTACCCGTCCGGCGGCACGCGCACGGCGAGGAGGGCGGCCAAGTCGGAGGCTGCGCGCGGCTGGTAGGCGGTGACGGCGACGAACTCCCCGGCCTTCACCTGGAACTTGAGGTCGCGCAGCACCCCGTACCGGACCCGGTCGACCTCCAGGTCTCCCCCGCCGGAGGGCGCCCTGGTGCCCGGTGTCATCACCGGCGGAGCCGCCAGGACCAGCGACATCCGGGCGGCCGAAGCGCGCGCGATCATCACGTACTTGGGCATCTCGGAGAACAGCCTGAGGGGCTCCATGATGAACTGGGCGAGCCCGACGGCCATCACCAACTCCCCGATGTTGATGCGCCCTTCGAAGGCGAGCCACCCGGCGGTGAGGGTGACGGCGGCGGCCAGGACGGCGTTGAGGGCGAGGGCCGTCCCGGCGTAGACGCCGTTCACGCGGGCGACGGTCACCGCCTGCTGCCTGGCCTCCGCGCTGACCTCGCGGTAGGAGCCGAACGCGGCGTGGTTGCCGCCGAATCCGTGCAGCGGACGCAGCCCGGTGATGAGGTCGGCGACCTTCGCCCCGGCCCGCGCGACCCGCGCCTGCTGCTCCTGGGTGCTGGATCCGATCCGCTTCGACATGACGCTCAGGACGGACAGGATCGCCGCCGACCCGGCGATGACGAGCAGTCCGAGCCGCACGTCCGCGAGCCCGAGGGCGACGGCCGCGACGAGCAGGGAGACGAGGGAGCTGATGAGGAGGGGGACGACTTCGATGATGTCGGCGGTCTGGTCGGCGTCCTCGGTGGCGATGGTGAGGACCTCGCCGGACTTCACGTCGGTGTCGCGGGCGACGGGTTGGAGGACGCAGCCGGCGACCGCGACCCTCCAGCGGTGCGCCTCGGTCGTGTTGGCCTTCTGGAGGATCCGCATGCCGAACCGCCACGACAGCGACACGGTCGTGATGATCACGGCGAGCGCGGCGACGGAGACGCCGAGCTTGCCGAGGCTCCGGCCCTGCATCGTGTGTTCGACGATGAGGCCGAGCGCGATGGGGAAGGCGGTCTCCCCGGCCTGGTAGAGGCCCATGAGGACGGTGCCACCGGCCATCGCGCCGACGTTGCGGCGCAGCGCGGTGCGCAGGATGCCGGCCCCGCTGCGGGGCTGCTGGGGGTCAGGAGTTGTCATCGAGGTGGCGGGCAATCGCTTCGGGGGTGCGCAGGGTGAACAGGTCTCGGATGGTGACAACGGGGCCGAACTCGCGGCGCAGCAGCCCGATCAGGCGTACCGCCAGCATGGAGTGTCCCCCGAGGGACACGAAGTCGCTCACCGCGCTCACCTCGTCGTCGTCCAGATCCAGTGCTTCGGCGAAGAACTCGCAGACGGCCGTCTCCGTGCCGGTCTCCGGCCGCCGTTCCCCCGCCGTGGTCAGCGCGCCCAGGGGCCGGGCCTCGGGCAACGCCTGCGTGTCAGCCTTCCCGTTGACGGTCAGCGGGATGCCGTCCACCTGGGCGTAGTGGGTCGGGCGCAGGAAGTCCGGGAGCCCGGAGCCGACTTCGGCGGCGACGTCGGCCAACTCGGCGCCGTCGAGGACGAGATACGCGGCGAGCCGGTAGGCGCCGTCCACCTGCGGGTCGGGCTGTGCGACGGCGGCGACGAACCGGACGGCGGGGTGTGCGGCGAACACGGCCTCCACCTCGCCGAGTTCGACGCGGTGGCCCCGGATCTTGACCTGCTGGTCGGTGCGGCCGAGGTACATGAGGTTGCCGTCGGGCCGGCGCACCACCAGGTCGCCGGTGCGGTACATGCGCTCGCCGGGCGCCCCGAACGGGCAGGCCACGAACCGGTGCGCGGTCTGGGCGGGTTGGCCGAGGTAGCCGCGCGCGATGCCGACGCCGGAGACGTACAGCTCGCCGGGGACGCCGTCGGGGAGGGGCCGCAGCCAGGGGTCGAGGACGTAGACGTCGGTATTGTCGATGGCGACGCCCACGACCGGGTCGGCGCACTCGAACGTGCCGACGCCGAGGGTGTTGATGGTGTACTCGGTCGGCCCGTACAGGTTGTAGCCGACCGTGCCGACCGTCTCCGCGAGCCGCTGCCACAGCGTCGGCGTCACCGCCTCACCGCCGAGCAGGACGAGCGGGGGCCGCCGGTCCGGATCGTCCAGCAGGCCCTCGGCGACGAGCTGGTGGGCGTAGGTCGGGGTGACGTTGACGACGTCGATCCCGAACTCCAGGCAGTACTGGACGAGCCGGGGCGCGTCCCGGCGCAACTCCTCGTCGCAGATGTGCACTTCATGCCCGTCGGCGAGCCACAGCAACTCCTCCCACGACATGTCGAACGCGAACGACACGGTGTGCGCGATCCGGAACACCCGGTGCCCGTGCCGGGCCAGCACCGGCTCGAAGATGCGGCGCTGGTGGTTGATGAGCATGTTGGTGAGACCCGCGTACTCGGTCACCACCCCCTTGGGCTTCCCGGTCGAACCGGAGGTGTAGATCGTGTACGCCGGGTGCCGCAGCCGGTGCGGGTCGTCCGGGGTGAACGTCACGAACGGTTCGGCGGACGGCAACGGCCGGTCCAGCTCGATGAGTTCGGGGGTGAGCCCGTTCAGTCGGGGCGACACCGACGACACGGTCAGGACGACGTCCGGCCGAGCGTCCTGCACGATCGCCGCGATCCGTTCGTCCGGGTGGTCCAGCTCCAGCGGCACATAGGCCGCGCCGACCCGCAGGACGGCGAACAGGGCGACGATCGAGTCCAGGGAGCGCGGGATCGCGAGGCCGACGTTGGTCTCCGTCCCGATCCCGCGCCCGGCGAGGACGCCCGCCAACTCCCGGCTGCGGTCGCGGAGTTCCCTGAACGTGAGGGTGTTGCCGCCGGCCACGAGCGCGAGCCGTTCCGGACTGCGGTCGGCGGCCTGGTCGAAGCGGTCGACGACCGTGTCGGTGGTGATGTCCGTCTTCTCCCCGGGCACGGGCACGGCGCCCAGGCCCGGCAGCGCGCCGACGGGTCCGGTGGCGCGGGCCAGGTCGTCGAGGACGCGGAGATAGTCGTCCAGCAGCCGTCGGGCGTCCGCCGAACTCCCGTACCGGTACTCCAACTTGACCGTCAGCCGGTCGCCCGGCGTCACGACCCACGTGTACGGGTAGTGCGTCGAGTCGTCCGCCTTCACCTCGACGATGCCGTGCCGCGCGTTCATCTCCGCGAAGGCGTCCAGGTCCAGGAAGTTCTGGAGGACGAACAGGTTGTCGAAGAGGGTGTCGTGGCCACTGGCCCGCTGGATCTCGCCGAGCCCGAGGTGCTCGTGGTCCATCGCGGCGACCCGCGCCGCCTGCACGCCCTCCAGGTAGGCCGCCACCGAGTCGCCGGGCCGGGCCCGGGTCCACATCGGGACGGTGTTGAGGAGGACGCCCACGACGTCGTCGAGCCCCTCCCCCTCACGCCCGGAGACGGTGACCCCGAACACGGCGTCGGCCCGCCCGGTGTGAGCCCCGAGCAGCAGCCCGAAGGCGCCGGTGAGCACGGAGTTGAGGGTGACGCCGTGCGTCTTGGCGGCCTCGCGGAGGAGGTCGGACCGGTCGGCGGTGAGGGTGTGGACGAGGCTGGGCGGCAGCTCCGTCGACAGCTCGGGCGCCGGTCCGGCGAGGAGGGTCGGTCCGGGCAGTTCGGCCAACTGGCCTGCCCAGAAGCGCTCGGAGGCGGCCGTGTCGCGGGCGGCGAGGGCCCGCGCGTACTCCTCGAAGCTCGGCGCGGGCTCCTTCGCCGTCTCCCCCGCGTACGCGTCGAACAGGTCCCGCAGGACGATCTCCCGCGACCAGCCGTCCCACAGCAGCAGGTGGTAGCTGAACAGCAACCCGTCCCGCCCGTCGGGCAGTCGGACGACCGTGAGCCGGATCAGCGGCGGCCGACCGGGGTCGAACCCGGCAGCGCGGTCGGCGGCCCGGAAGGCGTCGACCTCGCCATAGGAGGCTAGTTCGACGGTCCGGACGTCAACACGCCTGCCCGCCTTGAGCACTTGGACGGGATTGCCGTCGCCGTCGGTGGTGAATCCGGCGCCGACGACCGGGTGCCGGGCGATGACGTGAGCCATCGCGTCGGCCAACTTCGCGGCGTCGAGGCGCCGTTCGAAGGTGAACCAGCTCTGCGCGACATAGTGGCCCGCCTCCCCGGCCAACTGCGCCTGGAAGAACAGGCCGCGCTGAAGGGGAGTCACCGGCGCGGTGCGCTCGGTGGTGGTGGAGGCGGCGGCGATGTGTTGCAACGCCTTGAGCCAATGCCCGGTGATCGAGTCCGGGACGCCCGCGTCGAGGACGAACTCGGTCCGCAGCTCCCCGCCGTCGATCCAGGCGTTCACCTCGACCGCGTACGGGCTGCCCTGCTCGCCGCCGGTGATGCGCAGCGCCTGGTCCTCGCTGCCCCGGCCCAGGTAGTTGAACAGCACCTGCGGGCGGGCGGTGAGGAGCGGGGCCGTCTGCGGGTTGAGGTACCTGAGCTGCCCGTAGGCGACATGCCCGCGTTCGTCCGGCTGCCGTGCGGCGACCTCGCGGGCGGCCTCGACCGGGTCGGTGTGCGCGGTGAGCCGTACCGGCGCGATCGAGGTGAACCAGCCGACGGTCCGCGTGTAGTCGTGCTCTTCGAGGACGGGCACCCTGCCGTGCCGCTCCAACTCGACCGCCAGGTCGGTGGGTTCATGTTGCACGGACGTGAGGGCGACCCGCAGGGCGCCGACGAGCAGCTCGGTGAGTCCGACGCCGAGGGCCTCGGGGGCGGTGCGGGTGAGGAGTTCGGTGAGGTCCGGCGCGAGCACGACCTCCCTGGAACGCAACTCGCCGTTGGCGGCGACCAGTTCAGGTGCGTCGAGCGTGCTGATCCAGTGGCCGAGCCCGCCGGTGTCCTGTTGAGCCTGTGCGGCGAGCGCTTCGGCGTACTGCGCGTAGGACGTCGTCGGCGCCGCGAGTTCCTTGCCGCCGAGGGCCGTTGCCAGATCCTCCAGCAGGATCAGCCACGACACCGCGTCCACGGCGAGATGGTGCACGACCACCACCAGCGTCCGGCTCTCCTCCAGCCACCCGAAGACGGCCATCCGTCCGGCCTCGGGGTCAAGACGGTCGGCGAGTTCGTCGGCCGACAGGCTCAAGGAGCCGCGTACGACGGTGAGTTCGGCGTCGGGCTCGGTCCTGAGCGTCCAGACACCGTGCCCGGTCCCCAGCCGGAGCCGGAGGGCGGGGTGCGCGGCGACGACGGCCTTCGCCGCCCGCTCGACGTCCACGAACCCGGCACCCTCGGGGACGGTGAGCGTCCTCGCCTGGGCGAACCGGGCGAGGGTGCCGCCGAGTTGGCGTTGGCGGAGGATGATCGGGGTGGGGACGACAGGGCCGTCCTGGACGACCACCGCCGCCTGGGGAGCGGCCGGAACGCTCACCCGCTCGGCCAGCGCACGCGGTGTGCGCAGCAGGAAGACGTCCCGGGGTGTGATGGCCAGCCCCAGCGCCCGGGCCCGGTTGATGACGGTAATGGCGACGATGCTGTCGCCTCCGGCACGGAAGAAGTCGGTGTCGGCGTCCACGTCGGTGCCGGGCAGGGTGGCGGCGAAGATGCCGGTCAACGCGTCGAGGGCTTCGGCGGTGCCGGTCTGAGCGGCCTTGTCCTCAACGACGTTGCCCTGAACGATGTCGCCCCGCGCAGCCCTCGCGGCCAGCGCCTTGCGGTCCAGCTTCCCGTTCACCGTCAACGGCAGCACGTCCACGGCCAGCACCCGCCCCGGCACCATATGCGCCGGCAGCTTCGCGGCGAGCCGTTCGCCCAGGTCCTCCGGCACCCGCCCGACGACGTGCGCGACAAGATGATCCCCGCTGTCCGCGACGGTCACGGCGACGTCCGTCACCCCGTCGACCTCCCGGACGGCGGCCTCCACCTCGCCCAACTCGATCCGGAACCCCTTGAGTTGGACCTGGTCGTCGGCCCGCCCGGCGAACTCCAGCTCCCCGCCGAGCGTCCTGCGTGCCAGATCCCCGGTGTGGTACATCCGCGACCCGTCCCCGGCGAACGGATCGGCGACGAACCGCCCCGCCGTGAGCCCGGCCTGCCCCAGATACCCCGACGCCACCTGGTCCCCGGCGACATAGATCGCCCCGACCTTGCCGGGCGGCACCGGCTTGAGCCGGTCGTCGAGCAGGTAGGTCACCAGTCCCGGAATCGGCCCGCCGATCGGACTCACCTCGCCGGCCGAGGGCGCGAAGTCCTCGTCCGTCAGCACCCGATGCGTGACATGCACGGTCGTCTCGGTGATCCCGTACATGTTGACCAGTTCAGGCGACCCCACACCGTGCCGCTCAACCCATCCCCGCAGCCGCGCCAGATCAAGTGCCTCGCCACCGAAGACGATCCGGCGCAGCGCGGGCAGCGCCTCCCCGGAGAGCCGGTCGGCCTCCGCGAACTGGTAGAAGGCGGAGGGGGTTTGGTTGAGGACGGTCACCCCGCGCTCCCGCACCATCCGGTGGAAATCGACCGGCGACCGGGTCAGCCCGTACTCGGGGATCAGCAACTCGGCGCCGTGCAGCAGCGCACCCCACAGCTCCCAGACCGCGAAGTCGAAGGAGTACGAGTGGAACTGGACCCACACGTCGTCGGGCCCGAATCCCATCGCGGGCCGCGTGCCCGCGAGCAGCGTCACCACGGACGAGTGCGGCACGACGACACCCTTGGGCCGCCCGGTCGAGCCGGACGTGTAGATGACGTACGCCGGGTCCTGCCAGCCGACCTCGAACGGCTCGGCGTCCAGCGGGAGTTCGTCACTCTGGACGATCACGCGCGCGTCGACCCCGACGCGGGCCAGCAACTCCGTGAACCGGTCGCGGTGTCCGGCGTCCACGAGAACGACCTGCGGGGCGGAGTCGGCGAGGATGTGCTCCAGCCGCTCGTCCGGATAGGCGAGGTCCAGCGGCACGTACGCGCCGCCCGCGCTGACGACGGCGACCAGGGCGACGACCTGTTCCACCGAGCGCGGCACGGCGACCGCGACCCGCTTGCCCGCACCGACCCCGGCGGCACGCAGTGCGCACATCAACTCGGTTTTGGTGTCGAAGAGTTCGCCGTACGTCAGTGAGCGGGTCGTGCCGTCCAGAGCGATCTGGGTGACGGCGGTGGCGTGCGGGTTCTGCCGGGCGGCGGTGTCGAACCGGACGCTGAGGGGCGTCTGTTCGACGCTCGGCAGGGCCGCACTCGTGCTCGAAGAGACGAGTTGACCGGGGTCGGCCAGGAGACCGGTGAGCGTGCGGGTGAAGGTGTCGAGGATCGTGCGGGCGTCGCGCTCCCTCACCACCTCAGTGTCGTAGATGAGGTTGAAGCGGTCGCGTTCCACGACCAGGGTCAACGGGTAGTGCGGGGCACCTTCGTTGACGATCTCCGTGACGGCGATGGTGTCGCCGGGGCGGCGCAGCGCGGTGACGTCGGCCGCTAGGTCGAACACGACGAGCGTGTCGAAGAGGGCACCCGCGCCGATCCGGGAGAGGGAGACGTGCTGGTGGGCGAGGACCGTGCTCTGGTGGTCGCGGACCGAGGCGAGCAGTTCGCCGGCGGTGGTGTCCACGCCCCAACGGGCCCGTACGGGAATGGTGTTGATGAACAGGCCGACCATGTCCGCGATGCCGGGGACGTCTACGTCGCGGCCGGAGACCGTGGAGCCGAAGACGACGTCGGTGCTGTGCAGGAGGGTGCCGAGGGTGACGCCCCAGGCGCTGTGCACGGCGACGCTCAGGGGTACGTCCGCAGCCTCAACGCCCGTCGGGCCGGAGACCTCGGCGAAGGTGTCGGAGGGGGTGTGGCCCTCGGCGACCAGGGAGGGGCCGGTGAGGCCGTCGAGTTCGGCCCGCCAGATCCGGTCGCTCTCGTCGGCGTCGCGGGAGGCCAGCGCGCGGACGTAGTCGGAGAATCCGCCGATCGGGTGGACGCTGCCGGGTGCGTGGTACTCGGCGAGGAGAGCGCGCAGCATCGGCGGGACGGACCAGCCGTCGGCGATGATGTGGTGCACGGTCTGGACGAGGACGGTGCGTGCGGTGCCCGCGCGGACCAGGGTGTAGCGCATCAACGGGCCTGTGGCGAGGTCGAATCCGGCGCGTCGGTCGCGTTCCGCGAGGTCGTGGAGTTCCGTGTCGGTGATGCCGGGGCGGTCCAGGACCGTGAAGGGGGCCTGGACGCCGGATTCCAGGACGGAGACGACGCGGCCGTCGGTGAGGGCGGTGAAGCGGGCGGCGAGGTTGGGGTAGAGGTCGAGGAGGCGGGTGGCCGCCGCGCTCAGGCGGTCGGCGTCGATCTCTCCTTCCAGCGTGAGGAGTTGTTGTTCGACGTACGCGCCGGAGGAGTCGTCGTCGAAGACGGAGTGGAAGTAGAGGCCCTCCTGGAGCGGGGTGAGCGGGAGGATGTCCCTGAGCCGCGGGCCGTCGAAGGTGTCGACGTCGGTCTGGGTGAGGGGGACGAGGTCGAAGTCGCTGGGGGTGTGGCCGCCGGTGTCGAGGGCGGCGAGGCCGGTGAGGGCGGTGGTGAAGTAGCCGCCGAGGGTCGTGATGTCGTCGTCGGTGAAGACACCGGAGGGCCAGGACACCGTCGTCACGAGCTGGAACTCGCCGCTGTCCGGGTCGGGTTCGGCGATCGCGTTGAGCTCCAGGGCGCGTGGCAGCCGCATCGCGGGGTCGCGCTTCTCGCCCAACTGGTCGGTGGTGCCCGCGAGTTCCCAGTCTCCGTCGACTCCGGCGTCGAAGCGGCCCAGGTAGTTGAAGAGGACCTGCGGTGCGGGGGCGGCGAAGTCGGTGCCGTGGAGGTGGCGCAGGACACCGTAGGAGAGGCCGTTGCCCGGGACGCGGGCCAGGTCTTCCTTGACGGCCTTGAGTGCGGACGTCAGGTAGGCCGGGTCGGTGAGGTCGGGGGCGGTGCCGGGGTCGACGGTCACCGGGAACAGGGTGGTGAACCAGCCGACCGTGCGCGAGAGTTCGGGCTCGAACCCGGCGGAGTCCGCGACGAAACGGGCCTCGCGGCCGTGGCCCTCCAGCTCGATGTGCGCGAACGTCTGCCCCTCACGCCAGCGCGCGAGCGCGACGGCCAGCGCGGTGAGGAGGACGTCGTTGACGCCCGCGTGGAACTTCGCGGGGAGTTCACCGAGAAGCGCGGCGGTGACCTCGGGCCCGACGGTGAGCACCCGGACGCGTTCGTTCGCGACGGTGTCGGCCTCCGACAGGGCACGCCTGCCGAGGAGTTGGTCAGGGCCCGGCAGCGGACGCTCGTAGTAAGCGCGGTCGGCGTCGAATCCGGCGCGCTCCAGGAGCTGCGTCCAGCGTCTGAACGACGTCCCGACGGGCGGGAGTTCGACGTCGGCGCCGGAGCGGTACCGCTCCCAGGCCGTGGCGAGGTCCTCGCGGAGGATCCGCCAGGAGACACCGTCGACGATCACGTGGTGGGCGACGAGGACGAGTTGGCGTGCCGCGCGGCGCCAGACCGCGCGCAGCATCACGCCGTCGTCGGGGTCGAGTCCGGCGGTGGCGAGGGCGACGCAGTCGTCCAGGGGGCGGTCGCTCTCCTCCCAGGCGATCGCGGCTCGGTGCGACGGGGGGATGTCGAAGCTCCAACTGGCGCCGCGTACAAGGCGGGCGCGCAGGATGTCGTGGCGTTCGGCGAGGGCGGTGAGGGCCGTGTCGAGGGCGTCGTCGGTGAGATCCGCGGGGGTGTTGAGGACGACGGACTGCACGAACCCGTCGACCGCGTCCGTCGTCTCGCCGAGCCAGCGCAGGACGGGCGAGCCGGTGACGCTGCCGGTCGGGACGTCCGCGTGGTCCGTCGTGGAGACGTCCTCGCGGCTCGCGACGGCCGCGAGGGCGCCGACGACGCTGTGCGTGAAGATCTGCCGGGCGGTGACGTGCAGGCCCTGTTCGCGCAGGGCGCCCAGCAGGGAGATGGCGAGGATGCTGTCGCCGCCGAGGCGGAAGATGTCCTGGTCGACGCCGACTTCGTCGAGGCGCAGCACCTTCGCGACGGCCGCGCAGACGATCCGCTCGTTCTCGGTCTCGGGCGGGACGATCGTCCCGGTGCGCGCCTCGGGTTCGGGCAGGGCCCCCCGGTCGAGCTTGCCGTTGGCGGTGAGCGGGAACTCCGTCATGACGACGATGTGCGCCGGCACCATGTATTCGACCATGTGCGTGCTCGCCCACGTCTTGACGTCGTCGGCGCGCAGGTCCTCGTGTCCGGCGGACGGGATGACGTAGCCGACGAGGTAGGTGCCGCCCGCCGAGTTCTTCTTCGCGACGACGCACGTGTAGCGGACGCCGGGGTGTTCGGCGAGGCCGACCTCGACGTCCTCGATCTCCAGGCGCATGCCCCGGATCTTGATCTGGTTGTCGACGCGGCCCAGGAAGTCGAGGGAGCCGTCGGGGGCGAACCGGGCCAAGTCTCCTGTGCGGTAGAGGCGGGAGCCGTCGTCCGCGAACGGGTTGGCGACGAAGCGGGACGCGGTGAGGCCGGGGGCGCCCGCGTAACCGCGCCCCAACAGGAAGCCGCCGACGTACAGTTCACCGCCGACGCCGACCGGGACGGGCCGCAACTCGCTGTCCAGGACATAGAGTTGTGTGTTCGGGTTGGCCTTTCCGATGGACGTCGTGAGGCGTCCGGCCCTGCCCCGGTAGATGACGTGCGAGACGCCGATGGTCGTCTCGGCGGGGCCGTAGCCGTGGTACATCGGGATGTCGAGCTTGGTGCGGAACCGTTCGTACAGCTCCGGTGTGAGCACCTCGCCGCCGCACCACACGTGCCGCAGGCTGTCCAGCTTCTCCGAGTCGCCCGCCATCTCCAGCAGGACGTCCAGCATCGACGACACCAAGTAGGTGAAGGTGACGCGCTGTTCGGCGATGACGCTCAACAGGTGGTGGGGGTCCCGTTCGCCGCCGGGCCGCAGGACGACCAGCCGTCCGCCGCTCACCAGAGGCAGGAAGATCTCGTTGATGGAGATGTCGAACGACAGCGGCGCCTTGAAGAGGGCCGCGTCGTCGTGCCCGAAGTGCAGGATCTCGTTCACCTGCCACAACAGGCGCTCGCTGATGGCCTCGTGGCGGATCATCGCGCCCTTGGGGCGGCCGGTGGAGCCGGACGTGAAGATCACGTACGCCAGCCCGTCGCCGGGCGCGGTGATCCCGGTCCCGCCGACCGGGTATGCGCCGTACGCCCACTCCCCCAAGTCGACGGCGACAGCGGGGGGTTCGCCCCCGTCGTACTCACCCGTCGCGTTCAGCTGGAGCACCGCCTGAGCGTCCTCGACGACAACCGCCCGACGCGCCGCCGGCCACTGTGGATCCAACGGCACGAACGCGCCGCCCGCCTGGAGCACCGCCAGCAGGCCGATCACCATCTCGGCGGAGCGGCCGAGGGAGATGCCGACGACTTGTTCCGCGGTGAGCCCGCGTTCGACGAGGTGGTGGGCCAACTGCGAGGAAATCTCGGCTGCTTGACGGTACGTCAGGCTCCGGTGCTCGTCGACGACCGCGATCGCGTCAGGCCGCGTCCTCGCCTGCTCCCTGAACATCTCGACAATCGTCGGACGCTCCCGCTCGACCCGGTTGTCGTTCCACTCCGCGAGCCGCGCCAGCCGCGCCGCCACGCTGGAGGGCGCGATCGTCCCCAGCGGACGATCGGGAAAGTCGGCGAGGTCGTCAAGGGCCAGCTGCGCATCGCCGGGATCGACACCTTCGGGGACGGCGATGCCGTCCGCCTCCCGCCCACCGCTCCCGACCCACGCGAGGACGTCCGTGAAGAGCGTCGCCGCAGTCAGCTCGACCCCCTCGGGACTGGCCCCGGACGCCCAGAACTCCAGCCCGAGGCCGCACGCTTGAAGAATGGCCCGGTCGGAGTGATCACCCCCGGTACGCCGCCGCACACCGGCAAGCCGCTCGGGAGAAAGCCGCACAAATCGAGGAGTGGATTCCAGCATCGAAGACTCCGCGTCCCTTTCGGATGATGAACGTCGGCTTCAGGTGGGGGAGTTGCCCCTGGGAATGATTCAGCCGCCTTCTCGCCACGCTCGCCACAGGCGTGCGTATCGCCCTCCCAGCGCGACGAGTTCGTCATGTGTGCCCTGCTCGACGACCCGCCCGGCGTCCAGGACAGCGATCCGGTCGGCCGACATCGCCTGTGTCAGCCGGTGGGCGACGAACAACGTCGTCCGCCCGGCACACGCCGCCAGAACCGCCCGCTCCAGCTCGGCGGCGCCTGAACTCCCCGCCTCGGCCGTGGACTCGTCCAGAACGACAACCGGCGTACGGGCCAGCACCAACCGAGCCAGGGCGATGTGCGCGACCTTCGTGACGTCAAGCCGCTCACCGCCTTCACCGACCGCCGTCTCCAGCCCTTCCGGCAGCCCGGAGACCCACCCCCACGCCCCCACCGTCCGCAACGCCTCGGCGAGTTCCTCATCCGTCGCCCCGGGCGAGGCCAGCCGCAGATCCTCCGCGAGGCTCCCGGAGAACACATGGCTCTCCTGCGTGAGAATGCTGACCAACGCCCGCGCCCCCGCCTCGTCGACAGAGGCAAGGTCGGTCCCGCCTACCCGGACGATCCCCGAGTCGGGCGTCCCGATCCCGGCGACCAGCGCGGCGAGTGTCGTCTTCCCAGCCCCGGTCGCCCCGACCAGCGCGAGTGAACCCCCGGCCGGAATGGACAAGTTGACGTCACTCAGAACAGCACGCTCGGTACCGGGATAGCTGAACGTCAGTCCCTCGACACGAACATCAAGAGCACCGGCACCCTCAGCTCCCGCGTCCCCCACGAGCCGTCCCTCACCCCCCTCCCCCAGAACCC
>DATCQX010000237.1:0-11547 GCA_036569285.1 Streptomyces sp.
GTCGTGGGGGCTCCTGGAGGGCGTGGGGGCGTGGTGTTCGGGCGGGCTCGGGGGGCGGGCTTCGGAAGGGCCGGTGAGGGGCGGGACGTGTCCGTGGGGGTGGGCATCGAGGGGGCTGCCGGCTCGGTCGTTCCGGTGGTCGAGGGGGCTCGGTGAGCGGGGTGGGCGGGATCGATCTGCCGGGGACGCCGGGGAGTCCGGGGGCCTGGGACGAGCGGTCGTCGGCGTGGGCCGGGCGGGCGCCAGGGGAGGACGGCGGCAAGGGCGCCGGCAGTGCCCAGGAGCCTGGCGGGGCCGTGGGTGCGCTCCAGGGCGGCGCCGGGGGCGGGAGCGTCCGGCGTGGCGGTGTCGACCCCGTGAAGGCGCTGATGCACCGGCACCGGGAGCTGTGCGAGCGGGCGGTGGACCCGCTGGAGATCGCCGCCGGACTGGAGTCGCACGGGCTCACCGACCGGGCCGCCACTCGGTTCCGCCACCGGGACGTCTTCTCGCTCGCCGAGGAGATGTACGCGCGCGTGCCGAGAGAGCGGGCGGGTGAGGAGCACGGGACGGAGCAGGCCGGGGAGAGGCGCGCGACAGAGCAGGCGCCTTCCAAGCGCTCGGTCTCGGACGCCCGCCCCGCGTGGGCGCTGCTCAGCCTCCTCCCGGGCGCCCTGTGCGCCGTCACCGTCGCCGGACTGCACCACACGTCCGGCACGCCCCGGCACGCCGTCCTCGGCGCGGGCGTCCTCGCCGTCGCCCTCGCGCTGCGCGCCGTCCTGCGCCACGGCCCGCTGAGCCCGCGCAGGCGCCCGCGCCCGGTGCCCCACCGGGCCGTCTCGGCGACCTGCTGGCTCCTGCTGTACGCCGCCGTCGGCGACGGATTCCTCGCCGGGACCGTCGCCGGAGGACCCGAAGGGCCGCCCGGACTCACCCCGGACGCCCCCTGGCCGCTGACCGCCGCCCCCCTGCTGACCCTGGCGCTCGCCTGCGCGCCCGCCGCCTGCTGCGCCCACCTCCTCGCCGTCCGCGCGGGCCGGGGCGTGCACGGCAGCCGGGGGCTCGCGGAGTTCGCCAGAGCCGTACGGCCCCTGCTGGCGGCTGTCGTCGCCCTGTACACGGCCGTCCTCGTGGGCCTGACGGCGCTGTGCGGCGCAGTGCTGGGCGAACCCGCCGCGTACGCGCGCGTCGTCCCGCTCGGCCTGCTGCTGTTCCTGGCGCGCCTGCTCACCGTCCACGGCTTCACCCACGCGCCCGCGGCCGTCCTGACCGCCGCAGCCGCTGTCGAGGCCATCGCGCCGGCCACCGTCCTCGCGGGCCGCCTCCCCGGCTGCGCGGCCCTGTCGACGCCCGTCGACACCCTGGTGACCGCCTGGAGCCCCGCCGCCGTCCCCGCGCTCGCCGCCACGGCCGCCGTCCTCACCCTCCTGATCCACACGGCCCGCACCCTCACCAGGGCCTCGGCCCACGCCCGCACGGACCAGCCGTGCTGAGCGCCCGCGCGGGCCACGCACCCGGAGCGCTGTGCCGCTCCACGCCGCTCACCGCCCCCTCCCGCGACCGCGCCGGTGCCGGCCGTGTCAGGACGGCCGGACGGCGCCTCGCCCCCGTGCACGGCCCCCGTCGGCCACCCCCCACGCGCGTGGCGAGCGCGCCCCACCACCCCGCCGCGGGCAACCGCACCACCCCCGAAGGAGAGACCAGATGACCACGCCTCGACCCGGCGCGACCCGTGCCGCCCTGCACTTCCCGGGGGCGGCGCGATGAGGGTGCTGCTGATCGGAGCCAACGGATACCTCGGCCGGTTCGTCGCGGACCGGCTGCTCGCCGACCCGGCGGCACAGCTCACCGCCCTCGGGCGCGGTGACGACGCCGACGTGCGGTTCGACCTCGCGTCCGGCAGCCCGGGGGCGCTGACGCGCTTCCTGGACGCCGTCCACCCCCAGGTCGTCATCAACTGCGCCGGTGCCACGCGCGGCGGCGCCAAGGAGCTGATCCGGCACAACACCGTCGCCGTCGCCACGGTCTGCGAGGCGCTGCGGCGCAGCGGCTGCGGCGCGCGGCTCGTGCAGATCGGCTGCGGCGCGGAGTACGGCCCGAGCCAGCCCGGCTCGTCGACCGCCGAGGACGCCGTCCCGCGCCCCGGCGGGCCGTACGGCGTGAGCAAGCTCGCCGCGACGGAACTCGTCCTCGGCTCGGGCCTGGACGCGGTCGTCCTGCGGGTGTTCTCCCCGGCCGGCCCCGGCACCCCGGCGGGCTCGCCGCTGGGCCGCCTCGCGGAGGCGATGCGCCGCGCGATGCAGGCGGGCGACGGCGAGCTGAAGCTCGCGGGGCTCGGCGCGCAGCGCGACTTCGTCGACGTCCGGGACGTCGCCCGCGCGGTGCACGCCGCCGCCCTGTCGGCCGCGCAGGGCGTCATCAACATCGGCTCCGGCCGCGCGGTGCGCCTGCGGGACGCCGCCGCGACCCTCGCGCGGGTCGCCGGGTACGCGGGCGCGCTGCACGAACTCGACGTCCCCCCGGGGCCGATGCGGGCGGCCATCGGCCACCCCCGGCACGAGCACGACCCCGTCGCGCCGGTCGCGTACCCGTACCCGGACGGCTGCGGGGGCTGGCAGCAGGCCGACGTGCGCACCGCGCGGGACCGGCTCGGCTGGCGGCCCCGCATCAACCTGGAGGAGTCCCTGGCGGACATCTGGATGGAGGCGGCGTGCCGCATGTGACCGGAGCGGGCACGGGGGCGAGCACCGGGGTGCGCACCGGCTTCGGCGTCCCGGGGTTCGCGCATCCGCTGCTCGCGCCGGGCGAGTGGGGCGAACTCGCCCGCCCGGGAACGCCGTTGCACTGGGTCGTCCTCGACGTCGCCGACGGCCCCGGGACCCGCCCCGACCCGCACTGCCTGGAAGCCGTCGGACGGCTGCGCCACGCGGGCGTGCGCGTCCTGGGCCGCCTCGACGCCGCGCACGGCTCCCGCGCGCGGGGTGAACTCCTCGACGACGCGGGCCGCTACGCGAGCTGGTACCGGGTCGGCGGCTTCCTCCTGGACCGCTGCCCCGCCGGACGCGCCGAACTCGCGGGCACCGGTGCGACGGCCACCGCGCTGCGCGAGTTCGCCGACGACGCCCACCTCGTCCTCGGCCACGGCGTCCACCCGCACCCCGGCTACGCCGAGCACGGGGACCAGCTGGTGACCTTCTCCGGGCCCTGGAGCGACTACCGGTGGTCGCAGGTGGCGGAGTGGACGGCGGAGCATCCTCCGGAGCGCTTCTGCCACTTCGTGCACGGCGTGCCCCGGACGCATCTGGACGAGGCCCTGAGAGTCGCCCGCTGGCAGGGCGCGGCGACCATCTGGTTCACCGACCGAGGGGGCCGGGACGACCCCTGGGAGACCATGCCCGGCTACTGGGACGAGATCGTCTCGCGGATCGGAACAGGTGTCTCGGAATGAAGGAACGCGTGGCAGTGTTACAGGGAGAACAACTGTAGTGATTGACCGACCAACGGAGTCCCCGTGTCGCTGCCACCCCTGGTCGAGCCGGCTGCCGAGCTCACCGTAGACGAGGTCCGCAGGTACTCCCGCCACCTGATCATCCCCGACGTGGGGATGGCCGGGCAGAAGCGGCTGAAGAACGCGAAGGTGCTCTGCGTCGGCGCCGGCGGCCTGGGCTCGCCGGCGCTGATGTACCTGGCCGCGGCCGGTGTCGGCACGCTGGGCATCGTCGAGTTCGACGAGGTCGACGAGTCCAACCTCCAGCGGCAGATCATCCACAGCCAGGCCGACATCGGCCGCTCCAAGGCGGAGTCCGCGCGGGACAGCGTCCTCGGCATCAACCCGTACGTGAACGTGATCCTTCACGAGGAACGGCTCGAGGCCGAGAACGTGATGGACATCTTCAGCCAGTACGACCTGATCGTCGACGGCACCGACAACTTCGCGACCCGTTACCTCGTCAACGACGCGTGCGTGCTGCTCAACAAGCCGTATGTGTGGGGCTCCATCTACCGTTTCGACGGCCAGGCGTCGGTCTTCTGGTCCGAGTACGGCCCCTGCTACCGGTGCCTGTACCCGGAGCCCCCGCCGCCGGGCATGGTCCCCTCCTGCGCCGAGGGCGGCGTCCTGGGCGTGCTGTGCGCATCCATCGGTTCCATCCAGGTCACCGAGGCGATCAAGGTTCTCACCGGCACCGGTGAGCCCCTCGTCGGCCGCCTGATGATCTACGACGCCCTGGAGATGCAGTACCGCCAGGTGAAGGTCCGCAAGGACCCGGACTGCGCGGTGTGCGGCGAGAACCCGACGGTCACCGAACTCATCGACTACGAGGCGTTCTGCGGCGTCGTCTCCGAGGAGGCCCAGGAGGCCGCGCTCGGGTCGACGATCACCGCGAAGCAGCTCAAGGAGTGGATCGACGAGGGCGAGAACATCGAGATCATCGACGTCCGCGAGCAGAACGAGTACGAGATCGTCTCCATCCCGGGCGCCAAGCTGATCCCGAAGAACGAGTTCCTCCTCGGCACCGCCCTGGAGTCGCTGCCCCAGGACAAGAAGATCGTCTTGCACTGCAAGACGGGTGTCCGCAGTGCGGAAGTCCTCGCCGTCCTGAAGTCGGCGGGCTTCTCCGATGCCGTCCACGTCGGCGGCGGCGTCATCGGCTGGGTCAACCAGATCGAACCGCACAAGCCGGTCTACTGAGGCCGCTCCCGGACACCGGAGCCCTGGACGGCGGGGGTCTTGCCCACCACGCGTGGGGGAGGCCCCCGCCGTCGTCATGAGCACACCTTTCCGTCTCGCGGGACTTTGCCGTCGAGCAGGTAGGCGTCCACCGTCGCGTCCACGCAGTCGCTGCCGCTGCCGTACGCGCCGTGGCCCTCGCCCTTCCAGGTGAGGAGCACCCCGACGCCCTTGCCGAGGCCGTCGGCCATCTTGCGGGCGCCCTCGTAGGGGGTCGCCGGGTCGCCGGTGTTGCCGACCAGGAGGATCGGGGCCGCGCCCGGGGCGCTGACCCGCGGGGTGTCGAACTGGCCCGGCACCGGCCAGTCGTGGCACCAGCCGGCCGTGTCCCAGGCGAGGTAGGGACCGAAGACGGGGGAGATCTTCTCGAACTCCGGGAGGATCCGGCGGGTCCCGGCGGCTGTCGGGCGCTGCTTGTCGTCCAGGCACGAGATGATCCGCTGGGAGTGCGACTCCGTGCCGTAACTCCCCGACGGATCGCGCTCGTTGTAGAGGTCCGCCAGCTCCAGCAGGCCCGAGCCGTCGCCGTCCTCGGCCTCCTTCAGCGCGCGGGTGAGACCCGGCCAGCTCGCCTCGCTGTACAGGGGCCGGACGATGCCGATGACGGCGAGCGTCTGGGTGAGTCTGCGGCCCGAGGGCGCCGGGAGCGGGTCCGCGTCCAGCCGCTCCAGCAGGGCCGCGATCCTCCGGGTGCCCTCCTTCGGGTCCTGGCCCGTCGACTTCAGGTAGTTGTCGAGCGCCCGCTGGAAACCCCGGGCCTGGTTGCGGGCGTGGCCCACGGCGTCGGCGGTCGGGTCCACCACCGCGTCCAGCACCAGCCGCCCCACGTTCTTCGGGAACAGGTGCGCGTAGACGCCGCCGAGTTCGGTGCCGTAGGAGATGCCGAAATAGTTCATCCGCCTGTCGCCCAGGACCTGGCGCATCAGGTCCATGTCGCGTGCCGTGTCGGTCGTCGAGACGTGCGCCATCAGCTCGCCGGCGGCCTTCTCGCAGCCCTGGCCGAAACTGTCGGCGTCCTGGAAGTACGCCCGCTCCTCGGCCGGGGTGTCCGGTGTGGCGTCCACCGCCTCGGCGGCGGCGATCTCCTTGTCACCGCGGCACCGCACGCCCTCGCTGCGGCCGACCCCGCGCGGGTCGAAGCTCACCAGGTCGTAGCGGGTGCGTAGGGAGGACATGGTGGAGCCGAACGAGGGGAGCGTATCGACGCCCGAGCCGCCCGGACCGCCGAAGTTGAACAGCAGCGACCCGAGCCGCTCCTTTGCCGAGCCGCTCGACCTCGTCCGCACCAGCGCGACGTCGATCGTCCGCCCCTCGGGCTTCGACCAGTCCAGCGGCGCCTTCATCGTCGCGCACCGCCACTCGCCGCCCGGCGCCGAACTCCCCTTGCAGCGGCCCCAGTCGAGCTTCTGTCCGGTCAGTGAGGCGGGCAGCCCGGACGAGGTTCCCGGGCCGTCCGGCGCAGTCTCCTTCCCTCCGCCCTTCTCGTCCGAAGCCCCTCCGCTGCACCCCGCCAGCACCAGCGCCGCGATCGCGCCCCACGCGGCCCACCGTACGAATCGCGCCATCGCGCACCCCCCTCGTATGCCGCCCGGACCGTGCGTCGAGCGGCTCGTGAGGCCATCGTAGGCGGAGCCGACGAACCCCGTTTCAGCCTGTGGATAACCCTGTGACCTGCGATTTCATCGAGGGCAGACGGTTCCGGGCGCCGGTACCTTCCCGTCCAGCAGGTAGCTGTTCACCGTCGCCTGGACGCACGTGTCCTTGCTGTCGTAGGCACCGTGCCCCTGCCCCTTGTACGTCAGCTCGACCCCGACGCCCTTGCCCAGCGCGTCCACCATCCTGCGGGCGCCCTCGTACGGGGTCGCCGGGTCGCCGGTGTTGCCGATGACGAGGACCGGGGCCGCACCGGGCGCGCTCACGTCGGGGTGGGCGGCGGCGCCGGGGACGGCCCAGCCGGTGCAGCTGAGCATGCCCCAGGCGAGGAAGTCCCCGAAGACCGGGGAGGCGGCGCGGAACTCGGGGAGCCTGCGCTCGACGTCGGCCGGGGTGGGACGGGACGTGTCGTCGGCGCAGTTGATGGCGGTGTTGGCGGCGGTCGTGTTGCTGTACTCGCCGTTCGCACTGCGGCCGTTCATCAGGTCCGAGAGCAGCATCAGGACCTTGCCGTCACCCTCGTACGCCTGCTCCAGGCCTTCGGTGAGGTACTCCCAGAAGTCCTTCGAGTACAGGGCCTGTGCGATGCCGTTGGTGGCGGCGGTCTGGGTCAGCACGCGCGGGAAATTACCCGGCAGCGGTTTCGCGTCGAGGCTCTTGAGGAGCCCCGAGATGCGGTCCTTCACATCCTGCGCGGTGTCTCCGACGGGGCAGTCCTCGGTCCGGGAGACGCAGTCCTCGGCGTAGTTGTCGAGGGCGAGCTGGAAGCCCTTCGCCTGTCCCAGGACGCCCTGTTCGGAGGTCTGTGTCGGGTCGACGACGGCGTCGAGGACCGCGCGGCCGACGTTCTTCGGGAACAGGTGCGCGTAGACGCCGCCGAGTTCGGTGCCGTAGGAGATGCCGAAGTAGTACAGCTTGTCGTCGCCGAGGGCCTGCCGCATGAGGTCCATGTCCCGGGCCGCGTCGGTGGTCCGTACGTACGGGAGCATCCTCTTGGAGTGCTTCTCGCAGGCCGCGTTGAACTCCTTCACGTTGTCGAGGAACCGCGTGCGCTCGGCGGCGTCGTCCGGGGTCATGTCCTGCTGGAAGTAGGCGTCGAGCTGCCGGTCGTCCTCGCACTTCACGCCGGCGCTGCGGCCGACCCCGCGCGGGTCGAAGCTGACCAGGTCGTAGCGGGTGCGCAGGCGGTCGTAGTCCGCGCCGAACGACGGCAGGGCGGTGACGCCCGAACCGCCGGGGCCGCCGAAGTTGAAGACCAGTGATCCGATGCGTCCGCCCGCGTCGCCGCTCGCCCGCGCGCGGATCAGCGCGATGCCGATCGTGTCGCCCTGGGGCTTCGACCAGTCGCGGGGCGCCTTCATCGTCGCGCACTGCCACGTCCCGCCGTCCGGGAGCGCCGACGGCGCGCTTCCCCCGCCCTCCGCCCGCGAGGGCGCCGGGCAGTCCTTCCACTCCAGCTTCCCCGCCGCCGGGCCCTCTTCCCCTGAGGCACCCCCGCAGGCCGTCACGAGCGACGACAGGAGCACGGCGGTGGAGACCCACACGACGGAACGTTTCGCCATGCGGTCCATCCTGAAGCCGCCCTCCGCCACGCGCGCGTGGCGGGAGCCGTACGAGGGACCGGAGTGAGGGCGCCCTCGATCACGCGCGCGTGCCCGTCGCCGCTCCTACAGCGCGCCCTTCCGCGACAGATGGTTGAACGCGAGCCACCCCGGCAGGACGGGGAGCCAGAGGGTCAGGAGGCGGAAGAGGAGGACGGCGGGGGCGGCGACCTCCTTGGGGAGGCCGACGGCGATCAGGCCGACCGTGAGGGTGGCCTCCACAGCGCCCACGCCGCCCGGGGTGGGGGCGGCGGAGCCCAGCGCGTTGCCCGCGAGGAAGACGACGGCGACGCTGGCGAGGCTGATCGACGTCGACTCGTTGCCGAACGCGCGGATCGAGGCGTCCAGGCACATCACGAAACAGGCGGTCAGCAGCAGCATCCCGCCGATGCCGGTGACGAGCTTCTGGGGCCGCTGGAGGATGTCCAGCATGCGCGGCACGACTCCCGCGAACAGTGACCTCACGCGCGTGGCGACGAACTTCCGCAGGAACGGCACCGACGTCACCACCAGGACGAGCACGGCGACCGTCAGCAGCCCGGCGATGACCGTCCGGGACGGCGTCAGCGACGGCGTCTTCTCGATGCCCGTCAGGTAGCCGAAGGACAGCAGCATGACGATGTGACAGCCGAGCCCGAAGAGCTGCGAGGCGCCCACACTGGCCACCGCGAGCCCCGGCCGCACCCCCTGCCGCTGGAGGAACCGCGTGTTCAGGGCGACCCCGCCGACCGCGGCCGGCGCGACGATCTTCACGAAGGACCCGGCGACCTGCGCCTCGACCGTCCGCGGGAACGGCACCCGCTCCGGCACGAACCCCAGCAGGCTCATCGCCGCGGCCACGTAGCTGAGCGCCGAGAACGCCACTGCGGCGGCCACCCAGCCCCACTCCGCGTTCGCGATCAGCGGCCCGAACTCGATGTGGGTGAGCTGCGTCAGCAGGAAGTAGGCGCCCAGGGCACCGGCCATGAAGCTCAGCAGCGTGCGCGGACGCACCCGCTCCAGACGGGCCGGCTCCACCGGCGCCTGCGGACGGATGAGCAGCACCTCGTGCCGGATCTGCGTCAGCAGATCGTCCTCACGGGCCCCGTCCAGCGCCTCGTCGATCGCCCGTTTCTCGGCCCGTGCCTCGGCCTTGAGCGTCTTCTTGGCGTCCTTCTCGGAGGAGACCTCCTCCGCGTCCTCCGCGGCCTCCAGACGGGCCTGCTTGGCCTGCCGGGACGCCTCCAGGACCGCGTCCCGCTCACGCTGGGCCCGCTCCCGGGCCAGCCGGCGCAGCGTCGCGCGCGTGGAGCGCGTCAGCGCGATCGGCTGGAGCATCGGCAGACAGTCGGCGACCGCGTCGGGACCGAGGACGCTCACCGCGGAGGCCACCGCCCGCTCCGCGCCCACCCGCAGCCCCAGGGTCGTCACCAACTGGGCGGTGTCCATGAACAGCAGCAGGGAACTCGCCGCGATCTCGCCGCCGCGCAGATCCGTGAGGATCACCGTGCCGGAACGATCCACCAGGATCGCGTCCCCCGCGAGCCTGCGGTGCGCGATCCTCCGCGACTGCAGCGCCCGCACCTGCTGCCACGCGTTGTGCAGGACCTCGTCCGTGATCTCCTCGTCCGCCAGCGAGTCCAGCGTGCGCCCGCCGGTGTGCTCGTAGACCAGCATCACGGCGTCCGGGCCCAGCTCCGACATCGCGATCAGCTTGGGCGCGTTGGCACCCGCCGCGATCGCCGCGTACGCCAGCAGAGCCTCCTGCTCCAGGGCCTGCCGCAGCGACTGGAGGCTGGAGCGGGTCGCGAACCCTCGCAGCGCCAGACGGCGCCACGCGCGGTAGAAGAACGCCTGCGCCTGCTGCTCCCGGTCGACGACCGTGACGTCCAGCGGGGTGCCGTCCTCCAGGGTGACGAAATAGCGCCGCCCCCGGTCGCTGTCCCCGGACTCCGACGCCTCCACGCGGGCCGCGCTCACCGGGCGGAAACCGACCGTCCGCAGCCCCGCCATCAGCGTGCGCCCGGTGGGGCGTACGTTCGGCGAGCCGACCGCGTACAGCGTGCCGTAGGCGACGCTCCAGCCGATCAGGACCGTCAGGATGATCGAGAACGGTGTCGTGTAGCCGGTGACCAGCATCGACAGCGCGTCGAGCAGCAGCACGATCCACAGCACGGCCCGCCAGCGCGGCCGGCGTGACATGCCCACGGCCGACATGTAGGCGATGACAGGCGCGAGATAGCCGTGCACCGGGTCGGTCAGCGCGTGGATGTCACCGGGGGAGGGCTGGGTGAGCGCCTCCCGGATCGAGTCAGGGGCGCCCTTGGCGACCCACAGGTCCGTGGCGAGCGTCACGCCATGTGCGAGGACGGCCGCCAGGACGCCGTCCGCGATGCGCAGGCCGTCGCGCTTGATCAGCCGTTCGATCGCGAACGCGACCGGCACCAGGAGGATCGCGATGCTGGACGCGAGACCCGCGATCTTGATGAGCAGGTCGGGCGCCTGACCGGTGCCCTTGTTGATGTCCTGCTCCAGGCCCGAGGTGGTGCCGTGCGCGAACGCGGCGACCGCCAGGAGCACCACCACCGCGAGGACGCCCACCAGAAGCCGCATGAGGTCCGAGGGGCGGTGCACGCGCGCGGGGAGCAGCGGTTCGTCGCCCTCCACCTCGTCCACGTGTGCCACGTCGGCGTACTCCTCGCGCTTCTTCGCACCCGCGCGCGCGGGCGGCTCGTTCGGCTCCGGGCGCGATGCGCCGTCAGAGGTGCCCTCCGCGTCCTCGGAATGCACACCCTGCTGCTTCATCGTCTCTTCTTGATCTCGTATCACCGGTCACCGCCCGCACGATGGTGGCATGCCCGACCGACATCCGGTGATGTCAGGGTGCGAACGCGGGGCGCACAGTCTGCCCGAAGCATCCCTCTGGGGCGAGCGTCACACAGGGTCGTGAACCCGTCGCATTGTCGGTGCGGTGCGGCAGGATGGGGCGGATGAGCGAGCAGAGCCCTCCCGACGACGCCCGCGCGGAGTACACGGACGCGTTGCCCGAGTACGCCGAGCGGGTCCTCGAAGTCACCGAGCTGATCCCGCCCGGCCGGGTCATGACGTACGGGGACGTCGCCGAGTGGCTCCAGGAAGGCGGCCCCCGGCAGGTGGGGAGAGTGATGGCCCTCTACGGAGGCGCCGTCCCGTGGTGGCGCGTCGTGCGCGCGGACGGCGCGCTGCTGCCCGGACACGAGCTGCGGGCCCTCGACCACTACCGCGCGGAGGGCACCCCGCTGAAAGGGGCGAGCGCGGCCTCCCAGGGCCACCTGCCCCGCATCGACATGAAACGGGCCCGCTGGGACGGCGACACCGGGGCCGAGCACCCCTGACAGCTCCCCGCGAGCCTGTGCTCCGTCCGGGTGAACCGGGGCACGCCCGGGACATGGCGTACGTTCGAGGGGCAGGGGACGCGCGAGCCGTACGGGACGCACGGGACCGACCGGAAGGCCAGCCTCCGGACCGGCTCCCGGCGTAGCGTCGGCCGCAGCCGTCCCCCTCATCCCGAGACCACCGCCCGGCACGGACGGTCGGCGACGAACCAGCACACCCACCAGGACCGGC
>DATCQX010000238.1:0-13055 GCA_036569285.1 Streptomyces sp.
CGGTGCGCCCATGCCGCGCAACAGGCTCCGGCAGGCGGCGGCGACCGCCGGCACGCCGACGCCGTGGAAGTACTCCTCCGCCTCACGCACCCAGTCGACGGGCTCGCCCCAGCCGTCCTCGAACGCCGACCGCGCGATCAGACGCAGACAGAGGTTGCGCGCCGGCGGATACGGTGCCGCCGCCCGGAGCGCCTCGGTCACGGCGGCGGTGGCCTCGGCGGGCCAGCCCTCACGGCCCAGCAGCACCGCGTGCGCCGCCCCGACGAACTGCCGGTTCCAGCGCGCGCCGCCACCCCACCGGTCGGCGTCGGCGTGGTGCCGTCGGCCCGCACGCCCGGCCAGCACACCCCGCAGCAGCATGACACCGTACAACTGGTGCGCCCCGAACTCGGCTCTGTCACAGATCTTGGGGACCGGTCGCGGAGGGTCACTGAAGCAGGATCATGCGGAGCAGTTCGAATCCGGCACGTCCGTAGAGCTGCCTTTTGATCTTTTTGATGCGGTTCACGGTGCCTTCGGCGTCGCCGGAGTTCCAGTGCAGGGTGAGTCCGGCAGTCACGGCGCAGGTGAAGCGCGAAGCAGGTGAGGCCGGCGTCGATCCAGGCGGGGAGTGTGTGGCCGAGGCGGTTGTGAGGATCTCGCCGAAGGCGTGGACGTGTTCGGCGGCGGCGCCCAGTTCGGGGCAACGTGCCTGGCGGACCGTGGGTGGTGGAGGAGGTGCTGTCGCCGGCGCGCTGCGCAGGGTGGCGATGTAGGCGCGGACCGTCTGGTAGGTGAGCGGGGCGTTCTGGTCGAGGAGTTCGCGGTGCAGGCGGGTGACGTTCGTGCGGCCTGTGGCGAAGCGCTGTTCCAGGTAGGGCTTGTAGGGGTCGAGCCGGGTGGGGCGGGGCCGGTTCTCGCGGAGGGTGTCCTGCCGGTGCAGGACGCGTGAGTGGCGCAGGACGGTGTTGAGGCTCCAGCCCAGGTGACGGGCGATCGCCCGGCGTGAGTGGCCCTGGTCGAGGAGTTCGTGGACGAGGGCGTGTGCTGCTTCCTTGCGCCGGGGTGTCACCGGGTGATTCAGCTTCCTTTTTCGGCACAGGAGTTGGAGCATTCAGGCATGAGCGGTGGGCCGCGACGCAGGTCTCGACCGCCGGCCGATGTCCTGCCACAGGTGAAAGCGGTCCGCGACTTGGATCGCGCTCGGGGCGCCGATTCTCGCGCCCTCCGCGTAGGTGCCGTCCCGGTCGCGGCAGAGGATCTCCACGCCTGGGTGGGCGGCCACCCATCCGGCCGGCGGACCGGAGTCCCGGGTCGGGAGCACGTCGATCACGCGGTGGGTCTCTCCGCAGGTCAAGACGGTGAAGTAGGTCTGCCCCGGCGGGTGGCGAAATCGTCCACGCCGAGAACGCATGGTGTCCCGGGCCGGGAGTCGGGCAGTGCCATGACCCTGCGCAGCAAGGTCATCCGTCCGACGGGGAAGCCGAGCCGGCCGGCCAGCCGGGCGCCGGCCCGTCCGGCGAGAGCGAGCCCGACCCGTTCCAGGACGTGGCCGAGCCGTGCGGTGAATCGTGCGCAGGGCGTGGTCAGCCGGGTGAACGGTTCGGCGAACGTGCGGCGCAGAGGAAGCGGCGGACCGTCAGCCGGATCACGACGCTCTCCCCGGCCGGCGGCAAGTCCTTCAGCCTGCGGCGATAGGAATCGTGCACCCGTATGGAGAACCGGCCGCAGTCTGGTCACTCCGACGACGTCCACGTTGCCGATCCCGTCGAACACCAGTGAGTCCCAGAACACGGTGTCGGCCTGCATGAACAGCACCGTCACCGCCCACGGCCGACTCCGGCCGCGAGAGCGACATACCCGACGGAGCGTCAAACACGGCCACCGGACGGAATGGCGTACGCAAGCAGGCAAGTGGTCCGCGTCGGTACGGAGCGCCTGAGTCGCATACATCGCCACGATCAAGATCACATCCGATAAGCGCCATATGCACCTTTCACGGAATATGTGGCACGGTTGTGGAACTTTCAATCCCCTACCATCGATCAGCCATTGCCGGTTTTTGGTGATGGTTTGATCATTCAAGGGGGGATAGTGCGAAGACGGCAGCCGGTGCGCGCGAGCGGGGCACCGAGGCGGCGAACGAGGAAGCAGCGAGGCTCGCCGCGGTTCTGCAGGGACACCGGGTCGAGGTTCTGTCCGCGCGTACGGAGGACTCGACGGTGTGGGCGAACCCGGACGGGACGGTGACAGCGGACATCGCCTCGGGTCCGATCCGGGTCAAGGAGAACGGCCGGTGGCGCCGGATCGACACCGATCTCGTCGACTCCGGCAGCAGTCTCGTGCCGAAGACCGCAGCCGCCGACGTGCAGTTGTCCGACGGTGGCACGGAGGACTTCGCCCAGGTCGCCCATGGGGAGAAGGTGTTCGGGCTCGACTGGGGCAGCAGCCTGCCTGCTCCGGTGGTCGACGGGGACACCGCCGTCTACCGGTCCGTCGTGCCGGACGGTGATCTTCATGTCACCCCGCTGCCGCACGGGTTCACCGAGTCGCTGATCCTCAAGGAGCGCCCGGACGAGCCGGTGGAGCTCAGGCTCCCGGTGACACTCCAGGGCATGACGCTGGCGAAGACGCCCGAGCGGCATCTGCGGCTGGAGGACGCCGCCGGCTCGCTCGTCGCCAGTGCCCCGGCTCCCCGGATGTGGGGTACGGGCACGGATCCACGCTCGGGTGATCCGGTGAAGAGCGCCGAGATCGCCACCACGATCGAGAAAACGGCCGACGGCACGGTCCTGGTTCTCAAACCCAGTCGGGAGTTCCTCGACGACCCGGCGGTGACCTACCCGGTCACCATCGACCCGACCACCACACTCGCCGCCTCGACCGATACCTGGGTCGCCACCAACTACCCGGACTCCCAGCGGGGTTCGGCGGAACTCAAGGCGGGCACCTACGACGCGGGCGCCACCAAGGCACACTCCTACGTCAAGTTCGACGTGGCCAAGTACACCGGCAAACACATCCTCAGCGCGGAGCTGCGGCTGCACTCGTACTGGTCCTCCACCTGCGCCACGGACGGTTCCGGGGTCGAGGTCCGCAGGATCACCGGCAGCTGGGACCCCAGCACGGTCACGTGGGGCGCCCAGCCCGCCACCACGACGGCCGGCGCCGCCGTGTCGAAGGCCGCCTACGGCCACGGATCGGCCTGCCCGGCCAATTTCATGCGCTGGAACGTCAAGGACATCGCCCAGTCCTGGGCGAACGGCGAGACCAACAACGGCCTGCAGATCAGGGCCGTCGACGAGCAGGACTCCAAGAGCTGGCGCCGGTTCCGCTCCGCCAACTACGTCGAAGGCTCCCAGGGGCCGACCGAGCCGGCCCTGTCCGTCACGTACAACACCAAGCCGGGTGCGGCGAGCCCGGTCAGCCCGGCCGCTGACACCTTCACCGCCGACACCACGCCCACACTCCAGGCCAAGGCCACCGACGCGGACGGCAACACCGTGCGGCTCAGCTTCGAGGTGTGGAACTCGGCCGGCACCACCAAGGTCGCCTCCGGCACCTCGCCGTACGTCGCTTCCGGTACCGCCGGCAGTTGGACGGCTCCCGTCCTCGCCGCCGGCGCGTACAAGTGGCGGGTCAACGTCTACGACGGCACGGACTGGAACTCCACCTGGTCCGCCTGGCGCAACCTGACCGTGGACACGTCCGTCCCGGCCGCACCCACAGTCACCTCGACGGCGTACCCGGCGGACGGCCTGTGGCACGGCGACGCGGGCACCGCAGGAACGTTCACGCTCGCCGACCCGGCGGGCAAGGCGACCTCAGCCGAGTACCGTCTCGGCAGCGACGCCGTCCGGACCGTGACCCTGGCCTCCGGGAAGACGACGCTCACCCTGACACCCACGACCCGCGGCACCCACACACTCACGGCACGGGTCAAGAGCGCCGCGGGCAACTGGTCGGACTGGGCCGAGTACGTCTTCCGGGCCGGCAACATCAGCGGCACGCTGCCCGTCCCGTTCGTCAACGAGATCGCCGAGGCCCACTTCGCGGACCTCCTGCACCCCTCCAACGGGCTGGAGGAGACCGACGGGCTGGAGGCCGATGAACTCGACGGGGAGACACCGGCCGAGGACGACACCCCGCCCGGCTACGTCGAGCAAGTGGACCCGGAGAAACCGGAGACCGAGGACTCCGCACTCCAGACCGCCACGACGGAACTGCCCACGTCCTCGAACGGCACACTGACCGGCAACAGCGCCGACGGCGCCGCCCAGACCCTGCTCGACCTCCCGCTAGCCTCCTCGGCAGCCGCCGAGCTGAGCGAGACAGGTCTGGTGATCTACGCGAGCACCCAGAAGGACGCCGACACCATCGCCGTCCGAAGCAGCGTCAGCCAGGTCGAACTCTTCCACCTGCTGCGCAGCGCCGACGCGCCGAAAACCTTCACCTACAAGGTCGTTCTACAGCCGGGCCAGGAAATATCCGCAGTCTCCAACAACACGCTGATGATCTCCGACGTCAACAGCGATCTGGCCACCTTCCTCAGCGCCCCGGTCGCCGTCGACGCCAAGGGCGTCACGGTCCCCGTCACCATGAAGGCGAACGGGCCGGACATCGAGATCTCCCTCGCCCCGGCAGCCAGTCAGACCCTCGCATACCCGGTACTGCTCGACCCGAGCGGCTCCAGCTACACAGTGACGCCCGCAGAGCGCAGTTACTGTTTGTGGAACCCGTACGACTGCTCCAAGGCACGTGATAGCGCAGAAGTCGCCCTCCAGTACGCCGAGAAGCTCTACCCCCGCAAGTCTCTCTACTGGGGTACCGGTGACGCCTTCCGGCACTGCTACTGGAACGCGGAGATGGAGGTCTTCATCGACCACGAGACGGCCTACGAGGTCGCCACGCGCCACGAGTCCCAGTCCAAGGGTGTCGACAAGGAGATGGACCTCCGGAACAACGCGGAGGGCCGCGAGATCGGCCGTTACTACAAGGCACGTTATTCCAAGGCCGAGGCACACAAGCGGACCCGGAGCTCGTGCCAGAACCACGTCTCGAAGGGCTGGCTCTGGATCATCAAGAACAACCGTCTGGTGAGGAGCAACGCATGATGACCATGTTCCACCGCAGGGCCGTTCCGGCACTGTTGCTCATACAAGTGGCGTACGTCGCCCTGCTCGAATTCGCGTTCACTTTTATGGTGCCCGACACCTCGGAGATCGACCACACCGACCCGAACACCTCCGGCACCGTGATGTATGCGGCGCTCGTCGCCCTGGCTCTGGTGGCAATGACCGGCGGGGCCGCCCTGATGGGCTCCGCACGGGTCAGAAACCGAGCACCGCGTGCGCTGCGCGTCGGCTGGCTCGCACTGCTCGGGCTCGGTGAACTCGTCATCGCTGTGATGTTCCTGAACACTGCCGCCACGGGGACCTTGGGTCCGGACACCGCGATCGGTGCAGTGGCGAGCGCAGCAAGCTGCGCCATCGCGCTGTCATGCCTGACCGAGACAACCACCGTGCTGCGAGGCACACCGGCCTGAGCCGGGTCGGGCGGAGCCTGCACCGGCTCCGCCCGACCCGCTTCCAGGCCGTTTCGCCTTCCTGCGGCTGGGCGAGGGGATTGCCGGTTTGGGCGGTGCCGGTGTGAGCACGCCGATTACTGACTTCAGCGTTTCAGGGGGAGGTTGTGGGTTTGAGGTTGAGTCCGGTTCCGGCTATGAAGCCGTCGAGGGTGTGGGGTCGGTACTGGAGTTGTTTGAGCCCGTTTCGGCCGCCGGTCTCCAGACGGTCCAGGGCTCTGACGGCGAGGTTGGTGAGGCTGCGTTTGACGTAGGCCCAGACCCATTCGACGGGGTTGAGTTCGGGTGAGTAGGTAGGTAGCAGAAAGACGGTCAGCCGTTCGCGTCGGGCGATCAGGTTCTGCATCTTGCGGGAGACGTGGGTGTTGAGCCGGTCCCAGATCAGCACGATCGGTGCCCGGACGAGTTGGTGGGCGCCGTCGACCAGGGCGATGAAGTCGTCCTCACCCATGCTCCGACGTGAGCCCCCACCCGCGGGATGGTGGCACTGCCGGTGACACAGACGGGTCCGGGAACCCGGCCGCCGGCAACCGACCCGACCGCCGTCCACTGATCGTCACGACGGGGGCACACCTCGTCGTCCCCAGGTCCGTCCGCGGGGCGGCCTGCGGGTGAAGCCTGCCTCGTCCTCGAAACAGACGAAGCCCCCGCAGGCCGCCCGCGCCCTTTTACCTCCGCCCAGGTTGCCTCCTTCCACACGGCGACGGCCCGCTCGTCGCGTTCGGCGACCCGGCGGCCGGGGACCTGTGGCGAGAACCCGAGCCGGTGCATCAGACGTGTCGCACCCGAGACGCTGTATGTCACGTGGAACTTTTGGTCGATCAAGGTCACCACCCTCGACGCGGTCCACACCTGATCCTCCGTCCAGCCGTGGGCCGCCGGCCCGTCGTCCAGGAACCCGGCAAGCTTCTCCAGGCAGCGCGGGGACAGCCGGCACCGTGACCTGCTCGGACCACGCGAGGCCAGGGCATCCACACCGCCCTCGCGCCGGCGCTGCTGCCACTGATACGCCGACTTCACACTCACCCGCAGGCGCCGAGCGACCTCCGCTGCCACGACGCCTTCCTCGAACAACTCGGCCGCCTGGACCCGGACCGACTCACGACGCCGACTCAACCCACCACCATCCGCGTATCTCTCACACCGGGATACCGCCAACACGACTCACTCATCGTCGTGCAGGGCCAAGAGCCGCACCCAGGCATCGAGACCGGCGGCGAGGTTCGCGGCGAGCGTCCAGCCGCGGTTGACCTCCCACGATTGCGAGGGCAGGTTTGTCCAGCCCCATCGCTTTGTTGGTACGTACTCGGTTTGCACACCGGCGTGGGAGCGGTGCAGCACGTCCAGGAACTGGGCGTGGCCCAAGCTGGCAATGCCCCACATGTGACGGATGTTGGTCGCGGTGACGCAGTAGCGTCAGCCGGTCTTCTTCTCGAACGCGGTCAGCTTCTTCAGTTGCCGCCGGGTCGGACGGACCGGCGCACGATCAGCCGCATGCCCCCCCGGGCCAGCCCTCACGGGCGTTCAATCCGGTCGGTCAGTTCGGCGACGTAGTAGCCCTCCTGGAGGCTGCCATCCTGGTACACGGAGGTCTCCCAGGCCGTCTCGGGCAGGCGGGCGATGGCTTTCTCGTTGTCTTCGGTGACCTTCCGGCCGACGGCGTAACGGACTGTGCGCCGCGTGGTGTTCAACGCTTCGAGGTGTTCGAGCAGCCCGTGCGTGGCTCCGGCCCCGGATCTTCGCAGCCGACGATCCGGTGACCTGCGCAAGGGTCTCAGTAAGCACTGTGCCGTGCTCGGCCACCGTGTTCGCCCCGGCATTCCCCGCCCGCAGGAACCTCGCCAGCGATTCGGTGGTGTTCGCACACCACGCGGCCAGCGGATGAAACCGTACGTCTTCTTGAAAGTGACCGCTGCCCCGGCCTTTTTCGACGCCGAGGTGATGACGGTGGCGTCCCGGTCGATGACGATATACCCGGTCAGCCGTATACCGGCCACCGCCAGCCAAGGAAGCCACCCGTCCGCGGATGCTGCAGACTCCACACGTGCCGGCGCACTCTCGCCCGCACCCCTGCGATCTTCGCCAGTGTGACCTCGTCAAGCGCGGCAAGAGCGCGGCGGGCAGTCGAGTCCGATGCCCCGGGCCCGAACAGAGGGCGATGGTGAAACTGGAGATCCTAGGCCTCCGACAGGTTCGTCACCCAGAGCACGATCGCGACCGCCAGGTGCACCAACACCCCTGCCCTGCCCCGCCAGCCACCGCACTGGACGGCAGCACCATCGCCAGCGCCCCCGTCAGCCCCGTCCGGTCCGCGCACCGGCGCAACAGCACCGCCCCGGCATGCCCGACCAGCCTCTTCCCGTCAGCCACCACCGACAGTCGACGGTCCCATGAATACCCAGGGTTAAAGACCAAGCTCAGACACAATCGTTTCCGGCGTTCCCCCCTGTCCGGCCACACATGCCTGACCGTGCCCGGCCCCGGTCAGGGGCATCGCTCGTCCCAGAGGCGGTCAGTGGCCAGTACCTCGCCCAGGTCACCGAGGCGCTCAAGGCCCTGAACGGCGCGTGAGGTGCGTGGGTTGGCGGCGAGCAGAGTGCGGTGGCGGTGGGTGAAGGTCCAGTATCCGGTGGTGAAGGGGCACGCCCGTTCTCCGGTGCGGTCGCCGGGCCGGTAGGCGCAGCCCGTGCACAGGTCGCTCATGCGGCGGATGTAGGCACCGCCCGAGGTGTAAGGCTTGGTGGTCATCAGGCCGCCGTCGGCGTACTGGGACATGCCGACGACGTTCGGCAGCATCACCCAGTCGTAGCCGTCGACGAAGCAGCGGTGGAACCAGTCCGTGACCGCCCGCGGGTCCCAGCCGCGCTGGAGGGCGTGGCTGCCGAGCAGCATCAGGCGGGGGATGTGGTGGGTCCAGCCGGTGTCGCGCACCTGGCCGAGGGCGGTGGCCAGGCAGCGGGCGGTGACCGCGTCGGCGTCCAGTTCCAGGAACCACTCGGGCAGTGGCGTGTGGTGTCCCAGGGCGTTGTGGTGCCGGTAGCCCTCGCCGAAGTACCAGTACAGATGCCACACGTACTCGCGCCAGCCGGCGACCTGACGAATGAACCCCTCGACGCTGTTGACGGGCGCCCGGCCTGCGCGCCAGGCGTCCTCGGCTGCGGTGACGACCTCCATGGGGTCGAGCAGGCCGAGGTTGAGGGAGGACGACAGCAGGCTGTGGCTCATCACCGGGTCGGCGGCGAGCACCGCGTCCTCGTAGGGGCCGAAGGCGACGAGCCGGTGCTCGACGAAGCGGCGCAGTGCCGTCAGGGCCTCGCGGCGGGTGGCCGGGAAGAGCCGGGGGCCGTCCCGCCCGACGAAGCGGATGTCGTCGTCGCGCTCGAAGCGGTCGAGGTCGGCGCGGACTTCCTGGTCGATGTCGTCCTCGCGGGGCTGGTACGGCTGAGGTACGCCGAGGACGCGGGCGCCTTTGGGCGGGGGTTCGCGGTTGTCGTGGTCGTGGTTGAACCGCCCGCCGGCCGGAGTGCCGCCGTCCATCAGGAGGTCCAGCTCACGACGTACCCAGCGGTAGAAGTCCTCCTGGCGCAGCGGTGCCCGGCCCCGCCCGGACGCCCAGGTGCGGAAGGCGTCCTGCGGCAGCAGGAAGCCGCGCGCAGGCAGCACACGTACCTGCTCAAGGGAGCGGACCAGGCGCAGCGCGGCATGGGAGGTGGGGTGGTGGACGGTGACGGGGGCGTCACCGACAGCCTCCCGCAGGCCCTCCCGGTAGGTTTCGGCCCGCACGTAACGCACGCGGTCGCCCAGTTCCGCGGCCCGGTGGCGCATCGCGGAGAGCATCAGGTGGGCCTTGGCGCGGTGGAAGCGGCGGCGACGCAGCACCGAGCGGGCCTCGATCATCACCAGCGGGGCGTCCTGGACCTGAGTGCCTTCGTGCGGAACGAGGAAATGAGGGCCGAGTTGGTCGCCGAACAGCCAGTGCGTGTCCGCCATGGCCACCTCCTGCTTTCGCGGGCGCGGGGGCAGCGGCCCGGTGTCGTGGTCAGGTGCACAACGACCTCATAGGGGTGGTGGGCACGGGAATCGGCTTCCCGTCGTCCGTGGTCGGCGGCTCACGGGCCGGACGGTGTCGGTTCGCGGCGGTGAGGGCGGCGGGCTTGCCCGTCGCTGTGCCGGGTCGGTCCGGCCGGTCACCGGGGGCGGGCCGCGGCCCGGACGATGTTGCGGGCCATGCCGCCGAAAACGACCGCGTGGAACGGCGAGACGCCCCACCAGTACAGGTGTCCTAGCAGGCCGCGCGGGTGGAACAGGGCGCGCTGCCGGTAGCGGACCGGCCCGCCGCTGTCGTCGTCCACCCGCAGTTCCAGCCAGGCCAGACCCGGCAGCCTCATCTCGGCACGCAGGCGCAGCAGCCGTCCGCGTTCGATCTCCTCGACCCGCCAGAAGTCCAGTGAGTCCCCCACACGCAGCCGCCGGGCGTCGCGTCTGCCCCGGCGCAGGCCGACCCCGCCCACGAGCCGGTCCAGTCGGCCGCGCACCGCCCAGGCCAGCGGAAAGGAGTACCAGCCGTTCTCGCCTCCGATGCCCTCGATGACCTCCCACAGTGCCTCGGCCGGCACCGGAGCCGCGCGCTCGCGTACGTCGGTGTAAAGGCTGCCGCCGGCCCAGTCGGGGTCGGTCGGCAGGGGGTCGCTGGGAGCGCCCGGCACCGACGCCGACGACCAGCGCGTCGTGACCTGGGCCTCACGCACCCGCCGCAGTGCGAGGGAGACGGCCTTCTCGAATCCGAGGGGATGGCCGGGTGGGCTCGGCACGTACCGCTCGATGTCGTTCTCGCGGCACACCACCTCGTGGCGCAGCGACTCGGTGAGCGGGCGGGCGATGGACGCCGGAACCGGCGTGACCAGCCCCACCCAGTGGCTGGACAGGCCCGGCGTGAGCACCGGCACCGGCAGCACCAGCCGGCGGCTCAGTCCGGCGACGGCGGCGTAGCGCCGCATCATCTCCAGGTAGGTGAGCACCTCGGGGCCGCCGATGTCGAAGGTCCGGCTGACGTCGGCGGGCAGCCGGGAGCAGCCCACCAGAATCCGCAGCACGTCCCGTACGGCGATCGGCTGGATGCGGGTGTGGACCCAGCGCGGGGTGACCATCACCGGAAGCCTCTCGGTCAGGTAGCGCAGCATCTCGAAGCTGGCCGATCCGGAGCCGAGGATGACGGCGGCACGCAGCACCGCCGTCGGTACGCCCGAGCCGAGCAGGATGCGGCCGACCTCGGCGCGGGAGCGCAGATGCGGCGACAGGTCGTGCTCGGGAACTCCGGGCGGAGTGAGTCCACCCAGGTAGACCAGACGGCGCACACCGGCCCTGCGCGCCTGTTCCCCGAAGACCTGCGCCGCCTGACGGTCGGTGCGCTCGAAGTCACGGCCGCTGCCGAGGGCGTGCACCAGGTAGTAGGCGACGTCGGCACCCGCCATGGCCCGCCCCACGGAGTCCCGGTCCGTGGCGTCGCCCTGGACGATCTCCACCCGGTCCGCCCACGGCTGGTCGCGCAGCCTGTCCGGGGTCCTCACCAGACAGCGCACCCGGTGACCGGCGTCCAGCAGTTCCGGCACCAGCCGGCCCCCGATGTAGCCGCCGGCACCGGTGACAAGACAGGTCAGCGGCTCGTCCACAGCCCCGGTCGCTTCCTCCGCCAAGGGAAACCGCCCCTTCCCAGTGGTCTGCCGGGGACGCCGGATCGCGTTTCCCGTCGTCTCCACCGTGCCGCCCGCACGGCCGGACAGGCTGGGTGCGCGGGGCAATCGGGTGAGTCCCGGGAGCGTCCGCGGGGCGTGGCGCGTGGTCCGCATCCGAGTGCGCGCCCGCGGGAGAAGGAGAGCACGAACGCGTGAAGTGGCGAAAGGGGAACGGAATGACCGTCAGGCGGGCGGACAAGCCGTGGGACGTGGTGGTCGTGGGCGCCGGACTGGCCGGGCTGGCCTGCGCATGGGATCTGACCGCTCGGGGGTTGCGGGTACGTGTCATGGAAGCCGGTGACCGGGTCGGCGGGCGCATGCGCACCGACCGGGTGGAGGGCTGTGTGGTGGACTCCGGGTTCCAGGTGTTCAACACCGCCTATCCGCAGGTGCGCCGTCGGCTGCCGCTGCGGGAGCTGCGTCTGCGGCCGTTCACTCCCGGTTTCCTGATCCACGACCAGGGACGGCGCATGCGGTTCGCCGATCCGACGCGCGCCCCTCGCCAGGCGCTGAGCGGTCTGTCCACCGGCCTGGCCGGTCCGCGCGACCTCGCGGCGCTGGCCGCGCTGACGGGTTTCGCCGCGCTGGCTCCTTCGGCGCGGGTGAGACGGGTACGGGACGTCTCGACGCGGCGGGCGCTCGCGGGATACGGCTTCGGCGACGCTTTCGTGGAGCGGTTCTTCCGGCCTTTCCTGTCGGGAGTCTTCCTGGAGGACGAACTGGCGACCTCCAGCCGGTTCTTCCACCTCGTGTGGCGCGGCATGGCACGCGGCACGCTGTGCCTGCCCGCCGCGGGTGCGGGTGCCGTGCCCGCGCTGCTGGCGTCCGCGCTGCCGCCGTCCGTGGTCACCCTGGAGTCGCCGGTGGCGGCGCTCACCGACGACGGTGTGCTCGACGCGGACGGCCGTTCGGTACCGGCGCGGGCCGTGGTCGTGGCCACCGACGCGCGGGCCGCCGCCCTGCTGCTGCCCGGTCTGGCCGTCCCACCGCATCGCGCCGTCACCACCTACTACCACGTCGCCGATCGTTCCCCGCTCAACGAACCCACCCTGGTGACCGACGCGCGGCTGCGCTTCGTCAACAGTGTCGTGCTGAGCGAGGTCCACGCCGGTTGGGCTCCACGCGGCTGTGCGCTGGTGGCGACATCGGTCCTCGGTGGCGATCCCGCAGGGCGTGAAGACGGCGTCCGCAGGGCGCTCGCCGAGGTGTACGACACCGGCACAGCGAGCTGGGAGCGGGTCGCCACCCGTACCGTGACCTGCGCTCTGCCCGCCATGGAGCCGTCCCTGTCCCTGAGCAGGAGCAGCCGGGTGGCCACCGGGCGGTACGTCTGCGGTGACCACCGGGCCACCGGATCGGTGCAGGGGGCACTGGCCTCAGGCGCACGGGCCGCACGCGAAGCCGCCGCATACCTCAGCCGTCAGACCTGATCACCCCGCCGGACTTCACGCCTTCTTAATCGAGGTGGGAGACCAACGTCGCGTCGCCACGTCCGACGCGGACCGCAGCGGCTGTCCGAACACCGCCGCCGAACCGTCACGGCGCACGACCTCGGGTCGTGTCCCTTGTCGTGCAACGCCGTTGCTTTCGTGCTGTGACCGCATAGGTTCGCCGGGTTGCGTCGAGGCCGCGGCGGCGAGTGGTCGTCCTCCCCAGCGGATGCCCTTCTCGTTGCGGACGCGGGCGCGTTCGCGCCGCTGGGCGGCCAGAACGTGGGGGTGCTGTGCATTCTCGTTGCGCCAGCGCAGGTATCGGTGCAG
>DATCQX010000239.1:0-2278 GCA_036569285.1 Streptomyces sp.
CGGCCCGCACCCCTCACACCACCGCCCCACCCCTCACAACGCCCTCAACGCCCCCGCCGTAGCCCGCGCGAGCTGCGCCGGATACCCCTTGTCGACCCCCTGCCGCACCACCAGCGCCCGCCAGTACATCGGCCCGGAGACAAGGTCGAGCGCAAGCTCGTCGTCGAAGTTCTCGTTGATCTCGCCCCGGTTCATCGCGGCCAGCAGAATCTTGTTCGCGACGCTCTCCTGACCGTCGCGCAGCGCCTTCTGGACGGCCTCGGCGATCTCCGCGTTGCGGGCGGACTCGGCCTGGAGGTCGGGGATGATCTGGGAGACGACGGGGTGGCGCAGGGCGCGGGACATGAACTCGTAGAGCAGGCGCAGGTCGCCTTCGAGGCTCCCCGTGTCCGGCACCGGCAGCCCCTGCACCGCGACCGCGGAGACGATCTCAAGGACCAGGTGCAGCTTCGACTTCCAGCGCCGGTACACCGCCGTCTTGCCGACCCCGGCGCGCCGCGCGATGCCCTCGATCGACATCCGCGCGTAGCCGACGGACGCCAGCTCCTCGAAGACGGCGGCCCTGATGGCCTCCGTCACGTCCTCACGGAGCACCGCGGCCCCGGCCGGCGCCCTGCGGCGCGTCCGTGTCCCCGCACTCTCGGCGTTCGTCGTCATGCGCCCCAGCATAGGGCGTCGCGACGATACGGTCCCGTCCCCACGCTGAACGTGACGACGTAACCGTCCCGTTCCGACGCTGTCACCTCACCGACTCCTCGGGACCATACCGCCCAGCCCCCTCTCCCCACGCCACGACGATACGGTTGCGTTCCGACGCCCCCTCGGCCTACGCTCGCGTTGCGACGATACGGTGCCGTCCCGTCGTAAGGGAACTTCAAGAGGACCGTAAGAAAACACGGACCGCACCGGGATCCCGCACCCCCACCCCCGATAGAAAGCAGCGGATGTGAGCCAGGCACTCGACACACCGCCCCGCAGCACCACCCCCGCCCCGCCCCAGGACCTCAGGGCGCTGGCCGAGCGCCACGGGCTGTCGGTGAGCGGGGCGCGCCCGTCGCTGCCGCAGTACGTCCGCGAGCTGTGGAACCGCCGCCACTTCATCACCGCGTTCGCCACGGCCAAGCTGACGGCGCAGTACAGCCAGGCGAAGCTGGGCCAGGTCTGGCAGGTCATGACGCCGCTGCTGAACGCGGCCGTGTACTACCTGATCTTCGGCGTGCTGCTGGGCACGAAGAAGGGCGTCCCGGACTACGTCCCGTTCCTGGTGACGGGCGTGTTCGTGTGGACGTTCACGCAGAGCTCGATCCTGGCGGGCACCCGCGCGATCTCCGGCAACCTCGGCCTGGTGCGGGCGCTGCACTTCCCGCGCGCGGCGCTGCCCATCTCGTTCTGTCTCCAGCAACTCCAGCAGCTGCTGTTCTCGATGGCCGCGCTGGTGGTGATCCTGCTGGTGATGGGGGTGCCGGTGGCGGCGTCGTGGGTGCTGGTGATCCCGGCGCTCACCCTCCAGTTCGTGTTCAACGCGGGCGTCTCGATGATCATGGCCCGGCTCGGCGCGAAGACCCCGGACATCGCGCAGCTCATGCCGTTCGTGCTGCGGACCTGGATGTACGTCTCGGGCGTCATGTTCAGCATCGACCAGCTGGTCAAGAAGCACCACGACTGGCCCTCCTGGGCCGGCCACCTGCTCCAGGCCAACCCGTCGGCCGTCTACATCGACCTGATGCGCTACGCCCTGATCGACAGCTTCCACGCGCACCAGCTCCCGCCGCACGTCTGGGCGCTGGCCACCGGCTGGGCGCTCCTCGCGGGCGTCGGCGGCTTCATCTACTTCTGGAAGGCTGAGGAGACGTACGGCCGTGGCTGAGACCCCCCGAACCCCCGCCGACAACACGCCGAGCACCGCCCCGACGCACGGCACGGGCACGATGAACGCCGCCCCCGCCCGCAACACCCCCGTCCCCACCGTCGTAGCCGACGGCGTCGACATCATCTACCGCGTCAACGGCACCGGCAGCCGAGGCTCCGCCACCGCCGCCCTGAACCGCATGCTGCGCCGCAAGAAGGCGGAGAAGGCGGCCGGCACGCGTCTCGTGCACGCCGTCAAGAACGTCTCGTTCGTCGCCTACAAGGGCGAGGCGATCGGCCTGATCGGCACGAACGGCTCCGGCAAGTCGACGCTGCTGAAGGCCGTCGCGGGCCTGCTCCCCGTGGAGAACGGCAAGATCTACACGGACGGCCAGCCCTCCCTCCTCGGCGTCAACGCGGCCCTCATGGG
>DATCQX010000240.1:0-13343 GCA_036569285.1 Streptomyces sp.
GGGTAGGGGTGGGCCGTACCTGGGATGTACGGGGTGTATCCGGGGTGCGCGAGTCGTAGCCGAGGCGTACGCGTCGTACTTGAGATGTACGGGGTGTACACGGACCGCCCAGCCCGGCCGGCCTCGAAATCCAGATGCCCCTGCCCCACCGTTTTCCTACGCTCCAGCCATGGACTCCGCCCCCTGGACCGACGCTCTCCTCAACGTCGTCGACGTCGAAGCGACCTGCTGGCCGGGCTCCCCGCCGCCCGGAAAGGTCAGCGAGATCATCGAGGTGGGCCTGACGGTCGTCGACCTCGCCACGCGCGAGCGTGTCGCCCGGCACCGGATTCTCGTGCGGCCCGTCCGGTCCGAAGTCAGCGCGTTCTGCACGGAGTTGACCGGTCTCACGCAGCAAGAGGCGGACAGGGGAGTCCCCTTCGCCGAGGCGTGCCGTCTCCTCGCCGTCGAGCATCACGCGGGCGCCAGACCCTGGGCCAGTTGGGGCGACTACGACCGCCTCCAGTTCACCCGCCAGTGCCGGGCCACCCGAACCCCTTACCCCTTCGGACGCCGCCACACCAACGCCAAGGCCGCCTTCACCGACGCCCACGGCCTGCGCAAACGCCCCGGCATGGCCCAGGCACTGGAGTTCGCGGGCCTCCCCCTCGAAGGCCGCCACCACAGCGGCGAGGACGACGCCTGGAACATCGCGGCCCTCGTCCTCCACCTCGTCGAACGGGACGCGTGGCCGGCACCGGCGGAACCTCCCGCCCACGCCTACGAGAAGGTCCGCCGTCATGGATGAGACGGCTCTGCTCGAACTCTCCGGCGGCCCCGTGACCCGCACCCGGCTCGCCCGTGACCTGGCCGCGCTCGGTCTCGGGCGCGGTGACGTCGTCATGTTCCACACCCGCATGTCCGCGATCGGGTACGTCCCCGGCGGTCCCCAGACCGTGATCGGGGCGCTCCAGGACGTCGTCGGCCCGACCGGGACCCTCATGGTGACCTGCGGCTGGAACGACGCCCCGCCGTACGAGTTCGTCACCTGGCCGCCGGAGTGGCAGTCCGCCGTCCGGGCGGAACACCCCGCGTACGACGCCGTCCTGAGCGAGGCCGATCACAACAACGGGCGGCTGCCGGAGGCGTTGCGGCGCTGGCCCGGGGCCGTCCGCAGCCGCCACCCGGACGCCAGTTTCGCGGCGCTCGGCGCGGCGGCCGACGAGCTGACGTCCGACCACCCCTGGGACGACCCCCACGGCCCCGGCAGCCCCCTCGCGCGCCTAGTCTCCCTCGGCGGCAGGGTCCTCCTCCTCGGCGCCCCTCTGGACACCCTCACCCTCCTGCACCACGCGGAGGCCCTCGCCGACGCCCCCGGCAAACGGTTCGTCGACTACGAACAGCCCCTCCTCGTCGACGGCGAACGCGTCTGGCGCCGCTTCCACGACATCGACTCCGAGGAGGGTGCCTTCGACTACTCGTCCGTCGTACCCGAAGGCGTGGAGCCCTTCGAGGCGATCACCCGGGACATGCTCGCGGCGGGTCTCGGGCGGCGGGGGCGGGTCGGGGCTGCGGAGAGTCACCTGTTCGAGGCGGGGGAGACGGTGGACTTCGCGGTCGGGTGGATGGAGGAGAAGCTGGGCGAGTAGGCGCGCGTCGACCGAGGGCGCGCACCGGCAGGGCCCGGCGCGCGGCAGTCGGCATCCGCCCCCGTCCAGCCCTCAGCGCCCCGCCAACACCCCCCGCACCACCTCCAGATCCGCGTCCGAAGCCAACCCCGCGTGATATAGCCGCAGCTCCGTCGCCCCCAACGCCCGCGCGCGGACGGCGTCCTCCGCGAGGTCCCCCGGGCGCCCGCCCATCGCGGAGACGATGCCGAAGTTGGCCGCGACGACGGCCTCCTGGCCGGTCCCGGCGAAGGGCGGCAGGAGTTCGGGCCCGCCCGCGCAGGGGACGACGACGCCGTCGGCGACGGAGAGGATGTGGGCGGGGTCGACGCCCGGATTGGCGCCGACGTGGTACGTGACGGGGTCGGCGTGCAGGAGGATCTGGAAGCCGGCCGGGGCTGCCGCGCGGACGGCGTTCACGGCGGCCTCCTGGAGCGTGCGGGCTGTTTCGTCGCGCCACGCGCGCGTGGCCGTCGCGTACGTCTCGCCGAGGAGCTGCTCGACACCGGCCCAGCCCTTGTCGTCCAGGGCGCCCTTCCACAGCGGGTCGAGGGCTCGGCGGACGGCGGCGGCGAGGGCGTCGGGGTCGCTGCCCTGGGCCGCGTACCCCGCGCGGCAGACGGCGCAGAAGCACAGCGCCATGAGGTACATCCCGGCGTCGCCGAGGGGCACGCCGCCGGTCTTGTCGTGGGCGTGGAGGTGCTGGAGCCCGTACCAGCCGAGGGACTCCAGCTCGGTGCCGGCGGCGCCGGGGCGGACGGCGGCCTCGGCGGCGAGGTCGGTCAGGTACGCGCGCGTGTCGGGCTGGGCGATGCAGGGCGCCCAGGGGTAGCGGTCGCCGTACGCGTTGACCACGGACGTCGTGGGGTGCTCGGCGCCGAGGCGGGAGTTGTGCGCGAGGACGACCCAGGTGTGGATCTCCAGGCCGGCGCCGGAGAGGGCCTCGGCGGCCTCTGAGAAGGCTTCTCCGGGCGCCCAGGCCCCCGCGGGGTACGGGCGGAGGGTCCGGCCCTCCCAGCGCGTGTCAGGGGCGTACAGGACCGCCGCGTGCTCGGCCGTGACGATGCGGTGGCGGGGATGGCGGGGCGTGAGGGCGCGCGTGGAGTGGTAGGCGGAGGCCAGGGTCACCTGCTCCACGCCGAGGGACGCGATCCGGGCCGGGGCTTCGGGGTCGCCGTTGACGTCCCAGGGGTAGACGAACGTCGACGCCTTCACTCGGCGCCCTCCTTCAGGAGCGCGTGACCGCGCTCGATCAGCTCCGCGAGCTGTCGCACATGGTCCTCGGCCGGTTCGTGCAGCGGGGGCCGCACCTCGCCGACCGCGAGCCCGCGCAGCCGGACGGCGGCCTTGACGAGGGAGACGGCGTACCCGCGCCCCTGCGCGCGCAGTTCGACGTACGGCCGGAAGAACCCGTCGAGCAGCCGGTGGACCGTCGCGTCGTCACCGGTGCGCAGCGCGCGGTGGAACGCGTTCGCGATGTCCGGCGAGAAGCAGAAGACGGCGGACGAGTAGAGGTCGACTCCCAGCGCGCGGTAGGCGAGCTGCGTCTGCTCGGCGGTCGGCAGGCCGTTGAAGTACAGGAACTCGCCGGGCACCTCGCTGCGGACGGCGCTGACGATGCGCTGCATCAGGTCGAGGTCGCCGCAGCCGTCCTTGAGCCCGACGATCCCCTCGGTGCGGGCGAGTTCGACGACCGTCTCCGGGGTGAAGACGGCGTTGTCGCGCTGGTAGACGATCACCGGTAGCGGCGTCGCGGCGGCCACCTCCCGGTAGTGCCGCAGCAGTCCCTCCTGTCCGGCGACGACGAGGTAGGGCGGCAGGACGAGCAGTCCGTCGGCGCCCGCCTCGTGCGCCACGCGCGCGTACCGGACGGCGAGCCGTGTGCCGTATCCGGCGCCCGCGACGACCGGGACGCGTCCGGCGGTCTCCTCGACGGCCGCGCGCACGCAGGCCTCGAACTCGTCCGGGTCGAGCGCGTGGAACTCCCCGGTGCCGCAGCACGCGAACACGGCCGCCGCACCGGCGTCGACGCCCTGGCGCACGTGCGCGCGGAAGGCGTCGAGGTCGAGGGAGCCGTCGGTGCCGTAGGCGGTGACGGGGAAGAACAGCGGTCCGGTGGGGGCGCTCAGGCGGTCGGCGAGAGGGGCGGTCGGCACGGGCTCTCCCTGGCGGTCGGGTGACCGCACAAAGAGAGGCGGTCACGTTTCTGATTAGTGTACATATTCGTGAACGTCCTTGACGGGGGGCGGCGGGTGAACTTAGTTTGTCCAAGCATGTGAATATCGATCACACATGCGCCCGTCGCTGAAGCGAGACCTGCTGAGGCGCGACCCGCTGACGCAAGAGGAGACCCGAGGATGCCCGCTCCGCGCACCGTCCTGCTGACCGGCGCCGCCGGCGGCGTGGGCACCCTGATGCGGGGCCTGCTCCCGGAGTACGGCTACGAGCTGCGCTCCTTCGACATCGTCCCCGTCGAAGGCGACCCCGGCGCGATCACCGCCGACCTCGCCGACCGCGACGCCCTGCGCGAAGCCGTCCGGGGTGTCGACGCGATCGTCCATCTCGCGGGCATCTCCGTGGAATCCACGTTCGAGAAGATCCTCAAGGCCAACATCGAGGGCACCTACAACCTCTACGAGGCCGCCCGCGCGGAGGGCGTCCGGCGGATCGTCTTCGCCTCCTCCAACCACGCCGTCGGCTACACCCCGCGCCCCCAGGGCACCGACCCGCTCATCCCGGTCGGCACCCCGCACCGCCCCGACACCTTCTACGGCCTGTCGAAGTCCTTCGGCGAGGACCTCGCCCAGCTCTACTGGGACAAGCACGGCCTGGAGACCGTCTCCGTGCGCATCGGCTCCTGCTTCGCCGAACCGACGTCCGTGCGCATGCTGTCGATCTGGCTGAGCCCCGCCGACGGCGCCCGCCTCCTGCACGCCGCCCTGACCGCCGAGGACGTCGGCCACACCGTCGTCTACGGGTCGTCCGCCAACACCCGCCTGTGGTGGGACCTCACCTCCGCGCGGGCGCTCGGCTACGACCCGCAGGACGACTCCGAGCCGTACGCCGGGAAACTCCTCGCCGAACAGGGCGAACTCCAGCCCGGCGACGAGGAGCACGCCTACCTGGGCGGCGCCTTCGTCACGAACCCGCCGATCTGGCCGCACTGACCTCCCCCCACGGGATCATGCGGGCGGGCACCGAACGGGCCCGCCCGCAGCCCCTTCCGGGCACCCGGCGCGCCCGCGCCACGACGACCGCGCAGGTCCGAGCGGGCACGCGCGCGCCCGAAACGGGCCCGAACGGGCCGCATCGGCCCGGTGACGGACCTGTTCAGCGCCCCACCCCGCCGGTAGAACTTCCCCCGTGAGCCCGAACGGGGCCGCAGAGGCCCCTGAGAGGCCCGCTGCGCGCCCGAACGGGCACCCGACGGCCGGGAAGGTGAGCGTGGATCCGAGGACCGCAGAAGAGCGCCAGCGCGAGATCGTGCGCGTCGCCCGCGCCACCGGCGCCGTGGACGTCACCGCCCTCGCCGCCGACCTGGGCGTCGCCAAGGAGACCGTCCGCCGCGACCTGCGCGCCCTGGAGGACCACGGCCTCGTCCGCCGCACCCACGGCGGCGCCTACCCCGTGGAGAGCGCCGGCTTCGAGACGACACTCGCGTTCCGCGCCACCAGCCACGTCCCGGAGAAACGCCGGATCGCCGCCGCGGCGGCCACCCTCCTCGGGGACGCCGAGACCGTCTTCGTCGACGAGGGCTACACCCCGCAGCTCATCGCCGAGGCGCTGCCCCGGGACCGCCCGCTGACCGTCGTCACCGCCTCCCTCCCGGTCGCGGGCGCGCTCGCGGCAGCCGACAACATGTCCGTCCTGCTGCTCGGCGGGCGCGTACGCGCGGGGACGCTCGCGACGGTCGACCACTGGACGACGAAGATGCTCGCCGGGTTCGTCGTCGACCTCGCCTACCTCGGCGCCAACGGCATCACCCGCGAGCACGGGCTCACCACCCCCGACCCGGCCGTCGGCGAGGTCAAGGCCCAGGCCGTGCGCGCCGCGCGGAGGGTCGTCTTCACCGGGGTGCACACCAAGTTCGGGGCGGTCGGCTTCTGCCGGTTCGCCGAGGTGAGCGCCCTGGAGACGATCGTCACGAGCACGCTGCTGCCCGCGAGCGAGGCACACCGGTACTCGCTGCTGGGGCCCCAGGTCCTGAGAGTGTGAGAACGAGCCAGGAGCGATCTCATGCGCCTCACCCGCACTGCGGCCCCCCTCGCCGCGGCGACCCTCCTCCTGACCGGCTGCTGGACCGGCGCCGGCGGATCCGGTACAGGCGGTGACTCCGTCAACGTCCTGATGGTCAACAACCCCCAGATGACCGAACTCCAGAAACTCACCCCCACCCACTTCACCAAGGCGACCGGCATCAAGGTCGACTTCACCGTCCTCCCCGAGAACGACGTCCGCGACAAGATCAGCCAGGACTTCGCCAACCAGGCCGGCCAGTACGACATCGCCACCCTCTCCAACTACGAGATCCCCATCTACGCCCGCAACGGCTGGCTCCACCCCCTGGACGACCACCTCGCGAAAGACCCCGCGTACGACGAGAAGGACGTCCTCGCCCCGATGCGTGAATCCCTCACCGGCGACGACGGCAAGCTCTACGGCCAGCCCTTCTACGGCGAGTCCTCGTTCCTCATGTACCGCGCGGACGTCCTCGCCGCCCACGGCCTCACCATGCCGAAGCACCCCACCTGGACCCAAGTGGCCGACCTCGCCGCGCGGCTCGACGGCGCCGAACCCGGCATGAAAGGCATCTGCCTGCGCGGACTCCCCGGCTGGGGCGAGGTCATGGCCCCCCTCACGACCGTCGTGAACACCTTCGGAGGCACCTGGTTCGACCAGAACTGGAAAGCCCGCCTCGACTCCCCGGAATGGAAGAGAGCCGTCTCCTTCTACGTACAACTCGTGCGTGAACACGGCGAGTCGGGCGCCGCCCAGTCCGGATTCGCCGAGTGCCTCAACAACATGACCCAGGGCAAGACCGCCATGTGGTACGACGCCACCTCCGCCGCGGGCTCCCTGGAGGCCGACGGCTCACCGGTCAAGGGCAAGATCGGCTACGCCCCCGCACCGGTCGAGAAGACCGATGCCTCAGGCTGGCTCTACACCTGGGCCTGGGGCATGGAGAAGGCGTCCCACAACGCCGACAAGGCATGGAAGTTCATCTCCTGGGCCTCCGGCAAGGAGTACGAACAACTCGTCGGCCGGGAGATCGGCTGGGCCAACGTCCCGGCGGGCAAACGGAGTTCGACGTACACCTACCCCCAGTACCGGCGATCGGCCGCCGCCTTCCAGGAGATGACCCGCGAGGCCATCGAGGCCGCCCGCCCGAACGACCCCGGCGTCCAGCGCCGCCCCGCGCCCGGCATCCAGTTCGTCGGCATCCCCGAATTCACCGACCTGGGCACCAAGGTCTCCCAGGAGATCAGCGCGGCGATCGCCGGCCGCCAGTCCGTCGAGGCCGCGCTGGAGAAGGCCCAGCGACTCGCCGACAAGGTATCCGAGGAGTACGAGGGCCGATGACCGCCACAACTCCCGCCCTGGCGAAACCCGTTCACGCCACCGCGACACCGACCCGGAACCGCGTGCGCGCCTGGGCCACCCGGGCACCCCTGCTCCCCGCCCTGGTCTTCATGATCGCCGTCACCCAACTGCCGTTCGTGGCCACCGTGGTGATCTCCTTCTTCGACTGGAACGCCCTCTACCCGGGCGCCCGCCACTTCACCGGATTCGACAACTACCGGCAGGTACTGACCGATCCGGACCTACGGCACTCGGTGTGGACAACCGTCCTGCTGACAGCGGCAGTTGTCATCGCGAGCCTCCTCATCGGCCTCGCGCTCGCCCTCCTGCTCGACCGCCGCTTCACAGGCCGGGGGATCGTCCGCACCCTCCTCGTCGCCCCGTTCCTCGTCGTCCCGGTGGCCGCCGCGCTGCTGTGGAAACACGTCCTCTACAACCCCGAATACGGCCTGCTGAACGGCCTGTCGCACTACGTGGGCGGACCGCAGCCCGACTGGATCTCCCGCACTCCGCTGCTCGCCGTGGAGGCCGCGCTCGTGTGGCAGTGGACGCCGTTCATGATGCTGATCCTGCTCGCCGGACTCCAGAGTCGCGACCGCGAACAGATCGAGGCCGCCCGGGTCGACGGGGCCGGGGACTGGCAGGTGTTCCGGCATCTCACGCTGCCGCACCTGCGCCGCTACCTCGAACTCGGCGCGCTGCTCGGCTCGATCTACATCGTCCAGAACTTCGACGCCGTCTTCACCATCACCTCCGGCGGCCTCGGCACCGCCAACCTCCCCTACACCGTGTACCAGAGCTTCTACCAGGCCCACGAGAACGGGCTCGCCTCGGCGGCCGGGGTCCTCGTCGTCATCGGCTCGCTGATCATCGCCACGCTCGCGCTGCGCGTGGTGTCGTCCCTGTTCCGTGAGGAGGTGGCGCGCGCGTGAACGCCGTACGCCGTAACGGACTCGGCCTGCTGGCCTGGTTCCTGGGGATCGTGTTCTTCCTGCCGATCGCGTGGATGGCTTTGACGTCGTTCCACTCGGAGACGGACGCCGCGACCAACCCGCCCTCCTTCACCGCCGCGTTGACACTCGACGGGTACCGCGACTTCTTCGGCGTCGGCGGCGGGGCCAGCCCCTGGCCCTCACTGATCAACTCGGCGGTGGCGTCGGTGAGTTCGACGCTGCTGGTGCTGCTGCTCGCGCTGCCCGCCGCGTACGCGCTGTCGATCAGGCGGGTGCGGAAGTGGACGGACGTGCTGTTCTTCTTCCTGTCCACCAAGATGCTGCCGGTCGTCGCCGGGCTGCTGCCGGTCTACCTCTTCGCCAAGAACACCGGACTGCTCGACAACGTCTGGCTGCTGGTCCTGCTCTACACGTCCATGAACCTGCCGATCGCGGTGTGGATGCTGCAGTCGTTCCTGTCCGAGGTGCCGGTCGCGGTCATCGAGGCCGCCCGGGTCGACGGGGCACGGCTGCCGACGGTCCTGCTGCGCGTCGTCGCCCCGATCGCGCTGCCCGGGATCGCCGCGACCGCCTTGATCTGCTTCATCTTCAGCTGGAACGAACTGCTCTTCGCGAGGGTCCTGACCGGGGTCGTCGCCGAGACCGCGCCCGTCTTCCTCACCGGGTTCATCACCAGCCAGGGCCTGTTCCTGGCGAAGGTGTGCGCCGCGTCGCTCGTCATCTCGCTGCCGGTGCTGGCGGCGGGCTTCGCGGCCCAGGACAAGCTCGTCCAGGGACTGTCGCTGGGAGCCGTCAAGTGACCCCGAACGCCATCGAGTTGGGAGAACCGGCATGAAGGCCGCCGTCATCGAGTCCGTGGGCCAAGCCGTCGTCACCGACGTCCCCGACCCGACTCCGGGGCCCCGCGAGGTCGTCGTCGAGGTCGCCGCCTGCGGGCTGTGCGGGACCGATCTGCACATCCTCCAGGGCGAGTTCGCCCCGAAGCTGCCGATCGTGCCGGGCCACGAGTTCGCCGGGGAGATCGTCGAGATCGGCTCCGGCGTCACCGAGTTGAGGATCGGAGACCGGGTCGCCGTCGACCCCTCGCTGTACTGCCACGAGTGCGGGTACTGCCGCGCCGGGCACAACAACCTCTGCGAACGCTGGGCCGCGATCGGCGTGACGACGGCCGGGGGAGCGGCCCGCTACGCCCTCGCGCCCGTCGCCAACTGCGTACGCCTCCCCGACCACGTGCGCACTCAAGACGCCGCGCTCGTCGAGCCGTTGTCCTGCGCGGTGCGCGGCTACGACGTCCTGCGCGCCCGGCTCGGCGCGCACGTCCTGATCTACGGCTCCGGCACGATGGGCCTGATGATGCTGGAGCTGGCCAAGCGGACGGGCGCGGCGAGCGTGGACGTCGTCGACGTCAACCCGGCCCGCCTGGAGACGGCCCGGCTGCTCGGCGTCTCCGACTCGGCAGTGAACGCGGACGACTTGGAGCGGCCCCGGGGCTGGGACGTCGTCGTCGACGCGACCGGCAACGCGGCGGCCATCCAGGACGGCCTGGGCCGGGTCGCCAAGGCGGGCACGTTCCTCCAGTTCGGCGTCGCCGACCACGCGGCCCGGGTCACGATCGACCCGTACCGCGTCTACAACCAGGAGATCACCATCACCGGTTCGATGGCCGTGCTGCACAGCTTCGAACGGGCGGCGGAACTGTTCGCGGGCGGGGTGCTCGACCCGGACGTGTTCATCAGCGACCGCGTCCCGCTCGCGCGGTACCCGCAGGCCCTGGAACAGTTCGCGGCAGGCATGGGGCGCAAGACAGTCGTGGTTCCCTAGGCGGCATTCCCTTTCGGCCCGCACCCTGTGCACCATGAACCGCCAACCACTGCACGGAGGTTGGCTGCTTCCCGTACGACTCACGGAAAGGGCGAGCCCCTTTCTTCCTTGTCTCTGGGGGGACTTCATGAACCGAAGACCGACGACGGTCGGTGTGTCCGTCGCCGCCCTGCTCCTGGCCGCCGCACCCTTCGCGACTCCAACGGCCGCCGCCGACACGGCGGATGCCCCGGCCCCGATATCCGGCCGCTACCTCGTCACCCTCGCCGACCAGCCGATCGCCACCTACGACGGCGGTGTGGACGGCATCCCGGCGACCAAGCCGGACGCGGGCGAGAAGGTCGACGTCACCACCGACGACGCCCGCCGCTACCGCACCCACCTCGTCGCCGAGCAGAACGCGGCGGCCAAGAAGGTCGGCGCGAAGGTCGCCCGGCACTACTCCGTCACCACCAACACCTTCTCCGCGAAGCTGACGTCGGCCCAGATCCTGAAGCTCGCCGCGACCAAGGGCGTCGTCTCCGTCACCCCCGACCGGGTGCACAAGGCGACCGACGACAAGAACTCCGTCGACTACCTGCACCTGTCGGGCCGGGGCGGCCTCTGGTCGGCGCTCGGCGGAACGGCCAACGTCGGCAAGGGCGTTGTCATCGGCGACCTCGACACCGGCATCTGGCCCGAGAGCACCTCCTTCGCCGCCCCCGCCCTCACGGCGGCCAAGCCCCCGGCCTGGGACAAGTACCGCCCCTACCTGAGGGGTTCGACGACCGTCATGCGCAAGACGGACGGCTCGACCTTCACCGGAACCTGCGAGACCGGCGAGGAGTTCACCGCCGCCGACTGCAACCGCAAGGTCATCAGCGCCCGCCAGTACGGCGACGCCTGGCGCGAGTGGGTCCCGGAAGCCAACCGCGCCGACTACATGTCCCCGCGCGACGGCGGCGGCCACGGCTCGCACACCGCCTCCACGGCGGCCGGAAACACGAACGTGCCCGCGAGCATCGACGGCCGCGCCTACGGCAAGATCTCCGGCGTCGCGCCGGGCGCCGCCATCGCCGTCTACAAGGTCCTGTGGGAGAGCAAGGACGGCACCCAGACCGGCGGTCTGACCAGCGACATCGTCGCCGCGATCGACCAGGCCACCGCCGACGGCGTCGACGTCATCAACTACTCGATCGGCAGCGACTCCGAGTCCCCCGTGGACGACCCGATCCAGATCGCGTTCCGCAACGCGGCGGCGGCCGGCGTCTTCATCTCCACCTCCGGCGGCAACTCCGGCCCCGCGGCGAGCACGCTGGACAACATCGCGCCGTGGACGACGACCGTCGCCGCGAGCACGATCGAGCCGTACAAGGGGACCGTCGTCCTCGGCAACGGCGAGCGCTACACCGGGATCAGCACCACCCTCACCGGCACGGTCGGCCCCGCGCCGCTCGTGCGCTCGACGGCCGTGAAGAACGCGGACGCGTCCGCCGCCGACGCCGCGATCTGCGCCCCCGGCACGCTCGACCCGGCGCTGGCAGCGGGCAGACTCGTCGTCTGTGACCGGGGCGTCGTCGACCGGGTCGCCAAGTCCGCCGAGGCCAAGCGCGCCGGTGCCGCCGGCATGGTCCTCGCCAACGTCTCGCAGGGCAGCACCGACGGCGACTCGCACAGCCTGCCGACGGTGCATCTCAACATCCCGGACTCCACCGCCGTCCGCACCTACGCGGCGACGGCCGGGGCGACCGGGTCGCTCGTCGTCGGCGGCGCGGACATCCCCTACCCGCAGGTCGCCGGGTTCTCCTCGCGCGGGCCCTCGCTCCAGAACAACGGCGACCTCCTCAAGCCGGACATCTCCGCGCCGGGCGTCACGATCCTCGCGGCCGTCGCCCCGCCGTCCAACCGGGGCCACGACTTCGACTTCTACTCCGGGACGTCGATGGCGGCGCCGCACATCACCGGGCTCGCCGCGATCTACCTCGGGCTGCACCCCAAGTGGTCGCCCATGGCGATCAAGTCGGCGATGATGACGACGACTTCGCCCACCCTCACCCCCGAGGGCAAGCCCAGCGAGGACGCCTACGCGCAGGGCGCCGGCGAGGTCTCCGCGTGGCGGATGCTGCGCCCCGGCCTCGTCTACGACTCCTCCGAGCGGGACTGGCTGAGCTACCTGGAGGGCCTCGGCATCGACACCGGGACCGGCGCGAAGCCCATCGACACCAGCGACCTCAACTCGGCGTCCATCGCCGTCGGGGACCTCGTCGGCAGCCAGACCGTGAAGCGCACGGTCACCGCCGTCACGCCGGGGGTCTACCGGGCCTCCGTCGACCTGCCCGGCGTCAAGGCCACCGTCACGCCGTCCACCCTGCGGTTCACGCGGCCCGGCGAGCGCAAGACGTTCACCGTCAAGCTCGACGTCACCACCGCGCCCGTCGGGGTCGCCGACACCGGGTCGCTGACGTGGACGTCCGGGCGGACGACCGTCCGCAGCCCGATCGTCGTCACCCCGCAGTCCGTGCGCGCGCCCGCGCGCGTGACCGGCACCGGGGCCACCGGCTCCGTCGCCTACAAGGTCACCTCGGCCGCCACCGCGTTCACCGCGACACCGACCGGGCCCGTCTCCGCCGCGCCCGTCGGCGGGACGCTGAACGGGGCCGACGAGAACGACTTCCTGCCGGACGTCGCCGCCGGGACCAAGGCCGCCGAGATCACCGTGCGGTTCGGGGCGACGACCGGGGTCGTCGGGTTCGTGTACGGCAGGGTCGTCGACGGACAGCTCGTCGACACCCAGGTCGCCCTGCCCGACGCGCAGGGCGTCGCGAACGCCGTGCTGACGAAGCCGGAGGCGGGGACCTACCTCGTCGCCGTCATCCAGGAGGCGGGCGCGAGCGCTCCGGGGACGACGTCCTACACGTACCAGTTCAACGCGGTCGGCGCCGGGTCGGTTCCCGCCGGGTCACTTTCCGTGACGCCGTCCAAGGCGACGACCACACCGGGGAAGCCGCTGGACGTCACGGCGGCGTGGACCGGGGTGGGGGCCGGGGTCCGGTCGACCGGGTGGGTGGAGTACGCGAGCGGGGCGGGGACGGTGATCAGCCTGAACTGAGCTGATCGGCCTGAACCGAGCTGATCGGCTTGGACTGATGTGAGCGCTGTTCCGGCCCCTCCGAGCGTGTTCCCGGAGGGGCCGGAATCAGCCTTTCGAGTGAAGGTGGGACTGGCGAGCGGGTAAGGGAACGGCAAAGTGGTCTCGTTCGTTCACCCGGCATGACCGCTATGACCCCCGGCTCGAACATCCCCCTCCCCGTCGCGAAGGTGACGGTGGACGTCTCCGCGCCCGTGCGGCTCGACGTCTCGGGCC
>DATCQX010000241.1:0-8244 GCA_036569285.1 Streptomyces sp.
CCGCCCGCACGGGCCTTCGCGGCGACCCCGTTGTAGACCTTCTCGAAGATCCGGGGGACGGCCGCCATGTACGTCGGACGTACTACGGGAAGGTTCTCGATGATCTTGTCGACCCGGCCGTCGACGGCGGTGACGTGCCCGACCTCGATCTGCCCCGAGGTGAGGACCTTCCCGAAGACGTGGGCCAGCGGCAGCCACAGGTACTGCACGTCCTCGCCGCTGATCAGCCCGGTCGCGGCGATCGCCTTCGCCATGTAGGACCAGTTGTCGTGCGGGAGGCGTACCCCCTTGGGGCGACCCGTAGTACCCGAGGTGTAGATCAGGGTGGCGAGCTGGTCCTTGGTGATCGCGGCGACCCGCTTCTCGATCAGCCCGGGCTCCTCGGCGAGCCGCTCCGCGCCGCGCCGCTCCAGCTCGTCGAGGGTGAGGATCCAGTCCTCGCCGGTGTCGGCGCCGTCCGCGTCGATGACGACGACGTACGCCAGGTCGGGCAGCTCGTCACGGCGCGCGACGGCCTTGGCGAGCTGCGCGGCGTCCTCGGCGATCAGGACCCGGCTCTCGGAGTCGGAGAGGATGTACGCCGACTCGTCGTCGTTGGTCTGCGGGTAGATCGTCGTCGTCGCGGCGCCCGCGCACATGATGCCGAGGTCGACGAGGATCCACTCGACGCGGGTGGCGGAGGCGAGGGCGACGCGCTGTTCCGGCTCGATGCCGAGCCCGATCAGACCGGCGGCGATCGCGTGCACCCGCTCGGCGGCCTGGGCCCAGCTCAGCGACTTCCACTCGTCCGGCCCCTCGCCCGATGGCGCCGGCACCGGGTACCGGTACGCCTCCGCGTCGGGCGTGGCCGCCACCCGCTCCAGGAAGAGGCCCGCCACGGACGGCGGGCGGTTCTCGATCAGGGTCTGTGTGTCGCTCACGACATCCTCCGGGGCCCGCGACGGTGCGGCGGTTGTGCTGTGTGGCTCTCGACTCACGAGGCAGCTTTTTAACTCACGAGTAACTACCAGGCATGGATCAGAGTAAAGGTCGTCCGGCCCGGGCGTAAGGGGTCACGGACGGTCACTTCCGCCCGTACGGCGCCCGTACGGCGACGGGGCCCGCCGCGCTCCCACGCGACGGACCCCGTCCTCACAGCCGTCCGGCCCTACTTCTTGCCCTTGCCCGAGCCCGCGCTGTCGTCGCTGCTCAGGACGGCGATGAAGGCTTCCTGCGGAACCTCCACGGAACCCACCATCTTCATCCGCTTCTTGCCTTCCTTCTGCTTCTCCAACAGCTTCCGCTTCCGGGAGATGTCACCGCCGTAGCACTTGGCGAGGACGTCCTTGCGGATGGCGCGGATGGTCTCGCGGGCGATGACCCGGGAGCCGATGGCCGCCTGGATCGGCACCTCGAACGCCTGCCGCGGGATCAGCTCGCGCAGCTTGGCGACCAGCCGGACGCCGTACGCGTACGCGGCGTCCTTGTGGGTGATCGCCGAGAACGCGTCGACCTTGTCGCCGTGCAGCAGGATGTCGACCTTGACCAGGGACGACGTCTGCTCGCCGGTGGGCTCGTAGTCCAGCGAGGCGTACCCGCGGGTCTTCGACTTCAGCTGGTCGAAGAAGTCGAACACGATCTCCGCGAGGGGCAGCGTGTAGCGGATCTCGACGCGGTCCTCGGAGAGGTAGTCCATCCCGAGGAGGGTGCCGCGCCGGGTCTGGCACAGCTCCATGATCGCCCCGATGAACTCGGTGGGCGCGAGGATCGTGGAGCGTACGACGGGCTCGTACACCTCCATGATCTTGCCCTCGGGGAACTCGCTCGGGTTGGTGACGACGTGCTCGGAGCGGTCCTCCATGACGACGCGGTACACCACGTTCGGCGCGGTCGCGATCAGGTCGAGGCCGAACTCGCGCTCCAGGCGCTCCCGGACGACGTCGAGGTGGAGCAGGCCGAGGAAGCCGACGCGGAAGCCGAAGCCGAGGGCCGCGGACGTCTCCGGCTCGTAGACGAGCGCGGCGTCGTTGAGCTGCAGCTTGTCGAGGGCCTCGCGCAGCTCCGGGTAGTCCGAGCCGTCCAGCGGGTACAGGCCGGAGAAGACCATCGGCTTCGGGTCCTTGTACCCGCCGAGCGCCTCCGTGGCCCCCTTCGCCTGGCTGGTGACGGTGTCACCGACCTTCGACTGCCGGACGTCCTTCACGCCGGTGATCAGGTAACCCACCTCGCCGACACCCAGCCCGTCGGCGCTGAGCATCTCCGGCGAGTTGGTGCCGATCTCCAGCAGCTCGTGCGTCGCGCCGGTCGACATCATCTTGATGCGCTCACGCTTGTTGAGCTGGCCGTCGATGACACGGACGTACGTCACGACACCGCGGTACGAGTCGTACACCGAGTCGAAGATCATCGCGCGTGCGGGCGCGTCCTTCACACCGACGGGCGCCGGGACGTCGCGGACGACCTTGTCGAGCAGGGCGTCGACACCGAGGCCGGTCTTCGCGGAGACCTTGAGGACGTCGGAGGGGTCGCAGCCGACGAGGTTCGCCAGCTCCTCGGCGAACTTCTCCGGCTGGGCCGCCGGGAGGTCGATCTTGTTCAGCACCGGGATGATCGCGAGGTCGTTCTCCATCGCGAGGTACAGGTTCGCGAGGGTCTGCGCCTCGATGCCCTGCGCCGCGTCGACCAGGAGGACGGTGCCCTCGCAGGCGGCGAGCGAGCGGGAGACCTCGTAGGTGAAGTCGACGTGCCCGGGGGTGTCGATCATGTTGAGGATGTGCGTGTTGCCCGGGTCCTCCGTCGGGGCCCAGGGCAGGCGCACGGCCTGCGATTTGATCGTGATGCCGCGCTCACGCTCGATGTCCATGCGGTCGAGGTACTGGGCGCGCATCTGGCGCTGCTCCACCACGCCGGTCAGCTGGAGCATGCGGTCGGCGAGCGTGGACTTGCCGTGGTCGATGTGCGCGATGATGCAGAAATTGCGGATCAGCGCCGGGTCGGTACGGCTCGGCTCGGGCACATTCTTAGGGGTCGCGGGCACGCAGGGTCCTGTCTCTTGAGGCGCCTTGTGCCTCGGGTCGGGATCGATACGTAGGTTCTATGGTCCCACGGGTGGCGACCAGGTCCCGGTTTGGGCTGGCCGGGTGCCCACTGCTAGTGTGGACAGCTGTGTCTCTTGCCCTCTCAGCGCGAGGCACACCCCAAGAAATCACCTGGTCCGGGGCCCCGCGGTCCCGTGCCTGAACCTGAAAAGGCTCAATCAGTGGCGAACATCAAGTCCCAGATCAAGCGGATCAAGACCAACGAGAAGGCGCGTCTGCGCAACAAGTCGGTCAAGTCCTCCCTGAAGACCGCGATCCGCAAGGCCCGCGAGGCCGCCGCCGCGGGTGACGTCGAGAAGGCCACCGAGTTCCAGCGCGCTGCCGCGCGTCAGCTCGACAAGGCCGTCTCCAAGGGCGTCATCCACAAGAACCAGGCCGCCAACAAGAAGTCGGCGCTTGCTTCCAAGGTCGAGGCGCTCAAGGCCTGACACCCCCTGATCTGACCGCCGGAAGGACCCAGAGCGGGCCCTCTCTCATCCGCTCCCACCCGGCACCCCAAGGCTCCGCGCGCGGCCTGCGTTCGCCACGCGGGCGCGGAACCGACAATCTAAACCCAAAGGCCCCGGCCCCCAGCCCTCCCCAGGGCGGGCACCGGGGCCTTCGGCATGAACACGGACGAGAGTGCTGACGCGGGCGACAGTGCTGACGCGGACGACGATGCCGGTCCGGACGAGGATGCCGGGGACGACGATGCTGATCCGGACGGCGATGCCGTGGGGGCGATTCTGATCCGGACGGCGATGCCGTGGACGACGGATGCCGTGGACGTCAGCCCCGCCTCACGCCCAGAACGCGTTCCCGACGCCGATGTCCTCGACACACTCGTCAAGGTCCGTGATCTTGTCCCCGACGATCCGGAACACGATCCCCCCGATCTCCGAGAACAACCACCCGTACATCTCGAAGACCGAGTCCACCCCTTTGAAGTCCCCGGCCAAGGGATGACTCCCCGGCACATGATGCGCACAATCCGCCGTCATCATCCCCCCTAGCTGCGGGCAGTCGTGCCGCTAGGGGCGGCACGGGTGGGCGCAGCGGCACCCCGCAAGCGCGGGCAAGCGAAACGCCCCCGACCCCAGCCACCTACCCAGCGGCACCGGACCCCCGCCTCAGCCACGCACCCCGCCTACACGTCCTTCCGCCCCACACCCCCATAGAACCCGATCGGCGGAAGCCCCGCTTCAGGCGCCTCGTCCGGGTGCCAGGCCGGAACCGTGACCAGTCCCGGCTCCAAGAGGGTGAGGCCTTCGAAGAAGGTGAGGACCTCGGCGTGGGCGCGGGGGTTCATGGTGGCCGAGGCGTTCTTGTAGATGGCCACGGCCTCCTCGCGGCCGTCCTCGTGGAAGTCGACGGTGGCGTGGCTGAGGACCAGGTAGGACCCGGTCGGGAGGGCGTCCAGGAGGGTTGCCATCAGGGCCGTCGGGTTCTCGTCGTCCTTGATGAAGTGGAGGACGGCGACCAGGAGGAGGGCTACCGGCTCGTTCAGGTCGATGACCTTGCGGACGTCCGGATGGTCCAGGATCGCCTGAGGGTCGCGCAGGTCGGCGAGGACGACGGAGATGCCCTCGTCGTCGTCCAGGAGGGCCATGGAGTGGGTGCCGACGATGGGGTCGTTGTCGACGTACGCGACCCGCGTCTCGGGGGCGATCGCGCGGGCGATCTGGTGGACGTTGGGCTCGGTCGGCAGCCCGGTCCCGATGTCGAGGATCTGCCGGACCCCGCCCTCACGCACCACGTACCGCACAGCACGCCGCAGGAAGTCACGGTTCGCGCGCACGGCGACCCGCACCTCGGGAGCCGCCGCGATGAACCGCTCGGCGGCCTCCTGGTCGACGGGGTAGTGGTCCTTGCCGCCGAGGAAGTAGTCGTACATCCGCGCCGGATGCGGCCGGCTCGTGTCGATCTTCGGCGGACGCGCGACGGGATCGGGGGCGGTCATGGGCGTGCTCCGTCCTGGCGGTCGGCTCCGCGGAGCCGTGCGCGGGATGACTTGCGGAACATCATCTTGACATGTACCCCGACCTGCCCGGATCGACGGGGCCCACCGCCGAAACCCCCGCCTGACGAGGCCGGTTGACGAATTCCCCACTCACCCCGCCGAGTTGCTCAACTCCGCACCAGGCAAGGGCGTTTGGCGTCGAACGTCCACCCCGGCACCAAGTACCGCATCCCGACGGCGTCGTCCCGCCCCGACAGTCCGTGCTCCGCGTACAGCGCTTCGGCCTCCGCCAGCCGCTCCCGGTCGAGCGTGACCCCGAGACCGGGCGCGTCCGTCACCGCGACCTCCCCGGCGACGATGCGCGGCGGCTGGACGGTGAGCCGCTCCAGCCCCTCCTGCCAGATCCAGTGCGTGTCCAGCGCGTTGTACGCGCCGGGCGCGGCGGCCCCGCAGTGGGCCATCATCGCGAGCGAGATGTCGAAGTGGTTGTTGGAGTGGCAACCCCAGGTCAGACCGAGGGAGTCGCAGAGCTGCGCGACCCGGACCGACCCGGACATCGTCCAGAAGTGCGGGTCGGCCAGCGGGATGTCGACGGACCCGAGCGCGAGCGCGTGCGTGAGCTGACGCCAGTCGGTGGCGATCATGTTCGTGGCCGTCGGCAGCCCGGTCGCCCGCCGGAACTCGGCGAGGATCTCCCGCCCGGAGAACCCGTCCTCGCCGCCGCAGGGGTCCTCGGCGTAGGCGAGCGTGTCGCGCAGTGGACGGCACAGTTCGACCGCCTCCGCGAGCGACCAGGCCCCGTTGGGGTCGAGCGTGATGCGCGCCTCGGGGAACCGCTCCTTCAGCGCCCGCACGGCCTTCACCTCCTGCGCTCCCTCCAGCACACCCCCCTTCAGCTTGAAGTCCCGGAACCCGTACCGCGCGTACGCCGCCTCCGCCTGCCGCACGACCCCTTCCGGCGTGAGCGCCTCCTCGCGCCGGACGCGGTACCACTCGACGTCGGCGTCCGCCTCCCGGACGTACGGCAGGTCGGTCCGGTCCGGGTCGCCGACGTAGAAGAGGTAGCCGAGGACACGGACGGCGTCCCGCTGCTTGCCGTCCCCGAGGAGGGCCGCGACGGGCACCTCCAGGTGTTGGCCCAGGAGGTCCAGGAGCGCCGACTCGATCGCGGTGACGGCGTGGACGGTCGTCCGCAGGTCGAAGGTCTGCTCGCCCCGGCCGTGCGCGTCCCGTCCGGCGAAGGTCTCCGACACCGCTCGCAGGACCCGCTTGTGATCGCCGGGCGCGCTGCCCACGACGAGGTGTCCGGCGTCGCGCAGGGTCTGGGTGATGGCCTCGCCGCCCGGGACCTCGCCGAGTCCGACGCGGCCCGCGGAGTCCTCGACGACCAGGATGTTGCGGGTGAAGAAGGGGGCGTGCGCGCCGGAGAGGTTGAGGAGCATCGAGTCGCGGCCCGCGACGGGGTGCACGGAGTACCGGGTGACGACGGGCTGGGGCATGTCGAGGTTCCTTCGCGAGGGTCGGCCGTCTATGTCCTGAGACGCAGGTTATATATGTGTACAGGGGTTATCAATGCGGCGTGCGCGGGCCGGATCCTCGGCCGCCCGGTGCCCGGCGGCGGCGCGGAAACGGTCCGCCGTCCCTTATCTACCCGCCGGTCACTTCTGGACTAGGCTGAGATCATGCCCTCCGCTCGCCGCACCGCCCGCCAGGCGGACCTGCTGGAACGCCTCGTCGCACTGGTCACGGCGGAAGGGTTCGCCGATCTCACGCTGGACGGTCTCGCGGAGCGGCTGCGGTGCTCCAAGACGACCCTGTACCAGCTGGCGCGCAGCAAGCAGGGGCTGGTCGTCGAGGCCGTCAAGCACTACTTCCGGGGCGCGACCGAGGCCGTCGAGAAGCGGGTCGCGCAGACCGCCGACCCGGCCGACCGGGTGCGGGTGTACCTGACGGCCGTCGCCGAACAGCTGCGCCCCCTCTCGCGCGGCTTCCTCGACGACGTGGCGGATTTCCCGCCCGCCCGCGAGGTGTACGAGGCGAACACGCGCTGGGCGTCGGAGCGGGTGCGGCAGCTCATCGCGGACGGTGTGACGCACGGCGCGTTCAGGGATGTGCACGCCGGGTTCGTGGGCGAGGTGGTCGCGGCGACCATGGGGCGGATCCAGCAGGGCGAGCTGAAGACGCGGACGGGGCTGACGGACGCGGAGGCGTACGAGCAGCTCGCGTCGCTGATCGTGCACGCGGTGCGGTCGTAACCAGGAGAAAGTCCGATCGGGCTGTTGCCGCACGCCCTGTTCGCGTACCGTTGATGATACGCAAGTACTGGTTCCAGTATCACTTTCGTCCTGGGGAGGCCCCCGTGCCCGCCACTCGCGCCCTGCCCACCGAGGAAGCCCTCGAACTCGTCCGGCTCACACGCCTGCTCGCCGCGAAGGAGCTGGCGCCGCGTGTCGCCGACGCGGAGGCGGAGGCCGAGTTCCCCCGGGACGTCTTCCGCACGCTCGGCCGCAGCGGACTGCTCGGCCTGCCGTTCCCCGAGGAGGACGGCGGGGCGGGACAGCCGTACGAGGTGTATCTCCAGGTCCTCGAAGAGGTCGCCGCCGTCTGGTCGAGCGTCGCCGTCGGGGTCTCCGTCCACGCCCTGTCCTGCTTCCCGCTGGCCCGGTTCGGGACGGCCGAGCAGCGCGCCCAGTGGCTGCCCGAGATGCTCGGCGGGGAGGCGCTCGGGGCGTACTGCCTCTCCGAGCCGCACGCCGGCTCCGACCCGGCGGCGATGCGGACCCGCGCGGTGCGCGACGGCGACGAGTACGTCATCAACGGCGCCAAAGCCTGGACGACGCACGGCGGTTACGCCGACTTCTACACCGTCATGGCGCGCACGTCCGAGGACCGCACGCACGGCATCTCCTGCTTCCTGGTCCCCGCCGGCACCCCGGGGCTCAGCGCCGACCCGCCGGAGCGCAAAATGGGGCTGACCGGCTCGGCGACCGCGACGATGCGGTTCGACGACGTCCGGGTGCCGGTCGCCCGGCGGATCGGGGAGGAGGGGCACGGCTTGCGGATCGCGCTCGCCTCGCTGGACTGCGGACGCCTCGGGATCGCCGCCGTCGCCACCGGCCTCGCGCAGGGCGCCCTCGACCACGCCGTGCGGTACGCGCGCGAGCGGGAGACGTTCGGCAAGCCGATCATCGAGCACCAGGGGCTCGCGTTCGTCCTCGCGGACATGGG
>DATCQX010000242.1:0-3673 GCA_036569285.1 Streptomyces sp.
GGGTGGGAGGGCGGCGGCTCGGGCGGCGATGATCGTGCGGGAGCGGGGCCAGGTGAGGGCTGTGTCCGAGGTGGCGTTCAGGTCGGCTTTCAGGTCTGCTTCGCCTAGCGCGATTCCCTTGAGGGCCGGATGGGAGGTCGCGATGGCATAGGCGTTTTCGACCGCTAGGGCTGACTCCAGGAGCGCGTACAAAGGGACCTCTCTGGGGAGGGCCTTTGTTGTTTTCTGGACGTCCTGGGGGGTGTTCACCTTGGGGAGGCGTAGGGCTGAGACGCCGGGGAGGGGCGCCAGGGTGGTGAGGTCGGCGTAGGACCAGGGGGTGGCGGGGGCGTTGACGCGGACGTGGATCTGGTGGGGGTGGGGGTCTGCGAGACGTTCGGCTGTCGCCGCGCGGGCGTAGTGCTTGCGGTCCGGGGAGACCGCGTCCTCAAGGTCGATGATGACGACGTCGGCGCCGGCGGCGAGCGCTTTGGTGACGACGTCGGGCCGGTCGCCGGGGGCGTAGAGCCAGGTGAGGGGGAACTTTCTCATACGGCACCCGCCGCGCGCAGTGCCGCCGACTCCTGGGCGGTCAGACCGAGCTCCGCGAGGATCGTGTCCGTGTCGGCGCCGTGCGGGCGGCCGGTCCAGCGGATCGTGCCGGGGGTGGTGGAGAGGCGGAAGAGGACGTTCTGCATGAGGACGGGGCCGAGATCGGGGTCGTCCACGGTCGTGAGGGTGCCGAGAGCGGCGTACTGGGGATCGTGGACGACGTCCCGGACGTCCTGGACGGGGGCGATCGCCGCCTCCGCCTTCTCGAACGCCGCGAGGACCTCGTCGCGGGGTCGGGCCGCGATCCACGCGGCGACGGCGTCGTCCAGAACGTCCGCGTGGGCCGCGCGCTGGGCGCCCGTCGCGAACCAGGGTTCGTCGATGACGTCGGGGCGGCCGACCAGGCGCATCACGCGTTCCGCGACGGACTGGGCGGAGGTGGAGACGGCGACCCAGGTGCCGTCGGCGGTGCGGTACGTGTTGCGGGGCGCGTTGTTCGCGGAGCGGTTGCCGGTGCGGTGCTGGACGTGGCCGAGCTGGTCGTACCAGGTGAGCTGGGGGCCGAGGACCGTCAGGATCGGCTCGATGATCGCCATGTCGATCACCTGGCCCTCGCCCGTGCGGTCGCGGGCGGCGAGCGCCGTCATGACCGCGTACGCCGTCGCGAGGCCCGCGATGGAGTCGGCGAGGCCGAACGGCGGGAGCGTCGGGGGCGCGTCCGGCTCGCCCGTGACGGCGGCGAAACCGCTCATCGCCTCGGCGAGGGTGCCGAAGCCGGGGCGGTGGGAGGCGGGGCCGAACTGGCCGAACGCGGTGACGCGGGCGAGGACCAGGCGGGGGTTCACCGCGTGGAGTTCCTCCCAGCCGAGGTCCCAGCGCTCCAAGGTGCCGGGGCGGAAGTTCTCGATGATCACGTCCGCGGACTCGGCCAGGCGCAGGAGGGTGGACCGGCCGCCGGGGGTGGAGAGGTTCAGGGTCATCGTCCGCTTGCCCCGGCCCAGGACCGTCCACCACAGGCCGATCCCGTTCTTCGACGGGCCGTGACCCCGGGAGGGGTCCGGTCTCGTGGGGTGCTCGACCTTGATGACGTCCGCGCCGAAGTCGCCCAGGAGGGTCGCTGCGAGGGGGCCCGCGAAGAGGGTGGCCAGGTCCAGGACCCGTAGGCCCCGCAAGGGAGTCGGGGTGTCGTTCATGCGGTGTAGCGCTCCTCGATCTCCTGGCGGTACGGCATCGACGCGGACGCGCCCGGACGCTCGACCGAGAGGGACGCGGCGGCTGCCGCCCAGCGGAGGGACTCGTGGATCGGACGCTCCTCGCCCAGGGCGGTCGCCAGGGCGCCGACGAACGTGTCGCCGGCGGCCGTCGTGTCGACCGGGGTCGTGTGCGGGGCCGGGACCGCGAGGGGGGTGGGGGTGGCACGGGTCGCGTACAGGGCGCCCGCCGCGCCCAGCGTGACGATCGCCTCCGGGACCAGCGTGAGGAGGTGCTGGGCCGCCTCCACCGGGTCCGTGCGGTCGGTGAGCGTGACCGCCTCGTACTCGCCCGCCACCAACAGGTCGGTGGCGGCCAGGAGTTCGGGCGGGAGAGGGGTCAGCGGGGACGGTGTGAGGATCGTGCGGACGCCGTGCGCGTGGGCGGCGCGGGCGCCCGCGAGGACCGCCGGCATCGGGATCTCCAACTGGAGGAGGAGGGTGTCCGCCGAGGCGATCAGCGTCTCGTCGCCGGGGGCGAGGTGGTCGACCGTGCCGTTCGCGCCGGGGATGACGACGATCGCGCTGCCACCGGCGTCGTCCACGACGATGTGGGCCGTGCCGGAGGGGGTGTTCATCGTGCGGAGGTGGTCGGTGTTGACGCCGGACTGTTCCAGGGTGGTGCGGAGGTGGGGGCCGTGGGGGTCGGTGCCGACCGCGCCGATCATCGAGACGGTCGCACCCGCTCTGGCCGCCGCGATGGCCTGGTTGGCGCCCTTTCCTCCGGGGGTGGTGCGGAAGTCTCGGCCCGTCAACGTCTCGCCTGGGCGTGGAGGGTGAGGGGCGTGGGTGACCAGGTCCATGTTCGTGCTGCCTAGGACGACGATGTGGGTCATGGGCGGGCCGCCTCCAGGTGGGTGAGGTGGGCGAGGGTGTCGAAGCCGGTGCCGTCGAAGCCGGAGACGGAGGTGGAGAGGCGGTTCTTCAAAGGGGCCGTCCAGTGGGGTGGGGGTGGGCCGGTGAGGAGGGCGGCGATGCTGCCCGCTGTGGCGCCGTTGGAGTCCGTGTCCCAACCGCCGGAGACCGTGCGGCAGATGGAGGCCGTGAAGTCGCCGTCCGCGTGGGTGAGGGCGGCGGCGATCAGGGCGGTGTTGGGGATGGCGTGGACCCAGTGGTAATGGGCGTGGGTGGTGTGCAGGGCGTCCACGACGTCGTCGAAGTCCCTTTTTGACTCGGCCAGTTGGATTGCGTGGGTGACTGCCTTGTGGAGGCGGGAAGTCGGGGGGATCACCGTCAGGCCCGAGGACAGGCAGGTGTGGATGTCGTGGGTGCGGGTCGTTGCCGTCGCGATCGTCGCCGCGATGAACATCGCCGCGTAGACGCCGTTCGCCGTGTGGGTCAATGTGGCGTCTCTGTATGCCTGTTCCGCCGCCGCCATCGGGTTGCCCGGGTTGGTCCAGCCGTGCATGTCCGCGCGGATCAAGGCGCCGATCCACTCCCGGAACGGGTTGTGGTGGAGGGCCGTCTGTGGGGGGTCGATGCCGGCCAGGAGGTTGCGGTAGGCGATGCGTTCCGCCGTGAAGGTGCGGCCCGCCGGGAGTTCGTCCAGCCAGAGTCTTGCCACGTCCTCCGTCGTGAACTTTCTGCCGTGGCGCTGGAGGAGGAGCAGGTTCAGGAGGGGGTAGTTGAGGTCGTCGTCCTCCGGCATGCCGTCGATGTTCTCGGCGAGGGAGGTGGGGGCTGAGCGGCGGTTCCAAGGGTGCTTCTTCAGGAGGGAGTTGGGGACGCCCTTCGCTGTGAAGTAGGTGCTGAGTGGCCAGTTGCCGGTGGATTTGGCCAGGGCTCTGATGGCGTGCAGAGGGAGTTTTTCGACGGGTTTGCCAAGGAGGCAGCCGACGGCTCTACCCAGCCAGGCGGATTCGAGGGTTTGGGAGGTTGGAGGTGGGGTGCTG
>DATCQX010000243.1:0-4283 GCA_036569285.1 Streptomyces sp.
GGGCCGTGGTGGGCGGGGCGGTCCGGGCCGGGGGCGGCGGAGCCGGAGCCCCAGCCGCCGTTGAACCCCGAAGACCCGGAGCCCCAGCCGCCGTCGAACCCCGAGGCCCCCGCACCGGCGACCCCGGAGCCCCAGGTGTCGCCCCAGGCACCGGACGAGCCGGGCGCCGCGAGGGGATCCCAACTGCCGCCCGGCGCCCCCCGTCCGGGCGCCACGGGTTCATCGGCCGACGCCAACTCCCCCACCACCAGGGCGAGTACGGACGTCCGCTTCCCGTACCCGATGACCCGCTCGTACACCCCGTGCCGCACCCCGAGCCCCGCCGGAGTGTCGATGAGGAGGAACCGGTAGTGCTCGTCGGCCGGTTCGGGCCGTCCGGCCTCGCGCAGCCGCCCGGTGACGGCGTCCCGCAGCCCGGCCGCGCCCGCGAGGTCACCGGCGCCCGAGCGGAGGTCGAGGACGATGACGGGGCTCGTCATTCGACGTCCTTCCACGGGTCGCCGGGCTCACCGGCGCCAGGACGCGGGGCCGACAGGTCCTCGCTCGCCGCGTACCGGGCGCGGACCGGGATGTCGGGTTCCTCGCCGGGCCAGCCGTCCGCTCCGGCGCTGTGGCCGGCGAAGGGCGGGAGGGGTTGTTCGCGGGGGCGTTCGGGGGCGGACGGGCGGTCGTCCCAGGGGAACGCGCCCTTCGGGCGGGGTTCCTGATGGTTCGTCACGTCGATTTCCAGGAGGGCCTGGCGCAGGGAGCGCAGGGTCGGTGCGACGGCGTTCTTGTCGGCGAACGGGGTGTCGAGGGCGGCGGGCAGGAGTTCGGTCCAGAACTCCAGGAGGGAGTCGGCCCATTCGCCGGAGGTGTGCACGGAGCGCGCCAACCGGTCCCGGATGAGGGCGATCTGACGGGGCGCCAGTTCCTCGACGACGTGCGTGTACAGCCGGTGGGGGCCCTCTCCGCCGTCCGCGATGCCGTTCGCGCTGCGCTCCATGAGGGCCTGGCAGTAGGTCTCGACGACCGCGTCCTCGTTGAGCAGGGCGATGTGCTCGTAGGCGTGCAGGAGGCGGGCCCAGCCGGAGACGCCGCCCCGGTGCCGGTCGCCGAGGCGCAGTTCGATGCCGGGGACGTCGGTGGTGACGTCGTCGGGGAGGCTGCTGTGCAGGCGGACCAGGACCTTCACCGGTTCGTCGGCGGTGCCCTCGACGACCTCGACCTGCCCCTTCCACAGGGCGCACAGGAGCCGGTGCAGGATCTCCCGGCGGTCCTCCGCGGTCGCGGCGAGCCACTCCCCGCCGCGTCCGAGGCGCTGGCGCCAGTCGAGGTAGTCGGCGGCGACCTCCGTCTCCCGGGCCTTGGCCCAGCGCCGCAGCACCTTGCGGACCTCGGGCACCTCGGTGAGGCTCATCTCGCGGCGGAACAGGACGACGGTGATGGAGTCGGTCTCGACGCCGTTGAACTCGGTCGTGCCGCGCGGCAGCGAGAGGTTCTTCCTCAGGTAGTCCTCGACGGTGTCCTTCGCCGACGAACGCGGGTACACCACAAGGACCTTGAGGGGTCCGCCGCCCTCGGGGACGAAGCCGTGCGGGATCAGCCCGGCGATCTTGAACCGGAACTGGTCGAGGGCCGCCTTGCCGACGGACTCGGCGGCTGCGGACACCCCGGCCGCCGCCTCCAGGAGCATCGCCATGGACGGCAGGAGCGGCTTCTCGTCGTGCAACGTGCCGCTCTGCGCGAAGAGTTGCTTGATCCGCTGCTCGATGGCCGCCTTGACGGGGGCGATCGCCGCCTCGGGGTTGCGGCGGGCGGTCGTGCGGGCCGCCTGCCAGGCCTCGGCGCCGACGAGGGCGTGCACGAGGGCCGCCTCGTCGTCGCTGTCCCTCAAGTTCTCGCGTTTGGTGAGGCGTTCGCGCAGGTCGTCGTAGAAATCGGTGAGGTTGTTCTGCGGGGGCAGCAGGTAGGAGACGCCGGTGCGGTCGTCGTACAGCTCCATGACCTGGGCCTTGTAGGCGCGGGGTTCCTCCTCGCGGTGTTTGTGGAACGCCTCGACGAGGGCGGTGACTTCGGCGGTGAGGGCGGCGGCCTTGGGGCGCCAGCGCTGTTCCTCCTTGCGCCACGCCTCGTGCCAGATCGCCTTGGTGCGGGCCGCGTACCAGGTGTTCTGCTCGGCCTCCGTCTGCGCCTTCAGTTCGTCGTGCCGGGAGCGGGAGAGGCGGGCGGCGATGCCGTCCTTGAACTTCGGTACGGCGGGCGGCAGCAGGACCCGGTTCTCGCCTCCGCCGGGTTCGCGGCCCCGGTTCTCCAGCATGCCGACGACACCCTGCCGGGTCACCGGGTCGGGGTCGCCGGGAACTCCCTTGACGACGCGCTCCACCTGGAAGGGGTCCATGGTGCGCAGGGCGCGTTCCAGGGCCGTCTGCGGGGAGAACTGCTCGGCGAGCACGGGGACGCGGCGCGCGACCCGGCGCCGCAGGTCCTCCAGCGTGGCCTGCATCTCGCGCAGGCGGACCGTGAGGGCCTCCTCGATGCCGGCCCCGCCGCGCTGCACGGGGCGGGTCTCGGGCGGCGGCAACGGGTCGCGGTTCCACAGCTCTTCGAGGCCCGCGTCCGCGAACATGCGGCGCACGGTCCCGGCGTACTCGTGGCTGTGCTGCGCGGAGGCGTCCGCGAGGCGGCTCACGCCGTGCGCGAGGAGCCGCGCCGACACCAGGTCCGCGAGGGGCTCCAGCGGGACGGTCATCGCGGCGACGAGGCTCGTGGAGACCCCCCGGTGCCCGATGCCCGACTTCGCGCGGATCCGCCGTTTGGCATCGGAGTTGATGAAGCTCGACGCGAACGTCTGGTGCTCGTCGTCCCGTTGGGGCGCGTCTCCCAGCTCCGCGCCGATGAGCGACATGATGAGCGACACCATCGAGCGGCGCAGGTCGTCGGGGCGGATCCCGGCGGTGCGGCTGAAGAGGAACGCCGTCGGCATGACGCCGGAGTCGAGGCGGACGACGCGGTCGTGCGGGTAGCGGATCGCGGTGCCGGAGGCGTCGTCGACGTCGCCGATCACGTCGTCCGCGACCGGCACGTTCTGCTCGTCGACCAGCCGGAACAGGTCCACCACGGCGCGCGCGGCGTTGAGTTCGGCGTCCCGGCCGCCGCCCTTGGCGAGGGGGAACGCGGACGGCATGACGACGAGCGGGTAGATGCGGGCGCCGCTGAAGTTCTTCTCCTTGAACGCCTGCCCGATGAAGTGCAGGTAGTCGAGGAAGATGCCGGTGCCGGTGCCACCGGCGACGGAGAACGCGACGAACACGTCACAGCCGGAGATCGGGCCGCCGCCGAGGCGGCTCAGCTCGCCGCCGGAGCGCCCGATGATGTCGATGGCCTGCTGGAGCGGGCCCATCACGGGCGTCATGTCGTCGCGCAGGAGCGTCCCGAAGAGGGCGGCGCGGCCGACCGTCGGGAGCTGTCCGGCGCCGTTGCGTAGCGGGGTGATCCTCGGTTCGGTGGCCTGCGGGGGCAGCCAGTCGCGGGTCTCGCGCGGGATCGCGGCGCGCAGTTCGCGGGTCACGCTCGGGGAGCTGTCGTAGCCCGGGAGCAGGTCGTGGCTGGCGCGGGCGGTGCGGGCGTACGCCGCCTGGAGCGCGGGTTCCACGCTCAGGTGCGGCAGCCGGGCGAGTTCGGCCTCGCTGTAGTCGGCGTACACGAACTGGAGGCATTCGGGCAGCTGGTAGCGCTGGTTGATGCCGCGCGAGGCGAGGGCGGTGCCGTCGGGGCCGCACAGCGAGGCGCGCAGGCGGCGTTCCAGCTCCGCCCCGACGAGCCCTCCCGTACCGCCCAGACCGACGTACAGCATCGGCTGGTTGATCTTCATGAGGTGCCTTCCACTGGGCGGTTCACAGATCGGGGTGACCGGCTTCGGAGGGGTAGGGCTCCCACGTCTCGGCGGGCCGTGGGGCGGCCGGGCCGTCGACGACCTTCAGGACCAGGTCCTCGCCCGCGCCCACCCCCTCGCCGGGCCGCACGGTCACCGCCTCGCCGGTGCCGCGCCGCAGCTCCACGTCCCCGCCGGGCGCGCGCCGCATGGCCCACTCCCCCTGCGACGAGGGCTGCACGCGCGGGCTGTCGCCGTCGTCCACGACGTCGAACCGGTACCAGCGCTCCCGGACGTCGACCACCTCGCGCCCGCCCAGATACCGCCCCCAGGGGTCCTCCAGGACGACCGTCCCGCGCGGCCGTGCCGCAGCCCTGCGCCGCAGGATCCGCACGCCGGCCCAGCCGCCCGCGACGAGCAGCAGGAGCAG
>DATCQX010000244.1:0-11151 GCA_036569285.1 Streptomyces sp.
GCAAGTACATCTACAACATGGCGATCGGGGACGTGAACACGAACCTCGACGCGCCCTGGCTGGACTGGACGAAGGGCGACCGGCGCATCACGGTCGTCGACGCGACCACGTACCAGCAGGTCAAGGTCATCGACATGCGGCAGAAGCTGGACGCGATCGGCCTGAAGGACTTCTCGGACGCGGTCCGCCCGGCGGTCTTCTCGCCGGACGAGTCGAAGCTGTACTTCCAGGTGTCGTTCTTCAACGGCTTCTTCGAGTACGACCTCGCCACCGACCGCATCACCCGCACGAAGACCCTCCCGAAGAACCCGGCGACCAGCGACGACCGCACCACGTTCGTCAACGACTCCCGCCACCACGGCCTGTCGATGAGCCCCGACGGCAGCAAGCTGTGCGTCGCGGGCACGATGGACGACTACGCGACCGTCGTGAACCGCACGACCCTCCAGGAGGGCCCGCTCGTCCCCGCCTCCAAGCCGTACTGGGCGACGGTCAGCGGCGACGGCAAGGCGTGCGTCATCTCGGAGAGCGGCGCGGACCAGGTCACGGCGATCGACTTCGCGACCGGCGAGAAGCTGACGTCGGTCCCGGTGGGCGACCACCCGCAGCGCGTGCGCCTCGGTCACGTCGCCGCGACGTGGACGAGCCCGTCCTGATCGCGGACGGCCGCGCCCCCCATGAGACCGGGAGGCGCGGCCGTGTCGCTCAACTGAACTTCTGCGCCACCCAGTTCGTCAGTTCCGTACGCGCGGCGGCCAGCGCCGAGGCGGACGGCGCGCTCGCCCCGTTGGTGACGAGCGCGTAGTGCAGGGCGCCGGAGTCGGCGGTGTTCAGCAGCAGCCGTCGGCTGCCCGTCCCGCCGGGCTCGGCGGCGGCCCCGATCTTCGTGGCGGCGCTGTAGGCGCCCGGTCCGTACACCGTGCCGAGGTCGGAGACGACGGTGGTCGTCGCGGTCGGGAAGGACGCGGGGAGGTGCAGTTCGGTGGGCGCTGAGCCGCCGCCGGAGCGCCACACCAGGACGCTGTACTGGCCGGAGCCGACGAGGGAGGACACGTTCGGCAGCGAGGCCGGCACCGGGTTCCAGGTCAGGACGGTCGAGCCGTCCCGGGAGCGGTCCTCGTAGGTGAAGGCGAGGGTCGTACCGGCCGTGGCGCTCGGGTAGACCCGGTCGAGGAGGCGGGCGTCCTGGCGCAGGACGGGCGTGCCGGAGTCGTCGAGGCGTACGGAGGAGAGGTCCTCGTCGTTCCAGCCGTCGGCGGCGGTGAGGAGTTTGTCGGGGTTGTCGTTCATGTACTCGTGGTGGCGGCCGTAGTAGATGTCCCACTGCCACTGCGAACCGGACAGCACAGGGCCGGAGTTCGCCGGGCCGTTCCACCAGTTCACGCCCTTCACGCGGGAGTCGAGGGCCTGGTACATCGCCTTGAGGACGGTCGGTGCCTTGCCCGCGGTCAGGCCGCCCAGGGGGTGGCCGAACTCGCTGACGATCGCGGTGGTGCCGCCGGCCGTGGCGCGGTCGCGGACGGTGCCGAAGTCGCCCACGTACTGGCCGTTGGAGGCGTTGCCCCACATCAGGATGCCGGAGATGGCCTTCTGGTCGTAGAAGTGGGTGTTGAAGACGTACCGGGAGCCGAGGGTGCCGGCGTCGAGGAGGCCGCCCTCCTGTTTGCTGACGTTGCCGTTCCAGAAGAGGTTGGGTTCGACGAGGGCGGGCTTGTCCTGCCAGCCCGCGGCGTCCATGCGGGCGCGGAACTTGACGTAGAACGGCCACAGGACGTTCTTCTCCCAGCTCCGGCTGTTCTCACCGGAGTCGTACTTGCCGGCGTACGGCTCGTTGTAGGGGTCGAAGCCGAGGACGCCGGCGAACTGGTCGGCCGTCAGGTTCTGCTTGAGGTGGGCCATGACTTTCTGGGCGGTGTCCAGGAAGCTGTCCTGGAGGCCGTACCGGTTGTGCCAGAAGTCGTACTGGGCGGACTGCACGGCGTTGTTCTGGGTGATGTTCTGGCCCCACATGATGCAGATGCCGCAGGATTCCCGGGGGTAACCGCCCAGGTCCACGGCCCACTTGGGGGCGCCGTCGCCGGTGTACCAGCTGCCGGTGTTGAAGAGGTGGCGGGAGTAGAGGTCCTGGTGGAAGTCGGGGTACACGCGGATACCGGCGTCGAGGAAGGCGCCTATCTGGGCGGTGGCCGCCGCCAGGTACGCGGCATCGACCTGGCCTCTGACAGGTTCGGCGTAGGCCCAGGAGAGGAGGAAACGGACGGAGTTTCCGCCGCCGAGGGTGCGCAGCGCATGGGCGGACTTCCTCGCGTCGGCGACGGAGGCGAAGGGCAGGCCGTTGTTCTCGGCGAGCTTGGTCTCGCCGGAGACGTTGTAGCCGCGCAGCACGACCTCGCGGCCGGCGCCGTCGACGAAGCGGCCGTTCGACACCGTGAGGGCAGTGCCGTCGAACGGCAGGGAGTCGGGGACAGAGGCGGCGGCGCCGGCGGGGGAGCCCAGCACCGTCGAGAATCCGCAGAGGACGACCAGAACAGGGAACAGACGGACCCGGATCTTCGGCATGGCCCTTACAGTCGGGGCGATTCAAGGCAGCGTCAAGACTTATGACTCCCGAGTAAGTTTCAACTTTTCCTCCATGTCCGCATCCGGCCCCCCGAATGATCCTTTACCGACGCATGGCGAACAGGAACGGCCGGTATACCGTCTCTTCGGTACAGAAGTAGCAAAGTTTGCTGTTCAGGGATTCGGGAGGTGGTCATGTCGCTGACCGGTACGACGTTCTTCGTCGTCCTCGTCGCGTCGACCGCGCTGGCGGTGGTCGTGACCATCGCGTTGTGGGCGAAGGTGCGCGGGCCGCGCGTGGTGCGGTGGTTCGTGCAGGCGGTGATGATCGGGGTGTGCCAGCTGACCGCGATCTCCGTGATGGCCGTGTGGATCAACAACAGTTACGGCCTGTACGCCTCCTGGGACGACCTGATGGGCACGGACAACGCCACCGCGCTGACCATGCCGGGGCCGCCGGTCGACCGGGCCAAGTTCAGCAAGGGCACGCAGGGCGGGGTGCTCGACACGTACTTCCGGGGCAGGAAGTCGCTGCTGTCCGGGCAGGTGCTGGTGTGGACGCCGCCGCAGTACGACGAGGCCGCGTACCGCACGAAGAAGTTCCCCGTGCTGATGCTGCTGCACGGGGTGCCGGGGTCGCCGCAGTCGTGGCTGGAGCACGGGGGGATGCCCGGGGACTTCGCGGACCTGGTGACACAGCGGGCCGTGCACCCGTTCATCCTCGTGATGCCGGTCGTGAACCCGGGGAGCGTCGACACGGACTGCAGCGACCTGCCGAACCACAAGGTCGCGACGTGGCTCTCCGCGGACGTGCCCGACCTGATCCGCTCCAAGTTCCGGACGCTGTCCGGGCCCAGCGGGTGGGGTGTCGCGGGATACTCGACGGGCGGGTTCTGCGCGGTGAAGCTGCCGCTCCAGTTCCCGAAGGTGTTCGGCGCGGGTGCCGCCCTCGACCCCGATCCCCTCACCGGTGACCCCGACGTCCTCACCGACCCCGCCGTCCGCCGCCGCAACGCCCCCACCCACATGGTCAAGGGCACGAAGGCGAGCGTCAGCCTCTTCCTGGCGACCTCCCGCCAGGACCGCCTCAGCCCCGCCTCCTCCATCGAACAGTTCGTCACCGCCGCCGCGGGCACCCCGGTCCAGATCCGCACCCAGCTGCTGAGCAGCGGCGGCCACAACTACAACACGTGGAAGGCGGAGTACCCGGAGGCGTTCACGTTGCTCAGCCAGTGGCTGAGGGCCCCGCGCTGACGCAGTGGCACGGGGGGCGTTCGGTGCGTGGGCGACTGCGGGCCCGTCGTGGCTGGTCGCGCAGTTCCCCGCGCCCCCGATATGGCTGGCTGCGCCGCCATATCCACGGCACCCCGCCCAGCCCGCACCTACCCCACCACCGACACCCAACCGCAGGCAGTCGTACCGCCCCCACCCACCCGCACCCGCACCCGCACCCGCACCCACGCCTCCTCCCCCGCCCTAGCTGCGGGCAGTCGTGCCGCTAGGGGCGGCACGGGTGGGCGCAGCGGCACCCCGCAAGCGCGGGCAAGCGAAACGCCCCCCACCCCAGCCACCCACCAACCCGCACCCTCACCCCACCCGCATCTCGCACCACACCTGCTTCCCCCCGCTCACCGGCACACTCCCCCACCTCTCCGACACGGCCTCCACGAGGAGGATCCCCCGGCCGCCGGTCGCTTCCCAGCCGAGGGAGGTCGGTTTGACGGGGGTGCGGGGGGAGGTGTCGGTGACGGTGAGGCGGAGGCGGGGGCCGAGGAGGGTGATGTCGAGGCGGACCTGCCCGTCGGTGTGGACGAGGGCGTTCGTCACCAGTTCGGAGACGGCCAGGAGAGGGGCGTCCATGGCCGTCTCCGCGACGCCCCAGCTCTTGAGCGTGCGGCGGGCGAAGCGCCGGGCGTGCCGGGCGGCCTCGGGAACGCGCCACACCGTCCAGCCCTCGCGCAGGGGCTGGACCGCCATCCCGTCGTAGCGCAGGAGGAGCAGCGCGATGTCGTCCCCCCGATGCGCATCGGCGAGCAGCGTGTCCGCGACGAGGTCGAGGTGCGCGGGATCGGCCCCGGCGAGCCCGGCACGCAGGCGCGCGAACCCGTCGTCCATGGCGACACTGGCGGACTCCACGAGCCCGTCCGTGGTGAGCACGACGACGGTGCCGGGCCGCAGCCGCAGCGGCGTCAGCGGGAACTCGGCCTGCGGGAGCACCCCCAGCGGCGGCCCCCCGTCGTCCTCGACGACCTCGGTGGAGCCGTCCGGGTGACGCAGGGCCGGCGGCGGATGCCCCGCCCGCACGCACCACGCCGTCCCGGTCTCCATGTCGACGTCGACGTACACGCACGTCACGAAGAGGTCCGTCTCCAGTTCGAGGAGGAGCCGGTTGGCGTGGGCGACGACGACGTCCGGCGGGTGCCCCTCGGTGGAGTAGGCGCGCAGCGCGGTCCGCATCTGCCCCATGAGGGTCGCGGCGGCGGTGCTGTGCCCCTGGACGTCCCCGATGACGAGGCCGACGTGGTGGTCGGGCAGCGGGATGACGTCGTACCAGTCGCCGCCGACCTCAAGCCCGGCCGTCGCCGGCAGGTACCGGGCGACGGCGACGCCCCCGGGCAGGCGGGGCAGGCTGCGGGGCAGGAGCTGGCGCTGGAGCATGCCGACGAGTTCGTGCTCGGCGTCGAAGGCGTGGGCGCGGGTGAGGGCCTGCCCGGCGAGCCCGGCGGACGCGGTGAGCAGGGCGCGTTCGTCGGGGCCGAAGTCGTGCGGGGCGTTCCAGCCGACGAGGCAGGCGCCGACCGTGCGCCCGGCGGCGGCCAGCGGCAGCACGGCGAGCCCGCCGGGCCCCAGCTCCCCGAGCGCGGGTTCCAGGGCCGTCCCGGCGGTCCAGATCCGCACGCGCCCCTCGCGCAGCACGGCGGCCAGCGTCGGCAGGGACCGCATCGGCGCGTCCGGCCACTCCCCGCGCCACTCCAGCCGCCACAGCTCGGGCCAGGACTCGGGGTAGGGCGGGTCGAGGACGGTGACGACGAGCCGTTCCCCCTCCAGTTCGGCGAGCGCGATGCGGTCGGCCCGCAGCGGCCCGCGCAGCGCGGAGACGACGGCGTGGCTGACGTCGCGGACGGTCCCGGCGGTGGACAGCACGGACGCGAGCCGCTGCACGCGGGCCACGTCGGTGGCCTCGGGGCGCAGGTCGGCGGCGTCCGCGATGCTCCCCAGGAGCCGCACCGGGCGTCCCGCCTCGGCCTTCGCGAGCCGGCCGCGCAGCCGCAGCCAGCGGGGGGTGCCGCTGGGCCCGATCACCCGGAACTCCAGTTCGCGGTCGCCCAGCGACATGTGGTCGGCCTCGACGAAGGACATCAGGGTGGGCAGGTCCTCGGGGACGGCGAGTCCGAGGAGGGTCTCGACCCGGCCGTCGAAGCGGTCGCGGGTGAGGCCGAACAGCTCCAGGAGCCGGTCGCCGACCTCGACGCGGCCGGTGTCCATGGCGAGCGCGAAGCCGTCGCCGCCCACCTCCTCGGGCGGAGCGGTGCGCGGGCCGGGCCAGGTGAGGGCGTCGGCTACGAGGTCGAGGCACGCGCGGTCCTCGGTGTCGAAGGGGTGCTCCGCGACGGCGACGAGGCAGCCGCCGGCCGCGGGCAGGGCCGTGAGGTGGACCTCTCCGGCGGCCATCCGGCGCGACTCCGGGCAGCCGGCCAGCTCCGCGGGCCCGAGCCGGACGGGCTGCCCGGTGCGGACGGCGAGGGCGACCGGGGAATTCCCGTCGGCCGGGTAGGTCTCGCGCAGTCCGAAGAGGGTGCGGGGCACGCCCGCGGAGTCGACGAGGCACAGCAGGCCGCCCTCGCCGGGCGCGTAACCGGCGGCGCAGGAGGCGCCCGCGAAGACGAGCGCCTGCTCCAGCGTCCGCCTCACCCGTTCGGGCGAGTGCGCTTCGGACGCGACGGTCTTGAGGGCCACCTCGGCACGCGGCGCCCGCCCTCCCTGCCGCGCTCCTCCCTCAGTCACCACGTCCGTATTACAGCGCTTGCGCCGCGTTCGCGCAGCCCCTGAGACCGTTCCGGGGGCCCGGACGGCCTCCGGAGGCGTTGGAGCGGGCCGTTCCGATCGGAGGGGCGCACTCCGGCGGACGGAGGCGCTCGAAACCCCCCGAACATGTCTTTACCCGTGCGTTCCGCATGTCCATCTCGTGACAGCCGTGACTGTCGGCGCCCCCCGCACCCTGGAAATCTCGATGCCGGGCCACGGAGGGGGACGCATGGACAAGCGGTACGAGGTCTACGCGCTGGCGGACGCGCACTTCTACGAGACGCCGGACCGGCTGGGCGCCGGCCGGGACGAGTCCGCGGGGTGGTACGCGACGGCGCGCAGGCCGGTGCCGGCGGGCTGGGAGTCGGCGCGCGCCGGGGACTGGCTGGTCATGACCCCGCTGCTCGCGGACGGCCCGGAGCAGGGATGGAAGATCCACGCCTCGGCGACCCGTGAGAACGCGGAGAAGATCGCCGGGATCGTGTGGGACTACTGCGTGCCACGCCGCATCCCGTTCAAGTTCGTGCCGGGTCCGCACCTGCTGCACCTGCGCAACACGAAGTACGCGGGCCGTGACGGCAGCGGCAAGTTCGTCACCGTCTACCCGGCGGACGAGGAGCAGCTGCACGAGGTGCTGCGGGAGCTGGGCACCCTCCTGGAGGGCCTGGAGGGCCCGTACATCCTGACCGACCTGCGCTGGTACGACGGCCCGCTGTACGTCCGGTACGGGGCGTTCGCCCGGCGGTTCGTCGTGGACGACCGCGGCTCGCTCGTCCCGGCGGTGACGGACGGCTCCGGCACGCTGGTCCCCGACCGCAGGGCGCCGTCGTTCCAGGTCCCGGAGTGGGTGACGCTGCCGAAGTTCCTCCAGCCGCACCTCGCGGCCCGCAACACGACGACGGTCGGGGAACTGCCGTACCGGATCGAGAAGGCGCTGCACTTCTCCAACGGCGGCGGCGTCTACCAGGGCGTCGACACGCGGACCGGGGAGAAGGTCGTCCTCAAGGAGGGCCGGCCGCACGCGGGGCTCGCCTCCGACGGGGCCGACGCGATCGCCCGTCTCGAACGGGAGAAGAACGCGCTGGAGGCGTGCGCCGGGACGGGCGTGGTGCCCGAGGTGCGGGACTGGTTCGAGCTGGGCGGCCACCGGTTCCTCGTCATGGACTTCCTGGAGGGCCGTCCCCTCAACTCGTTCTTCGCCCAGACACATCCGCTGCTGGTGCCCGACCCCGACCCGGACGCGGTCGCCGCGTACACCGAGTGGGCGGTGCGCGTGCACGGCAAGGTGGAGGCGGCGGTGGCCGCCGTCCACGCGCGCGGGATCGTCTTCAACGACCTGCACGTCTTCAACATCATGGTCGGCCCCGACGAGTCGGTGAGCCTGCTGGACTTCGAGGCGGCGGCGCCGGTGACGGCGAACGGCCGCCAGGTGGTCGCGCACCCCGGGTTCTTCGCGCCGCCGGACCGCCGGGGCGCCGACGTCGACCGGTACGCCCTCGCCTGTCTGCGGCTCGCCCTGTTCCTGCCGGTGACGACGCTGTTCGTGGTCGACCGGGGGAAGGCGGCGCATCTCGCCGAGGTGATCGGGGAGCAGTTCCCCGACGTGCCGCGCGCGTTCCTGGCCGAGGCGGTCGCGGAGATCACCCGCGCCCCCTCGTACGGCGCGTCGGCCCCGACGGGGGACGGGACCGGCGCGCGTCGCCGCCCGACGCCCGCGCAGTGGCCGCTCAGCCGGGACTCCATGGCCCTGGCGATCCTGGCATCGGCCACCCCGGACCGCGCCGACCGGCTCTTCCCGGGCGACATCGCCCAGTTCTCCGACGGCGGCGGCCTCGGGATCGCGCACGGCGCGGCGGGCGTCCTGTACGCGCTGCGGGCCGCGGGCGCCGAACGGTACGAGGAGGGCGAGCGCTGGCTCCTCGACCGCACGGCCCCGCCGCCCCCGGGCACCCCGCTCGGCCTGTACGACGGACTCGCGGGCGTCGCGTACGTCCTCGCGCTCCTCGGGCACCACGAACGCGCCCTCGACCTGGTCTCCGGCATCCTGCGGGAGCGCTGGCACAAGCTCTCCTCCGACCTGCACGGCGGTCTCGCGGGCCTCGGTCTCGCTCTGGACGGCATCGCCGACCTCACCGGCGAGTCCACGCTGCACGCGCACGCCGCCGACGCCGCCGATCTCGTCGTCCGCAGGCTCGCCGAGCCGCGCCCCGACACGCCACGGCAGCGCGCCGGGCTCATGCGGGGCGCGAGCGGGCCCGCCCTGTTCCTGCTGCGCGGCTACGAACGCACCGGCGACAAGGCGCTCCTGAACGCGGCGGCGACCGCGCTGCGCCGGGATCTCGACGCGTGCGTGATCCACGAGAGCGGCTCGCTGGAGGTCGACGAGGGCTGGCGCACGATGCCCTACCTCGGCGACGGCAGCGCGGGCATCGGACTCGTCCTCGACGACTACCTCGGGCACACCCCCGACGAGGCGTTCGAGCAGGCCCGCACGGGCATCCTCACCGCCGCCACCTGCCGCTTCTACGCCCAGCCCGGCCTCCTCCAGGGCCGCGCCGGAATGATCCTCCACCTGGCGCGGACGACGGCTGCGGGCGCGCGCCCGGCGCACCTCGCGGCGCAGATCGACGCGCTCGACTGGCTCGCCATGTCCTATCAGGGGCGGCTCGCCTTCCCGGGCCACCAGATGATGCGCCTGTCCATGGACCTCGCCACCGGAACGGCCGGCTGTCTGCTGGCGCTCGCCTCGGCTCTCGCCGACGACACGGACGCCGCCCACCTGCCGTTCCTCCCGCCGCCCTCGCGGCGGCCCCAGAGCACGACTCCTCAACCGACGGAGCCGTGAACCCACCCCCGTCCCCACGGGAATCGACGGGACGAAACCGGAAGGAGAACACCATGGCACTGCTCGACCTGCAGACGATGGAGTCCGAGGAGTACACCGGCGGGCAGAGCACGCTCAGCCTGCTGTCCTGCATCAGCGCCGCGAGCGTTCTGCTCTGTCTCTGAGCCAGGAGACGACACCGCTCAGTCGTCACCAGCGCGAAGCCCTGGGGGCCGCTCCCGTTCGGGACCGGCCCCCAGGGTCGTGCGGTACGGAAAGGGGTTCGGATGGGAGGGGCCACCGCGCGGACGCGGGAGCTGCTGCGGGGGGCGCTTCGGCACAGCGCGGGGCGGTGTGCGGCGCTGGCCCTGGTGAGCATGGGGGCGACCGGGGCCGGGCTCGCGCTGCCCGCCGTGCTGGGGCGGGCGCTGGATCTGCTGCTGACCGGGGCCCCCGCGGGGCGGTGGGTGGGGTGGTGTGTCGCGCTGACGGTGGTGACGCTCGTCCTGGACGGGTGCGCGAGCGTCCTGACCGGGACCGTCGACGGGCGTACCGCCGCGTTCCTGCGGCGGGGCGTCGTCCGGCACGTGCTCGCGCTCGGGCCGCGGGGGCCGTTCGAGGCGGGGGACCTCGTGGCGCGGATCGTGGGGAGCGGGGCGCAGGCGGGGACGTCGCCGTCGGCACGGGCCGCGCTGGTCGCCGCGTGCGCCGGGCCCGTCGGGGGGATCGTCGCGCTCGGCGTGCTCGATCCCTGGCTCGCCGTCGTGTTCCTCGCGGGGGCACCCCTGCTGGCCCTGCTCCTGCGGGTGCTCGCGCGGGACACCTCCGCGTGCGTCCTCCAGTACCAGAACGTCCAGGGGCGGATCGCCGCCGCGCTCTCCGAGGCGGTCGACGGGGCCCGCACGATCCAGGCCGCCGGGACGGCCGAACGCGACGCCGCGCGCGTCCTGCGCCCCCTGCCGGAACTCTCCGAGGCGGGCCGCCGCATGTGGCACGTCCAAGGCCGGGCCGCCGCCCAGGCCGTGGCCGTCGCACCGCTGCTCCAGCTCGGGGTGATCGCCGTCGCCGGGCTCCTCCTGGCGAAGGGGCACCTCTCCCCGGGCGACGTCCTCGCCGCATCCCGCTACGCGGTCCTGGCGACGGGTGTGGGCGTCCTCACCGGCCAACTGGCCGCCCTGGTCCGCGCCCGCGCCGCCGCCCACCGCCTCGCCGAGGTCCACACCGAGAAGGCCCCCACCCACGGCACCCACCACCTTCCCCCTGGCCCCGGCCGCCTGGAGCTGCGGGGGGTACGCGCGCTCCGGGACGACCAAACCGTCCTCGACGGCATCGACCTCGTGGTCCCCGGCGGCTCAACCCTCGCGATCGTGGGCCGCAGCGGCTCCGGCAAGTCCCTCCTTGCAGCCCTCTCAGCACGCCTGGTGGACCCTGCGGAGGGAGAGATCCTCTTGGACGGCGTCCCCCTGCGGTCCTTGTCCCGGACAGAGCTGCGCTCGGCAATCGCCTGCGCTTTCGACCGGCCGGTGCTGTTGGGGGCGACGATCCAGGACACGATCATGTTGGGCGCGGGAGGGGGGATCCTCCGGCCGAGGGGCTCCGGGGAGGGGGTGCCTTCTCGGCGTGGGACGGGGGCGGCTGCTGGAGAGGGGGCACTTCCTCCGCAGGCGCTCTCCGAGGAGGGGCGTCTTCACGGTGAGGGGTGGGGTTCTGGGCAGGGGGAGCTTTCCGAAGAGGGAGCGTCT
>DATCQX010000245.1:0-16261 GCA_036569285.1 Streptomyces sp.
CGCCGGGTCCGACCTGGCCTCCCTGCGCACGCGCGCGTGGCGTGACGGCGACGTCTACCGGGTGACCGGCTCCAAGATCTGGACGTCCCACGCGGAGGTCGCCGACTGGTGCGAACTCCTCGTGCGCACCGACCCGGACGCGCCCAGGCACCGGGGCATCACCTGGCTCGCGATGCCCATGGACGCCCCCGGGATCACCGTCCGGCCGCTGCGCACGCTCGCCGGGTCCGCCGAGTTCGCCGAGGTGTTCCTCGACGACGTGCCCGTGCCGGTCGCGAACCGGGTCGGCGCCGAGAACGACGGCTGGCGCGTCACGCTGGTCACGCTCTCCTTCGAGCGCGGCACCGCCTTCGCCGGCGAGGTGGTCGCCTGCCGCCGCGTGCTGGCCGAACTCGCCCGCGAGGCCCTGGCGGGCGGCCGGTGGGACGATCCGGCCCTACGACGCCGTCTGGGCCGTCTGGAGGCCGAGTTCCGGGCCCTGTGGCGGCTCGTCCAGTGGAACGTCAGCGAAGCCGCCGAGCGCGGCGCCCACACAGGGCGCCCCGGCGTCGGCGGCTCCGTCTTCAAACTCCGCTACTCCCACGCGCGCCAGCAGCTCTACGACACCGCCGCCGAGATCCTCGGCGACACCGCCCTCGACCTCGACCACCCGTGGACCCTCGACCGGCTGTCGTCCCTGTCCTACACGATCGCCGCGGGGACGTCGCAGATCCAGCGGACGATCGTGGCGGAGCGCGTGCTGGGTTTGCCGAAGGGGAGGTGAGGGCTGTGCGTTTTCAGTTGACCGAGGATCAGCGGGCTTTGCGCGCGGGTGCGCGGGAGGTGCTTGAGCGGCACTTCGGGCCCGAGGCGCTGCGGGACGCCGTCGCGCGGCCGGGGCTGGACCGGGGGCTGTGGCGGGCGCTGGGGAAGGCCGGGTTCTTCGCGTTGCGGTTGCCCGAGGCGGAGGGCGGGGTCGGGCTCGGGCTGCCGGAGGCGGTGCTGGTGTTCGAGGAGGCCGGGCGGGTGCTGCTGCCGGGGCCGTTGGTGGGGACGCACCTCGCGGCGGGGACGGTGCCGGGGGCGGCGGAGGGGGAGAGCGTCGTCGCGGTCGTGGACGGGGGGCTCGTGGAGTGGTGGGACGAGGCGGACGTCGTGATCGGGGAGGGCGGTTCGGGGGCCGTCCCGATGCGCTCGGTGGATCCGCTGACGCCGCTGCACCGGGTGCCCGACGCGGACGTCCGCAGGGCCGGCCCCGATCCCGTCGCCGTCCTGCTCACCGCCGCCGAACAGCTCGGCACGGCCACGCGCGCGTGCGAGCTGGCCGTCGAACACGCGCGTGTGCGTGAGCAGTTCGGACGTCCCATAGGTGCGTTCCAGGCGGTCCAGCACCTGTGCGCCGACATGCTGGTCCGCGTGGAGGTCGCGCGCGCGGCGGTGTACGCGGCGTCCGTCACGGCGGACGCGGCCGACATCGCGTGCGCGCGCGTGCTCGCCGACGAGGCCGCGGTGCAGGGCGCCCGGGACTGCCTCCAGGTGCTCGGCGGGATGGGGTTCACCTGGGAGGCGGACGTCCATCTGTTGCTCAAGAGGGCCTGGGTGCGCACGAGGCGTACGGGAGGGGCGACGGAGAGTGAGGAGCTGCTCGCGCGGGAACTGCTCTCGGGCGCCGGGTGAGGAGCCCGTGGCCTGCGTGGACGTCAGGAGTGTGGCGAAGTCCCGCGCGGATGTCGTCGATCGTGGCGAAAAACGGTGACGGAGCGTCGATTTACCGGGTTGTGTCCAGCGCGTGACCCGTCACGGTGCGGAGTCGGCGACCGCCTCCGGTACCGTCGGGGGATGCGCGTGGTTCCTGGTGCGAGCCGCCCCGGTGTTGCCTGTTCGACTCTCCCTGAAGGGGGTCGCACAGTATGCCGCACGGGTACTCCTTCGCGCGGGAATATGCCCGAAGCGCTTGTTCGGGTGACGGAACGTCAATCAGGCTGTCCCGTAAGGGATTCACGTTCCGTCACGATGCCTCTGGCCCCTGTGGGGACCACGCGGAAAATGGCTACGATCGTGGCCCTCGTCGTCATGGTGGGCACGTCGCCGTCGTGGCGCGCGGTCATGTGTCCGCCGGTTCGGATGGTGTGAGCGGTGCAGGTGCTTCAGGAGCAGTTGGAGATCCGGCCCGACCCCGCGGAAGTGGGGCGGGCCCGCAGATGGGCCTGCGCGAGGCTCGCCCGGTCACCCCTGGGCGACGACGACGCGCTCGCCGAGACGCTCGCGCTGATCGTCTCCGAACTCGTCACCAACGCCGTCGTGCACACGGGCCGTCCGGCCGTCCTGAGTCTCTGTCTGCCCTGTGAGGCGGCCGAGGGGGCCACGGTGCGCCTGGAGGTCGCGGACGGCTCGGAGAGCGCCCCTGTGCCCCGCTGCGCGGGCGACGACGCCACCGGCGGCCGGGGCCTCGCCCTCGTCGACGGCCTCGCGGACCGCTGGGGGTGGGCCGCCGAGGGGGCGGGCAAGCGCATCTGGTGCGAACTCGACCGCCCCACGCGGGCGCACGAGCGCGTGGCGGCGGAGTGCGGACGGGCCCTCGGGATCTTCGACGGGCTGGCGTACGGGATCGTGTGACGCCGCCGGGACGGCCGTCCCGCGCGCGCCTCGGCTCCTCCGCGGCGCTGGTGCCGATGAGCTTGCCGAGGGTCTCCCGTGCGTGCGCCTGGGTTCGCCCTCCGGGGGTGACGAGTGCGCCCGGCCGTGCTTCCGTGCGCGCCCGGCGCGAGGCGGGCGTACAACCACAAAACCCCGAGAGGGTGTTGACGCGACGTGTCCGTTTGATCACGCTTGTGGTCAGCGATTCGCCGCGAGGGGACGGCGAGGGCTTCGGTGACGGAAGTCCTCGGCGAGTGTGGGTCGTTGATTCGGCGCCGGTTCTCTCTCAGGGCGAGGGGACATGGGGCGGGCGCGCCGGGTCCGGACGGCGGTGCGCGGTGCCGAGCTGGGGGCGGGCGCGGCGTGCCGCCGTCCGGAGTGCCGTCTCACAGGACCGCCACCGGCGCCACCGGGGTGCCCGTGGCGCCGACGAACGGCTCGGGCATCGCCGACAGCAGGAACGCGTACCGCCCGCTTTCTCCACAGGCTGTGGACAACTCCTCCAGATTCCAGTTCTGCCCCTGGAGCATCCCCATCTCGACGAGGTCGAGCGCGTGCACCGGCAGCCACAGGTCCGCGATCTCCGGCGGGAAGATCTCGAAGGTCAGCGTGTCGTTCGCGACGGCCGCCACGTCCCGCGCGTGGAACCATTCCGGCGTCCGCACCGACAGCCCCGGCGACGGGTACGCGTACGCGTGCCGGTCCCCGGCGAGATACACCCGCACCTGCCCGGTCCGCACGAGAACGACGTCCCCCGCGCGCACGCGCACGCCCCCGAACTCCTCGGCCGCCGCCAGGTCCTCCGGCGTCACCGCGTGCCCGCCCGCCAGCCGCTCCACGCCCCGCGCGCGGGCGACGTCCAGCAGCACGCCCCGTGAGACGACGTGCCGGGCGCTCGCGATGTCGCTGAAGGCGGCGCCCGCGTGCGCGGTGATCGTGCTCGCCGGACGCCCGTTGTAGACGCGCCCCGAGTGCGAGACGTGCGTCAGCGCGTCCCAGTGCGTTCCGGCCTGGAGCCCCATGGTCACCGCGTCGTCGCTGCACGCCACCGTGCCGGGGCCGAAGATCTCCTGGTTGATCTGCGTCATCGCGTGCAGGGGGTTGACCCGCCCCGGGATCGTCCCCGTCTGCACGCCGTCCTCCTTCAGGGGCAGCGCGAGCGGTACCCGGCGGCCCGTGCGCACCTCGGCCGCGGCCTCCCGGACGACGTCGTCGGTGATCAGGTTGAGCGTGCCGATCTGGTCGTCCGCGCCCCAACGCCCCCAGTTGTTCACGCGCTTGGCCATCTCGTGGAACTCCTCCGGCAGTGCCATCCGGTGCCTCCCCGGGGCTTGTCCTCGGCCGTCCGCCGCGCCATAAAATCTAACGGTCCGTCAGAAACCGTGGAAGGGGCGGGTCGTGGGGAACTTCTTGACCGGCAAGGTCGTCGCCGTCACGGGCGCCGGGCGGGGCATCGGACGAGCCGTCGCGCTCGCGGCCGCGGCCGAGGGCGCCCGCGTCGTCGTCAACGACTACGGCGTCGCCGTGGACGGCGCGTCGCCCACGAGCGAGATCGCCGAGAGCGTCGTCAAGGAGATCGTCGCGGCGGGCGGCGAGGCCGTCGCCGTCGCCGACGACATCTCGACGATGGCCGGCGGGCAGCGGGTCGTCGATACCGCAGTGGAGACCTACGGGCGGCTCGACGGGGCCGTCTGCGTCGCCGGGATCCTCCGGGAGCGGATGCTGTTCAACATGACCGAGGAGGAGTGGGACCCGGTCGTCGCGACGCACCTGAAGGGCACCTTCACGGTGTTCCGGGCCGCCTCCGCCGTCATGCGCGAACAGGGTTCCGGCGCGCTCGTCGGGTTCACCAGCGGCAACCACCAGGGGTCCGTCTCGCAGGCCAACTACAGCGCCGCGAAGGGCGGGATCATCTCGCTGGTGCGCAGCGCGGCCCTCGGCCTGCACAAGTACGGGGTGACCGCGAACGCCGTCGCGCCCGTCGCCCGGACCCGGATGTCGGCCGGGGTGCCGATGGAACTCGCCGAGATGGGCGAGCCGGAGGACGTCGCCGCGATGGTGGTTTTCCTTTTGTCCGACCGGGCGCGCGACCTGTGGATAACCGGACAGGTCTACACGGTCGCCGGTGCCAAGATTGCGGTGTGGGCGCAGCCGAGGGAAGTGCGGGCGGCATTCTCCGAGGCGGGCTGGACGCCGGAGCGGATCGCAGAGGTATTGCCCGGGAGCGTGGGGGCGGAACCGATGCCTTTGCTGGAGAGATTGGAGGAGATGCGGAAAGCGGCGGCCGAGGGAAAACGGCCCAATACGTGAGTGCGTGAGGAGGGGTTGTGGATTTCGAGTTCGGTGCCGACGACGAGGAATTCCGTACCGAGGTACGCGCCTGGCTCGCGGCGCGGGTCCCATCGGCCGGTGACCGGCGCTCCTGGGAGCGCGCGCTGGGAGCCGCCGGCTGGATCGGGATCGGCTGGGGCGAGGAGGGGTACGGCAACCGCGCGGAACCCCTGATGCGGCAGGTCGTGTGGGCCGAGGAGTACGCGCGCTCGGGCGCCCCCGCGCGGTCGGGGCACATCGGGGAGAACCTCCTCGCACCGACACTCCTGGCGCACGGCACGCCCGGACAGAAAGCCAGATTCCTGCCCCGGATAGCCGCCGGCGACGAATTGTGGTGCCAGGGCTACAGCGAACCCGGCGCGGGCTCCGACCTCGCGGGGATACGCACGAAAGCACGGCGGTGCCCCGGCGGATACCGGATCACCGGCCAGAAGATCTGGACGTCCCTGGCGCGCGACGCCGACTGGTGTTTCGTCCTCACCCGCAGCGACCCGGAATCGGCCCGGCACAAAGGGCTCACTTTCCTGCTCGCCCCCATGGACCAGCCCGGCCGGATCGACGTACGGCCCATTCGGCAGCTGACCGGCACCAGCGAGTTCAACGAGGTGTTCTTCGACGGGGCGTTTGCCGCCGAGGAACACGTCGTCGGGGCCGAGGGCGACGGCTGGCGGGTCGCGATGAGCCTGCTCGGCTTCGAGCGGGGCGTCTCGACGCTGGCCCAGCAGATCGGGTTCGCCGAGGAGCTGGGGCGGGTGCTGGCGGCGGCCGAGGAGTCCGGTGCCGTGCGGGACCCCGTCGTCCGCGAACGGCTCGTGCGGGCCTGGGCCGAGCTGCGGGTCATGCGGTGGAACGCGCTGCGGACGCTGGGCGGCGCGCAGGAGGCGGGCGCGACCAGCGTGGCGAAGCTGCTGTGGGGCGGCTGGCATCAGCGGCTCGGGGAACTGGCGCTGCTGGTGCGGGGCGGCGAGGCGGCGGCCGGGCCCGGCGCGTGGGCGCCCGAGACGCCGTACGAACTGGACGAGGGGCAGCGAAGTTCCCTCTTCTCCCGGGCCGACACGATCTACGGCGGCTCGGACGAGGTGCAGCGCACGATCATCGCCGAGCGGGTGCTCGGCCTTCCCAGAGAGCGGGTCGTCCGATGAGAGGTGTGGTGTTCGACGGGGACCGGGTCGAGGTCGCCTCGGACCTCGACGTGCGGGAGCCGGGCCCCGGGGAGGTCCTGGTCGCGATCTCCGCCGCCGGACTGTGCCACAGCGACCTGTCGGTCGTCGACGGCACGATCCCGTTCCCCGCACCGGTCGTCCTGGGCCATGAGGGCGCGGGAGTCGTCGAGGCCGTCGGCGCCGGGGTGGCGCACGTGGCCCCCGGCGACCACGTCGCCCTCTCCACGCTCGCCAACTGCGGCGCCTGCGCGGAGTGCGACCGGGGCCGGCCGACCATGTGCCGGCACTCCATAGGCCGTCCGAAACGCCCCTTCACGCGCGCGGGCACGCCGGTCCACCAGTTCGCCGCCAACTCGGCGTTCGCCGAACGGACCGTCGTCAAGGCCGTCCAGGCGGTCCGCATCCCGAAGGACGTCCCCCTGACGTCCGCCGCGCTTCTCGGCTGCGGCGTGGTGACCGGCGTGGGCGCCGTCCTCAACCGCGCCCGCGTCGACCGGGGCGACACCGTCGTCGTCATCGGCACCGGCGGCATCGGCCTCAACGTCCTTCAGGGCGCCCGCATCGCGGGCGCCCTGCGGATCGTCGCGGTGGACGCGAACCCGGCGAAGGAGCAGGCGGCCCGGCTGTTCGGCGCGACCGACTTCCTCACCTCGACGGACACCGTCCGCGACCTCCTCCCCACCGGCGCCGACCACGTCTTCGAATGCGTCGGCCGTATCCCCCTGGTCCGCGCCGCCATCGACCTCCTCGACCGCCACGGCCAGGCCGTCCTCCTCGGCACCCTGCCCCCCACCGCCGAAGTCTCCTTCCCCGTCACCTCCCTCTTCCTCGACAAATCCATCCTCGGCTGCCGCTACGGCTCCTCCCGCCCCCAGCGCGACATCCCCCTCTACGCCGGTCTCTACCTCGCCGGCCGCCTCCTCCTCGACGAACTCGTCACCCGGACCTACCCGGTCGAGGACTTCGAGAAGGCCCGGGAGGACGCGGAGGCGGGGCGGGTGGCTCGGGCGGTGCTGACGTTCTGAGGGAGCGCGCCGGGGAGGCGCGGGGGCCTCGGACCCGGGTTGGCATGGGCACTTCCGGAGTTGTCCACAGGCGGGAAAAAATCACGGAGCGTTGTCGGTGCCCCCACCTACCGTTGTCGCATGAGCTATCGAGACCTCGCCACCAGACCGGCCCTGACCTGGTCCGCCGTATCCGTCGCCGCACGGATGCCGGTGGCCATGGCACCTCTCGCGCTCGTGTTCCTGACACGCGAGAGGCCCGGCGGATACACGCTGGGCGCGGTGCTCGCGGCGGCGTTCGTGGCCGGTGAGATCGTCGGGGCGCCGGTGCTGGGGATGCGGCTGCGGGCCGAGCGGGCGCGGGCACAGCTGGCGGCCGGGCTCGGGGCCGGGGCCGTCGGCTTCGCGGGGCTCGGCGTCTTCCCGGACGCGCATCCCGTCGTCCTTGCCGCCTTCGCGTTCCTGGCCGGGAGCGCCCCGGCGGCCTCCGCGGGCGGTCTGCGGACGCTGCTGACGGAGCTGGTCCCCGAGCGGGCCGCGGCGCAGGCGCTGTCCGCGGAGTCGATGCTGATGTCCGGGGTGTGGGCGCTCTCCCCGGCGGCTGTCGCCGGTCTCGCGCTCGGCGTCGCCCCGGAGGCCCCGCTGCTGCTCGGGGCCGCCCTGGTGGGCGCCTCCGTCGCCGGGCTCTGGCTCCTCCCGGCCACCTGGGGCGTGAGCGGGGCGGGGCGCAAGGAGGGCTCCCGCGCGCGGGTCCTGGCCAGGGCCTGGCCCGTGTACGTCACCGGCGCGGCGAGCCTCACGATGCTGGGCCTCGCCGAACTCACCCTCCCCGCCCTGCTCGAACAACGCGGCATCGGCGTCGGCTGGTCGGGGCCGCTGCTGGCCGCGATGGCGGTGGCCGCGGGACTCGGGGCGTTCGTGTACGGGCTGCGGCCCTGGCCGGGGCTGCTGCGGACCCGCGCGCTGGTGCTGACGATCGTGATGGCCGCCTGCGTGGCGCTCGTCGCCCTGGCCGAGCACCCGGTGGCCATCGGGACGGCGCTCTGCGCGGGCGGCATGTTCCAGGCGGGGGCGATGGTCACCCGGAACCTGGCCCTGCGCGACGCCGTCCCGCCCAGTGCCCTGGCCGCCGGCTACTCGGTCATGTACGCGGCGGCGGGCGCGGGGTACGCGGCGACCGGCTCCCTCGCCGGGCTCCTGCTGAAGGTGACGGAGCCGTCCACCGCGGTGCTGGCCGGGGTGGTGCTGATCCTGCTGCTGAGCGTCGTCGGATGGGCGGGGGAGGTGCACCGCGCGGGGCGTTCAGCGCGTGGCGTCGTCGTGGTCGTCGCCGACGGCGGCCTCTCCCCGGAACGTACGCCGGTACGTCGAGGGCGTGACGCCCAAGGAGGTCTGTAGATGCTGGCGCATCGACTGAGCCGTCCCGAACCCGGCCGCGTGGGCGATGCGGTCGATGGAGAGGTCGGTGGATTCGAGGAGGTGGCGGGCGTGTTCGACGCGCTGGGAGGTGAGCCACTGGCCGGGGCTGACGCCGGACTCCTCGCGGAAGCGGCGGGTGAAGGTGCGCACGGACATGGACTCCTGGGCGGCCATGTCGCGCAACTGGATCGGCTCGTGGAGGCGGGCCAGCGCCCACGCGCGGGCGGCGGCGGTGCCGGTCTGGGGAGCGTCGGGGACGGGGCGCTCGATGTACTGCGCCTGACCGCCGTCGCGGTGCGGCGGGACGACGGTCCGGCGGGCGACCTCGTTGGCGACGGCCGCCCCGTGGTCCCGGCGCACGATGTGCAGGCACAGGTCGATGCCGGCGGCGACACCGGCCGAGGTGAGGATGTCGCCGCAGTCGACGAACAGGACGTTCGGGTCGACGGTCACCTTCGGGAAGAGGCGCTGGAGACGGTCGGCGTTGGCCCAGTGGGTCGTCGCGCGCCGTCCGTCGAGACGCCCGGCGGCGGCCAGGACGTACGCGCCCGTGCAGATCGACGCGAGCCGGGTGCCCGGCCTGATCCGGGCGAACGCGGACTCCAGCTCCGGGGTGAGGGCCCCCTCCTCGAAGACCGGCCCCAGCTCGTACGAGGCCGGGACGATCACGGTGTCGGCGCCGTCCAGAGCCTCCGGGCCGTGCTCGACCATGATCGAGAAGTCGGCGCTCGTCCGCACGGGGCCGGGCGGGCGGACCGAGCAGGTGACGACCTCGTACAGATGCCGGCCCTGCGCGTCCCTGGGGCGGCCGAAGATGCGGTGGGGGATGCCGAGTTCGAAGGGGAGGATGCCGTCGAGGGCGAGGACGACGACGCGGTGGGGGCGGAAATCGCGGGAGTCCGGGAGGACTCGGTCACTGTCCCGGCGGGGGGTTCGCTCGCTGCCTTGAGGTGCGGTTCGTTCAGCGGCGGTCCGGCGCGGGGCGTGCTCCGCGTCCTGGCGCGAGGTCCGCTCACCGGCCCGACGCGAGGCCGGCTCGCCGCCCCGCCCTCTGTCCCGATCCCTGTCCCCACTCATGGCCCGATCCTAGCGAACCATGTCCTTCGGGCCAATCGTCGGCCGCGGACGGATGGCCGAAGGTGGGTGACGTGACCCAGACAACCGAGACTCCAGCAATCGAGAACGCCGGCCGGCGGCAGGCGCCGCGCGGGAAACGCCGCGTGCACCGCGCATGGTTCGTGGCGGCCGTCACCTTCGTCACGATCATCGGCGCGGCGGCCTTCCGCTCCCTGCCGGGCCTGCTGATCGACCCCCTGCACGACGAGTTCGGCTGGTCGCGCGGGACGATCGGGGCCGCCGTCTCCGTCAACCTCGCGCTGTACGGCCTGACCGCCCCGTTCGCGGCGGCCCTGATGGACCGCTTCGGTATCCGCCGCGTCGTCGCCGTCGCGCTGACCGTCATAGCGATCGGCTCCGGGCTCACCGTATGGATGACGGCGGCCTGGCAACTGATGCTGTACTGGGGCCTGTTGGTCGGTCTCGGCTCCGGCTCGATGGCGCTGGCGTTCGCGGCGACCGTCACCAACCGCTGGTTCACCGAGCGGCGCGGCCTGGTCAGCGGCATCCTCACCGCCGCGTCCGCCTCCGGCCAGCTGATCTTTCTGCCGCTGCTGTCCTGGATGGTCACCCGCTACGACTGGCGCCCGGCGGCGGTGACCGTCGCCCTCGCCGCCCTCGCCGTCGTCCCCTTCGTCTGGCTGCTGCTGCGCGACCACCCCGCCGACGTGGGCCTCAAGCCGTACGGCGCGCGGGAGTTCGTGGAGAAGCCGCTGCCCGTCACGGGGGCCGCGCGGCGCGCCGTGACCGTGCTGTTCAAGGCGGCGCGCACCGGACCGTTCTGGCTGCTCGCGGGCACCTTCGCGATCTGCGGCGCGTCGACCAACGGCCTCGTCCAGACCCACTTCGTGCCCGCCGCGCACGACCACGGCATGCCGATCACGGCCGCCGCGTCCCTCCTCGCGGTGATCGGCGTCTTCGACGTCGTCGGCACGATCGCCTCCGGCTGGTTCACCGACCGCTTCGAGGCGCGCCGCCTGCTCGCCGTCTACTACGCGCTGCGCGGCATCTCGCTCCTCTTCCTCCCGATGCTGCTCGCCCCGACCGTCCACCCGCCGATGATCTTCTTCATCGTCTTCTACGGCCTCGACTGGGTCGCCACCGTCCCGCCCACCCTCGCGCTCTGCCGCGAGCACTACGGCGACGACTCCGCCATCGTCTTCGGCTGGGTCCTCGCCTCCCACCAGGTCGGCGCCGCCCTCGTCGCCTTCCTCGGCGGCCTCGCCCGCGACGCCTTCGGCTCCTACGACGTCGTCTGGTACGCGTCGGGGGCGCTGTGCGCGGCGGCTGCGCTCATGGCGCTGGTGATCAGGCGGCGGCCGGTGGGCGTGAGGGTGGCCGCGGCGTGAGTGTGCGGATGGGGCGGCGGCCGACGACGGTGAGGAGGCGGACGACGACGAAGGCGCCGACGGCGGTGAGGCCGACGCGGCTCGGAGCCGGGCCGCTCGCCGGAGGCACCCTCTAGAGGAACCGCCCCCGATGGAACAGCAGCGGCGGCTTCTCCCGGTTCGTCGCCCCCAGCGCGTCCACCCGCCCGACGACGATCAGGTGATCCCCGCCCGTGTGCACCGCGTGGATCGTGCAGTCCACCCAGGCGACGGTGCCGGCGAGGCGGGGTGAGCCGGTGACGGGGGCGGGGTCGTACGGGACGCCAGCGAACTTGTCCGTGCCGCTGCGGGCGAAGGTGCGGCACAGATCCGACTGGTCCTCGGCGAGGACGTTCACGCAGAAGACACCCGCGCGGGCGATGCGGGGCCAGGTCGTGGACGTCCGGGCGACCATGAAGACGACGAGGGGCGGATCGAGGGACAGGGACGCGAACGACTGGCAGGCGAACCCGGCGGGTGACGCTCCTTCTGTGAGAGCCGGTGACGTGACAACGGTCACCCCGCTCGCGAAGTTCCCGAGCACCTGGCGGAAGACCGCCTGATCGACCGGCGCGCACTCGTCGTCCCGAACGCACCGCAGTTCCGGGCGCGGTCCCGGCGGTTCCACGGTCGCCCCGCCGCCCGGCAGGGCCCTCAGATAACGGACTGCGGCAGCCGCAGCGCCTGCGTGTCCCATCACCTCTCCATTGAAGCTGACGGAGCGTCAGATGTGAAGGGGTGGTGAACCGGACATCTCGCGCCCCGCCTACGCTCCCCCTCATGGGGTGGGGAACTTTCCAGGCGGTCCGGCAGAGCTGGACGTCCGCCGATACGCATGTGGCCGTGGCGACGGCGTCCGGGCAGATACCGGCCGTCTTGATCGTGCGGATGGCCATGCTCTCGGGTGAGGACGACTACGGGGTTTCCTACAACAGCTTCGGCTTGCTCTTCGTTCTCCTCTTCGGCCCGTTGTGGGTTCCCCTCGCCGGCCTGCTGCAAGTGGCCCTCCTGAACGGCCCCGCCGGCGTGCTCGCCGCCCTCGCGACCCTTAAGGGACGCCGGACCCTTAGGGGAGACCGGACCCTTGAGGGGCACCGGACCCTTGAGGGGCGCCGAACCCTTAAGGGGTACTGCCCGCCCTGGCTCTGCTACCTGGGAGCTACGGCGACGGTGAGCGCGCTGTGGGCGACGCTCGCCGCCTCCTGTCTCGACGCCTCCTTCCTCTCCACCACGGCCACTCTGACCGCCCTCGGCACCCTGCCGACTCTCGCGGTCCTGGCCGTCCGCCGCTGGGGCCGCTCGTGGTCCGTCCGGGGCGTCTGGTGGCGTTCGGTCCCCGCCTCGATCGCCCTCTTCTTCGTGGCCTTCCTGGGGTTCATCGCAGCCGACGCGGCGGGCCTGGTACCCCAGTACGACCCACCCCGGCTCTCCGTCGACCAGCTCACCGGCGTCTGGCGGGGCGCCCGTGGCGCGGAGCTGCGGCTGAGCCCGGGAGGCGGCGCGGAGGCGACGGCGCTGCCCGCCGAACGGGCCGACGGGGACTGGCTCGCCGAGAACAACGTCTGCACCGCCACCGGCACCTGGTCCCTCGACACCGAGGGCCGCTACGACCGGTGGCGCGGCGAGGGCCCCGAAGAACGGGACGGGGCGGTCGTACGACTTGAGGGGTGCGGGGCGGACACCTACTGGGTCATCGGCGGGACGACGGACTCGCCCGAGTTGTTCGTGCTGTTCGGGGATCCTGACGCCGGCGATGTGCGCATCCTCAGGCCGGCCTGAACTTCACTGTCGCCGCTCGCCCTTCACCGCCCCCGGAACTCCGGACTCCGTCGCTCCACGAACGCCCGCAGCCCCTCCCGGGCATCAGCTGTCGTCATGTTGATCTCCTGAGCGGCGGCCTCGGCGGCGAACGCGGTGGCCCGGTCGGAGTCGAGGGAGGCGTTGAGGAGCTGTTTGGTGAGGGCGAGGGACCGGGTGGGGGCGGTGGCGAGCCGACTGGCCCACTCCTGCGCGGACTTCGCCAACTCCCCGTCAGGAACGACCTTGTTGACCAGCCCCACCCGCTCCGCCTCCGGCGCCGACAGCGAATCCCCGAAGAACATCAGCTCCTTGGCGCGGTGCACCCCGATCAGCCGGGGCAGCAGATAGGCGCCCCCGCCGTCCGGCACGAGCCCTCTCCGCACGAACACCTCGATGAACCGGGACGATTCGGCGGCGATCACCAGATCACAGGCGAACGCGAGATGCGCCCCCAGCCCGGCCGCCGTCCCGTTCACCGCCGCGATCACCGGCTTCTCACAGTCCAGTACGGCCCCGACGAGCCGCTGCGCACCGACCCGGAGCGTACGGGCCACGTCCCCCGGCAGCACCTCCTTCACCGTCCCGCCCCGCAGATCCGCCCCGGCGCAGAACCCCCGCCCGGTACCGGTGAGCACGACGACACGGACGCCGGGATCGGCCGACGCCGCCTCCAACAACCCGATGATCTCGTCCCGTTGGGCAGGGATGAGGGCGTTGAGAGCCTCGGGCCGGTTGAGGGTGATCCGGGTGATGCCGTGGTCGTCGGTGGAGTGGAGGAGGGGGGTGCCGGAGCCGGCGCCGCCTTCCCCCACGGGGCGGGTCCCGGCGTCGGCCTCTTCTTTCACGGAGCGGCTCCCGGCGTCGGCCTCGCCCCCGCTCACCGGCACACCGCCAACGCGTCCAACGCCACCGCCCCCTGCCCCCGAGGCAGCACGATCAACGGGTTGATGTCCAACTCGGCGATGTCGTCCACGAGTTCCAGCGCCATCCGCTGCACCCGCAGAACAACCTCCACCAACGCGTCCAGATCCGCCGGTGGACGCCCCCGCACCCCGTCCAGCAGCGCCCGCCCGCGCAGATCCGTCAGCATGTCCCGCGCCTGCGCCTCCCCGAAGGGCGGTACGCGGACGGCGGTGTCGTGCAGGACCTCGACCAGGACCCCGCCGAGCCCGACGGTGACGGTCGGTCCGAAGAGCGCGTCGTGAGTGATCCCGACGACCATCTCCACGCCCTGCTCGACCATCTGGCAGACCAGGATCCCGTCCAGCCCGACGTTCTCGTACCGGGCGATGTCATTCAACTCCCGGTAGGCATCCCGGACTTGGCTGGCCGAGGTGAGCCCGATCTTCACCAGGCCGAGTTCCGTCTTGTGGGCGATGTCCGCGCCGGACGCCTTCATCACGACCGGGTAGCCGACGAGGCTCGCCGCGCGCACGGCCCCTGCCGCGCTGGTCACCAACTGCTCGCGAGGCACCCGGATCCCGTACGCGCGCAACAACTGCTTGGCGGCGTGCTCGCTCAACTGCTGGCCGGGGCGCATCAGTTCGCGGGCCTTGCGGAAGGAGGGCGAGGGGGTGCGGGGGGCCTGGTCGAAGGGGGAGCGGTAGTCGCGGGTGAACCGGTGATGGTCGAGGTAGGCCTTCACGGCCTTCAGGCAGTTGGGGACGGTACGGAACGTCGCGACTTTCCGCGACCCCAACAGCACCTCGCGGTAAGCCGGTTCGGTACCGACTGGCGATCCCCACACCACGCACACCAGCTTGTCCGTCTCCTCGGCCGCCGCCACCAGGTCCTGGACGAGACGGTCGCTGAGCGGCGGGAACGGCCCGGTGATCGGGCAGATCAGCACCCCGACGGACGGATCGGCGAGGATCGCGTCGATGATCTTCCGGCCCCGGTGGTCGCCGACCGGATGCCCCCCGTTGTCGACGGGGTTCGCGACGCTGAGGAACTCCGGTATCCACTGGTGGAGTTCGGCCTGCTTGGCGGCGGACAGGGTCGGCAGCCGCAGCCCGGCCGCCGTCGCGAGGTCGGCGGCGTGCGCGCCGGTCCCGCCGGAGATCGCGTAGACGGCGACGCCGTCCGCGACGGGCGGCTTCGCGCGGGCCAACAGCGTTGCCGTGTCCTGGAGTTCGTCGAGGGCGTCGACACGGATCACGCCGTACTGGCGCATCGCCGCGTCCACCACGTCGTCCGCGCCGGTGAGTTTGCCGGTGTGCGAGGCCGCCGTGCGGGCGCCGGTCTCGGTACGGCCGACCTTCACGGCGACGACGGGCACCTTGCGGCGGGCGGCCCGGTCGGCGGCGAGCAGGAACGCGCGGCCGTCCTTGAGCCCCTCGACGTAGCAGGCGATGGCGCCGGTCTCGGGCCGCTCGGCGAAGTACGAGATGAAGTCGGCGGTTTCGAGGTCGGCCTCGTTCCCGGTGGGCGCCCAGTGCGAGAGCCGGACGCCCAACTCCTGGAGGGAGAACACCGGTCGGCCCTGGTGCCCGGACTGGGTGATGAGCGCGATCGCCGGTCCGTCGAGGTCGTCGCGGAACTCCTCGAACGCGTTCAGGTTGGTGTTCGGGCCGAGCAGCCTGAGGCCCGCGCGTTCGACGGCCGCTGTAAGCCTGGCCTGCGCGGCGGCGCCCTCCTCGCCGGTCTCGGCGAAACCGGAGGCGAAGGCGACCGCGAACTTCACCTTCGTCTCGGCGAGTTGCTCGATCACCGGGAGTGGGTCGGACACCAACAGCACGGCCACGTCGACCTGTTCGGGCAGTTCGGCGACCGACGCGACGCACGGGATGCCGAAGACGGCAGGACGGGTGGGGTGCACCGGGTGCAGCCGGGCCCCCACCCGCTTCGACCAGGCCAGCAACTGCCTGGTGATCCCGGTGTTCGGCCGCCCCTCGGCGTCGGAGGCGCCGACGACCGCGACCGACTCGGGCCGGAAGAACCGCTCCAGATCGGGCACGTCCGCGTACAACGGCCGTCCGCTGACGTCCATGCCGTCCACATCGGCCGGTCTGCCGTGGACCGCCGGGCCGGGCTGTTCGCCGCACGCGATGACCCGGGCCCGGCGGGAGTCGGTGGTGAGGGTGCCGTGGGTTGATCCAAGCATCGGTCCGCCCGTCTCCTGTCTGAGACCGAGTCCGCCGGGTATTCGAGTGGGGACAAGGTCTGACTTAGCTGACGCACTGTCAGATTACAGAACTGATGGTGTGTCAGGAATGGGGGTGCGGTGAAAGGTTGGCGGGCACCCGGGTGGGATCGGCCGGTCGGACCGGTCGGACCGGTCGGTCGGACGGGGCGGTCGGTCGGGAGGGGTCGGCCGACCGGGTCCGGTCAGTCCTGGAACTCGTACACGGTGAAGTCCTCGACCGGCCGGTAACCGATGCGCTGGTACAGCGCGTTGCTCGTCGGGTTCGCCAAGTCCGTGAAGAGCAGCACCTCTTCGGCGCCC
>DATCQX010000246.1:0-14493 GCA_036569285.1 Streptomyces sp.
CCCCCGGTGAACGCGCCTTCGCCCGACTCAAGTCCTGGCGCATCATGCGCAGAGCACGCTCCTCCACCCGCCGCGTCAGCCGCACCGTCCAAGCCATCCACGTGCTACTGACCTGCGACTCTTCAGGATGAAAGAGGTTCAGTGAGAGGTCGTTTTCATCCGCAGAGCCTGTTTCATCCCAGCAAGTCCCTGTGGCGGAGCGGCTCTTGGGGGACTGCAGGGATTGGCATGAATGACGGGGTGCGAGGGAGGGGTGTATTCCCCGTATCGTTGAGTTAAGACTGTCTCATCCCAAGAGGAATTGATATCGAGGATTGCCCCCGCCGGGCTCTACGGGAATGCGAAATGGGGGAGGTGCGAGTATCCGCAAGTGGTGCATGAAGCCTCATGAATCAGCTGAAAACGACCTCTCAGTGAACCACCTGGTGGAGAGGATCGAGCTGTGCCCGGCGGCCCCAAATGGTGTGCATGAGATAGGAGTTGACGACCAGCGCCGGGTTGTCGATGAGTTCGAGAAAGCTGTCGTACTCGTTCCGGGTGATCAGCTCTCGATCGATCAGCTGGTTCTGCATCTGTTGTGCGTTCACCCGGTGCAGTTGGATTCCGTGGGACCCGCCTTGCCACGATTCACCCCGGGAACGCTGTGTGAGATCGGTGAACCCAGCCGCTTGCATGGCAGCGAGGGCGTGATTGCTCCAGACGTGGTCACCGCCGTAGTCCTCGATGAGCTGGTGAACCGCTCCGGTCACTTTCGTATAGAGGGCAGCCGCATGGTCATCCGGGGCGGAGAACACGGGCAGGTAGGAGCAGTCGAATTCGTCGAGAACCAGCAGTCCTCCGGGTTTGAGCGCGTCGTGGATGCGGCGTAGGGCCCGTAGCCGACCGGGCAGCAGCCCCAGCACCAACCGGATGTGGACGAGGTCGAATTCGGAAGTCGGCAACTCGTCGTCGACGATGTCATGCCGGCGTACCTCGACGGTGGCGGCACCGCACTGAAGTCGCGACAGGTTGATGTCGGTGACCAGTACTGATCCGGTCGGACCGACTCGGTCGGCGATCCAGTTGGCCATCGAACCACCACCGCCACCGACTTCGAGGCAACGCCAGCCCGGCCCGATGCCGAGTTCCGTCAGCCGTTCGATGCTGAACTTGTCGTAGATGGACTGCAGGATGTCGAAACGATCCTCGGTCTGAGGGGCGTCATTGTCGAATATGTACGTGGACACGGTGGCCGGCTCCGATCAGATCGAATTTTGATACGAGGTTCGACAACTGGTGGTGGAAGGATTGTTGTCTTCGACGAGGAATTCGGCGATGCTGCGGAGCTTTTCGCAGGTTTCCTCGTGTTCCCGCTCAGGTGTCGAGCGGTCGACGATGCCCGCTCCCGCCTGCAACCAGGTGCGTCGCGCGCCGGGCACCGCGGGGGCCGCGCTCTGGTACAGGGTGCGCAGCACCAGTCCCGCGTCGAGTGCGCCGTCGCTGTCCGTCATGAGTACCGTCCCCGCGTACAACCCCCGGGGATTTGGCTCCAGTTCGCGGATCAGTTCGTACGCGGCGGACTTGGGGATGCCGGTGGCGGTGATCGAGGGGAACAGGGCGGCGAACGCGGGCCATGTGTCAGGGCGGCTTCCGTCGCTGGGGCGACTGCGCACGGTCGAGGCGAGGTGCTGGACGCTGCCCCGTTCGCGTACGTTCATGAAGTCGTCCACGCGGAGTGTGTTCTCCGCGCCGAGAGTGGCGAGTTCGTCCCATACGGCGCGTACCGAGACGGCGTGTTCGTAGATCTCCTTGGGGTCGGTGAGGAGGTTGTGGCGCAGGGCGGCGTCGTCATGTGCGGATCCGGTCAAGGCGCGGGTTCCGGCGAGTGGCTGGGCGCTGACCCAGCCGTCGGGAGCGACCTCGACGACGGTCTCCGGGCTGAACCCGGCGGCCCGCATCCGGCCCAGGTTCAACAGGTAGGAGCGGGCCGGGGTGTTGGCCCGCCGCCCGGCGACGTAGCTGGCCACCAGGTCCACCGGCGCGCTCACCGCCACGGTCCGGGAGAGGATCACCTTTTCGAGATCGCCGGCGCGGATCCGGGTGACGGCCTCGGCGACGGCGGCACGGTAGTTCCCGGCGTCGTCGAGGTCGGGCACGGGGAGTGGCCGGGTACCGGCGAGCGGATCCGCGTCGGTGACGCAGGCGAGCAGATCGGTCAACTCGTCGAGCAGCCGTGCCTCGGCGGACCGCAGTCCGATGTGGGCCGGGCCGATGCGAACCTCGGCACGAGGCAGGAAGACGTGCAGGAGATCGTCATCGGGCGAGTCTCCTGCGTGCTGATGCGGTACATGTGCCGCGCGCCCCTCCTGGAGGAGGTAGGCGAACTCGAAGGCCGCCCAGCCGTACACCCGCCAGCTTTCCACCGGCAGCCCGGCGAGGAACGCCGTCACCGCTTTCAACGGGTCGGCCGGGGTCGGCGTGGTGGTCGTACGGCCGTCGAAGGTCACTCTGGTGCGGCGGCGAGAGATACGCAGTGACGCCAACTCTCCAGCCGCGAAACAGATTTCACCAGGACGCTCGTAGGCGACGTACTGATCGGAACGGTCCCAGCGGGCGAGAGCCGCCACGGCGGGGAACGGGTCGTGCAGGGCTTGGGAGAGGTGGCGCACGCGGTAGAGGGGGCGCGGTGCGGGGGGTGCTGTGCTCGTCGCCGGGGGAGTGTTCACCGTGCCTTCTCCGATCTGAGCGTCCAATGGGGCGGCCGTGACTTGACCGAATGCCACCCTGGCGCGCGGTCGAAGCGCTGACGCCGAGGCGTTCGGCGGGTAGGAACAGTGCACTGCCCCGCACCTCGCGCCGTACAGGGGCTCAGAGGGCGAAGGCCGTGCACTCCGTGCGACTTTGTGTGCTTGTGAAAGCGGGGGTGAGTGTGGGTCGGGACGGTTCGGCTGGAACTCATCCGGCAGGGAAGGTGCGTCGAGGAATCCCGGCACCTGCCCGCGCCGTCCCATGAGGAAGCCGGGTTGGTGAGTGTGAGAGCCCCGGCCGGTCGGCCACCGTGGGCGATGTGCGCACGGGGTGTGCGGGCGGTGCGGTAGGCGGAAACGGACCGTACGCCTACGGTCTCGCGCACACGCTTACCTTTCCACGGCCCGCTCCGCTTGACTGCCCTACCGCACCGAAGACACACGGCACCCGGCCGGCACCGCACGCGCGAAGAGGAACCCGCTGTGCAAGATCCCTTCTTGACCTCCGAAGTCCTGTCCGCCTCGAAGGCGGTGACGATTCCAATCCCGGAAACCGCCCTGTCGGCACGGTGGTTGACGCCGTCGAGGCGGCTGAGGACCGTGGGATGCCGACCCAGGCCGGCCGACGTCCGCTCTGTCATACGGATTCGATGTACGGCGGGGCGTCGGACGAGCCGGTTCGCGCCGGAATGTGCAGATGGCGGAAAGCCCGCGCCGTTCGGCCTGGGCCGGGTGGCACCGGACGTGACCGATGGGCGAGTCGGCTCGGATGTGAACGGCGGGATCGGGTGTCGCCCCGGTTGCGCGCCCTTGAGCAGGTGCGTCTTGTCCCCGGACCTGTGGCGCACGGCGCTGGAGACACGCGCCACGTTTTCAGGTACCGCCTGCCCGCTAGAGAGGCGGTCATGCCGCGCACACCCAACACGCGTCTCCAACTGCTGACGCGGGAAGCCGGCTGGGGGCCAGGCCAACTCGCCCTGGCCATAGGGAAAGTGGCGTCCGAGCGAGATCTCGGCGTGGTCTGTCACCGCACCACCGTGGGGCGCTGGCTGGAGGGCGGTCAGCCCAGGCCGCCGTTTCCCGCGCTGCTCCTGGAATGCCTCTCCCGCCGCCTGGGCAGGCGCGTCACCGCGCAGGAGGCTGGGCTCACCCGTGCTCCCGCCGCCGTGGTGGACCCGTCCTGGGAGGCCGATCCCGTGCGCAAACTCACCCACCTCACCCACGCCGAACTCGACCCGCAGCGCCGCGCCCTGTTCGGAGCCGGCGTCTACACCCTCACCGCCCTCGTCCTGCCCGGCCCGCTCCTCCCAGCCGAACCCCTCGACCGGCTCCCGGAACAGCCCCGCGACGCCGGGGCGGACCGGATGCGCACCATGGCCACGGTGTTCGCCGCCGCGGCAGACCAGCACGGCGGGCAGCACGTACGCGCGGCACTGGCCGCCTACCTGGCCCATCAGGTCGTCCCCCGGCTGTACACCGCCGTCGGCGAACGGGGGCACGCGGATCTGCTGTCCGCGGCGGCGCAGCTGACACTGCTGCTCGGCGGGATGTGCGCGGACGCCGGCCACGACGGCGCCGCCCAGCACTACCAGCAGATCGCCGCCCGCCTGGCCGCTGACGCGGGTGACCACATCACCCTCGCCATCAGCTTGCGCGCCATGGCCGCCCACGCCCACGCCCACGACCTCGGCCACCGCACCCCGACCGTCCTCACCCTCGCCGAGCAGGCCGTACGCCACGCCCACCACGCCCCACCCGCCGTCCGCGCCTACACCCGCATCCAGTTGGCCGTCCTCGAAGCCCACCACGACCGGCACGCCGCCCTGACGGACCTCGCCCAGGCCGAAGACCTCCACGCACGCGCCGACCACACCCCCGGGCCCTTCAGCGACTACCCGGCCGGCGCCCTGCACTACCAGCGCGCCCAGATCCTGGCCACCCTCGGTGACCACACCGGCGCCCTGACCGCCCTGACCGTCTCCCTGCGCCTGCGCGCACCGGGCGAACGTCTCCCGACAGCCCTGACCCGCGCCCGGCTGGCGGAGACCCAGCTACGACTCGGCCACCTCGACCAGGCCGTACACCACTGGCGGGCTTTCCTCGACGCCTACCCCGCCCTCAACTCCGCCCGGGCCACCCGCCGACTCGGCACCGCAGTCCAGCACCTGCGCCCGCACCGCCGCCACCGTGGCGCTGCGGAGGTGCTCGACCGGGTCCGCGCCCTCACCAGGACTTCCGAGTGAATCCCCTGCCGGGCCGGCCGAAGCAGTCATGGCGGTGCCTTCGTAACCAAACGGATCCTGCATGACCGAAATCGTGCACTGGCCGAACGGGCCGCAGCACCATGACGCCACCGAGGAAATCCCACGCCACTCCGACGGCCGCGCTTTGGAGCGGTGCATGAGCCGGCCGATGCTGCGTTCGATGGTGCAGCGTCTCGGGACGATCGTGAACCCGCAGGCGCCGGGCGGGCGTTGGTCGGGGTGGACATCGAAGCCGAGGCGGCGATGTGGGACGGCAGGGTCACGCCGACGGCGGTGGCTGGCACGGTCGGCAGCAGGCCGAGGGTGTCGCGGCCGAGGTGACGCTTGCGCCCGATGATCCGTTTCCCGGCGCCCGTGCCCTGGTCCGCGAGGTGCACGTCGGTGGAGGTCTTGATGGTCCGGGAGTCCAGCACGCAGGACGACGGCTCCACGCGTCGGCCCTCGGCTTCGCGGACCAGGTGCCGCAGCAGGCCGGTGAACTGCTCGAACACGCCGTCCTGCCGCCACTTGGCGAAATGCCCGTACACCGTGGCCCACAGGGCGAAGTCGTGCGGCAGGCAGCGCCAGGGGATGCCGGTGCGGTCCATGTACAGGATGGCGTTCACGATCTGGCGCAGCTCGTGTTCGGCCGGTCGGCCGATGTCCAGTGCCCGGGCGCGGCGCTGGTTGTGCCACGACGTCAGGACGGGTTCGATCAGCGCCCAGCGCGCGTCCGACAGGTCGCTGGGATACCGGCTGTGCGGAGTCATGTTTGCGAAGTGGCCGACCGCGATCGGCTCCGCCAGCAGCCAAAAGGCGGCGTTCGGGGGAGTGTTGGGAGCAGACAGGAGTAGCCGGAACGAAATGCTGCCCAGGCGTCACGGACGCGCCGGCTGCCATCAAGCACAGCGGCCCCGGCACCGCAGGACTCCGGAAACGGGACCACCTCGACCGTGACAGGACCAAACGCTCAGTTAGCCGAATGCGACCTCTTGGGCGGCGTCCGGCGGTGGATCCGGGCGGTTGAGGGTCGGGACGATTTTGTCGAGGTCCCAGGCGTGGGCGCGTGGGACCGGCACGTCCTCTCCGTAGCGGTTGAGATAGCGCACGGGTTTGCGCCCCAGGCCCGTGGTGGACGCGTACACCACCTGAATGGCGGGGTAGATGTCCAGTACGAAGCCGACCGCGGTGGAATGCGTGATCCCGGCCTCGACGGACTCGGGTTCGGCGCCCTCCACGTCGGGAGGACGCCAGTCCTGCTCCACGCGGTAGGCCAGCACGCGCAGTTCCTCGACCGCGAGGTCGGGGAGTGCCGGCCAGTGCAGTTGGAGACGGCCGATGCGCCCGTCACCGGTCAGGCCGAGGACACAGCCGGACTGCCACACGGGACGGCCGTCCACATACCTGCCGATGCGTGCGTAGCGGTTGCCGGGTGTGGGCTCCTCGAACTCCGACCGGCCGGACTCCGGGTCGAAGCGGGCCACTTGGTTCTGCTCTCGCACGATCCCCGCGTAGCCGATCTCCGCCTCGGGGACACCGAGCGAGGCGAGGACGGCGCGGCAGTTGCGCAGCAATTCGTCGTCGGGGCCCTCGAACACGCCCAGCTCGCCGCCCACGCCGAAGCGGTTGTCCTGGACGAAGTACGTCAGCGAGTCCAGCCGCTTGCTGAAGAGGGTGTCGCCGGACCGGATGGCGATCACGTTCTGCGCCCCGCCGCTCTGTTCGATGACGTCGAAGCTCAGTCCCAGCGTGGATTCGCCGAGTTCGCGAAGGCGCGCGAGTTCGGCGTCCTCGCTGTAGTCCCGGCCAGGGGGTGAAGTCATCGTTCATCCTCCAGGAGGCTGAGGCTCACTGGGTACGCCACTTCCAGGCGAACCAGGCCGGAGTGAAGTTGAAGGTGCTGTGCACGCCGATCGTCTCGTGGTCGCGTCGCCAGATGGCGTCGTCGCGCGACTCGCCGGCCGCCAGTGCCACAGCGCTGCATCCCGACTGGATGTCGATCGTGCCCGCGTCCATCCAGGCGTCGCCGACGCTCTGGTGAGGGAAGAACCAGAAGGCGCCGGTGGCCCGTACGGCGAAGGAGAATCCCCGGTCGATGCTGTCCAGCGTGTCCGAGGCGATGGTCCCTGAATGACCCACCGCGATGTGCAGCCCCTGGAAGACCGGGAACCAGGAGTTCGCCAGCGAGACGAGGTCCATCGGACAACTCGCGTCGATGATCGCGTACTGCAACCCGTTGCGCGCGTTGCCCCAGCGGACCTCCTTCCCGATCGTGACGGTATTCGGCGTCCCGAACGCCCCGCACACCGCCAAAAAGTCGGGATCGGTGGCCTTGGGCGCCCGCTGGCAGATCCCGTGCCCGGTGTAGAAGTAGAGCTCTACGAGATCACTGCCGCCCTGCGGTTCGAGATCGCCACTGCCCGCCTCGCGGAAGTCGGAGCCCCAGACGTCCTTGTTCTCCCAGTGGCTGAAGAGCTGGTGCCCCGCGAATATGAACACCGCTGCGAAGCTACGGGCTTCGGGAATCGTCTTGGGAAGATCGGGGCCCCCGCAGCTGGGGACGTAATCGCGAATCGCACCCGTGGAGAATCGCATCGGGAATCACCTTGCGTCCCTCGGGCAGCGGTTCGTCTCCCGTTTACCGCTGCCAATTGTCGGCGGCACACCGTCATCTCATGATGCATTTCAGGACGGGGCCCGGCAATGGTGATGTATTGGCCGATATATTGGATATGTGTTCGTATCGAATGTCGACGAACCGAGCGTGTCAACCTCTACGTGTCCGCCATCGACAGCATCCGTAGGTTGGCGGGGCCGGCCTCGGCTGCACCCTCGTTCTTGAGGAGGAAGACAGCGAGGTTGCTGAGAGTCGACTGCCGTCGGCACGCCAGGTGCGGTAGCGGGTGGCAAGGTCGTCGAAGAACGGGGGCCCGGCTCGGTGAAGGAGCGGCACCGATCGGCCGTGCAGTGCGTACGGTGTCGACCAGTAACTCGCCCTCCAGGCGGTGCCGTTCGGCCTCCGTGTCGACGGGAGTGCTCACGACGTGCCGCCGTCCGTCTGCGTGACCTGGCCCAGCCAGGTCGTCCGCACCACGGCGAGCGTGAACGTCTCACCGACGTCGCAGCCCACCGACACCCAGCCGGTATTCGCGCCGATGTCGTGGATCCCGTACGGCACCGGTGAACCGTCAACGTGTGCAGTACCACCACCCGCAGGCGCGGGAAAGACTATCGGCACGACGGTCCGGACCTGCCCCTTCCGCCTGGACCGCAGCTGTGCGGCCGAGGCCCGGCGCCGTCAGAACAGGAGGCGCTTCAAGGCGCTGAGCTGCGAAGGGGCGGCCAGTGGCGCACATGGCCATCCGCATGGTCCTGGATGCACCCTCCTGCAGACAATGGAGTGAACGCGCTGTGAGCAACCCGAAGATCCAGGACGTCCTGCCCCTGTCTCCTTTGCAGGAGGGGCTGTACTTCCATGCCCTGTACGACCCCGAGGGCGTGGACGTGTACGCGATGCAGATGGTCTTCCGGCTGGAGGGCCCCGTGGACGCCGGCTCGCTGCGGGCCGCGGGCCAGGAGCTGCTGGCCCGGCACGCGAACCTGCGGGCGGGCTTCCGGCAGGTCGCCTCGGGCCGGGCGGTCCAGGTGGTGGCGACGGCGGTCGACCTGCCGTGGGCGGAGTCCGACCTGAGCGCCCTGAGCGGCGCACCGCAGTCCGCCGAGGTTGAGCGGATCCTCGGCGAGGACCGGCTGCGCCGGTTCGACATGGCGCTCCCGCCACTGCTGCGGCTGACTTTGCTGCGCCTGGGCGGCGAACGCCACGTCCTCGTGCTGACCGTGCACCACATCCTGTGGGACGGCTGGTCCATGCCGCTCGTCCTGGCCGAGCTGTTCGAGCTGTACGCGCGGAACGGTGACGCCTCAGGCCTGCCGCCCGTGGTGCCCTTCCGCACCTACCTGGAATGGCTGTCCGCGCAGGACCGCGACACGGCGGCGAACGCCTGGGCGACGGCCCTGGAGGGCCTGGAGGAACCGACCCTGGCGGCGCCCGCGGACCCCGACCGCGTGCCCGCCATCCCGGAGCGCGCCTGGTTCGAACTCCGCGCGGACGTCACGGCCGACCTCACGCGCGTCGCCCGTGAACGCGGACTGACACTGAACACGGTGGTCCAGGGCGCCTGGGCACTGCTGCTGGCCACCCTGACAGGACGCCAGGACGTCGTGTTCGGCGCCACCGTTTCGGGCCGCCCGCCCGAGCTGCCCGGCGTCGAGTCGATGGTGGGCCTCTTCGCCAACACCGTCCCCGTACGTGCCCGCACGCACCCCGCCGACACCTTCGCCGGCCTGCTCGGCCGGATCCAGGACCAGCAGACGGCCCTCCAGCCCTACCAGTACGTCAGCCTCGCCGACATCCAGCGCCGGGCAGGACTCGGGGAACTCTTCGACACCTCGACCGTCTTCGAGAACCGCCTGGTCGCCGACCGCCCCGACGACGAGCACCCCACCGGCCTGCGTATCACCTCCGCCGAAGGACACAGCGCGACGCACTACCCCCTGGTCCTCGCCGCCGAACCCGGTGAACGCCTGCGGCTCGGCCTCAGCTTCCGCCCGGACCTGTTCGACCTGGAGACGGTCGAAGGATTCGGGACACGGCTGCTGATGTTCCTGGAGACGTTCGCGGCGGAACCTGACGTCCGGCTGTCGCGGCTCGACCTGCTGACGGCCGACGAACGGCTGCGGATGCTCGGCGAGTGGAACTCCGGCGGTGAGGTGTTCCCGGCGGTGACGGTCGCGGAGGCGTTCGAGGCGCGGGTGAGGTGTGCGCCGGACGCGGTGGCGGTGGTGTTCGCGGGGGAGGAGGTGACGTACGGGGAGTTGAACGTGCGGGCGAATCAACTGGCACGGCGTCTGGCGGGGTCGGGTGTGGGGCCTGAGGACCGGGTGGTGCTGGCGCTGCCTCGGTCGGTGGACGCTGTGGTGGCGATGCTCGGTGTGGTGAAGGCGGGTGCGGCTTACGTGCCGTTGGATCTGGAGTATCCGGCGGAGCGTATCGCCCAGGTTCTGTCGGACGCCGCGCCTGCGGCCGTGATCACCATGGCCGGGAGCGCCCACCGGTTGCCGGCCGGGGCGAGTCTGCTCGTCCTCGACGACTCGGGTCTGTCCGTGCTGCCCGGGGCTGATCTCGTTGACGGTGAGCGAGTGCGACCGTTGCTGCCGGCTCACCCGGCGTACGTCATCTACACGTCCGGTTCCACCGGCCGCCCCAAGGGCGTGGTGGTGGCGAATGGTTCGGTGACGCAGTCCATGGTCGACATCGCCACGCGCTACGGCATCGGCACACACGATCGGTGCCTGTGCGCTGCGGCCCTGACCTTCGACTCGTCGGTGTTCGAGGTGTTCGGCGCCCTGCTGAACGGTGCCGTTCTGGTGCTGTCGGGTGAGGAGGACCGGCGCAGTCCTGACCGGTTGAAGGAACTGGTGCGCGGCGAAGCCGTGAGCGTGGCGTACATCCAGCCCGCGCTGCTGCCGTTCTTCGAACCCGAGGAGGTGCCGGAACTGCGGTTGGTGCATACGGGCAGTGAGGCCCCGGCAGGGCGTTTCGTGGATGTATGGGCCGGCGCGGGGCGGGAGTTCTGGAACAGTTACGGGCCGACGGAGACGACGGTGACGGTGACGGCGGTGCGATGTGTACCGCCTTCGGGTGGCCGTGTCCCACCGATCGGTGCCCCCATCGGTAATGCCCGGGTGTATGTGCTCGACGGCGCGCTGCGGCCGGTGCCGGTCGGTGTCGAGGGCGAGCTGTACATCGCAGGCGGCGGGGTGGCGCGCGGCTATGGGGGACGTGCGGGGTTGACGGCGGAGCGGTTCGTGGCGTGCCCGTTCAGGGGTGTCGGCGAGCGGATGTATCGCACGGGTGATGCGGTGCGGTGGCTGGCGGATGGTGTGCTGGAGTTCGTGGGGCGTACGGATGATCAGGTCAAGGTGCGTGGTTTCCGGATCGAGCCGGGCGAGGTGGCGGCGGCGCTGACGCGACACGCGTCGGTCGCGCAGGCTGTCGTCGTAGCACGCGAGGACACCCCGGGCGTGAAGCGGCTGCTGGGGTATGTGACCCCTGCGGCGGGACAGGAGCCGGACGGTCCGGCGTTGCGGGAGTTCGTGGCGGGGAGTCTGCCCGAGCACATGGTGCCGGCGGCCGTGGTGGTGCTGGACGCGTTGCCGTTGACGCTCAACAACAAGGTCGACCGCAAGGCCCTGCCCGCACCGGACTTCGCCGCCGTGTCCACGGGGCGCGCGCCGAGCACGGAACGGGAACACGCGCTGGCCGAACTCTTCGCGGAAGTGCTCGGGCTGGATCGGGTCGGGGCCGACGACAGCTTCTTCGACCTGGGCGGCGACTCGATCGTCTCGATCCAACTGGTGGCGCGGGCGAGGACGGGCGCCGGGCTGGTGTTCACCCCCCGCGAGGTCTTCCAGCGCAAGACGGTCGCGGCCCTGGCGGAGATAGCCCGCGACCTGCGCGCCCAGCCGGCGCCGGCCGAGCCGGACGAACCCCTGCTGGACCTGAGCGAGCAGGAACGGGCGCAGCTGGCAGCCGACTGGGACCCCGCCCTGGGCATCGAGGACGTCCTGCCGCTCTCCCCGCTCCAGGAAGGGCTCCTCTTCCACGCCCTGTACGACCCGGAGGCCGTGGACGTCTACGCGACGCAAATGGCCTTCGAGGTGGACGGCCCCGTCGACGCGGACACCATGCGGACGGCGGCACAGGAGCTGCTGGCACGCCACGCGAACCTGCGCGTCGGCTTCCGGCAGATCGCCTCCGGGCGCGCGGTCCAGGTCGTGGCCACCAAGGTCGAACTGCCCTGGACGGAACTCGACCTGAGCGGTTTCGACGAGACCGGGCGACAAGAACGCGCGGAACGGTTCCTGGCCGAGGACCGGCTGCGCCGGTTCGACATGACGGCCCCGCCCCTCGTCCGCTGCGCCCTCGTACAGCTGACCGCGCAACGCCACGTCCTCGTCCTGACGGCGCACCACATCCTGTGGGACGGCTGGTCGATTCCCCTCCTGCTGGACGAACTCTTCGAGCTGTACCGCACCGGCGGCGACGCGTCCGCCCTGCCTCAGGTGCGGCCCTTCCGCGACTACCTGACGTGGCTCTCCCGGCAGGACCGGCAGGCCGCCGCCGAGGCCTGGGAGCATGCGCTGTCCGGCCTCGCAGAACCGACCCTGGTCGCACCGGCCGAAGCCGGGCGCGGATCGGTCGTCCCGGAACGCGTACGCGTCGACCTGCCGACGGAGCTGAGCACGGACCTCGCCCGGGCGGCGCGCGAGCACGGGCTGACGTTGAACACGGTCGTCCAGGGGGCATGGGCCCTACTGCTCGGCATGCGGACGGGACGCCAGGACGTGGTGTTCGGCGCCACCGTCGCGGGCCGACCGCCCGAGCTGCCCGGCGTGGAGTCGATGATCGGTCTGTTCATCAACACCCTGCCCGTGCGGGTCCGGCTCGACCCCCGGGAGTCGCTGCTCACGACGTTCGCCCTGTTGCAAGACCAGCAGACCGAACTGATGCCGTACCACTGCACCAGCCTCGCCGACATCCAGCGCCGGGCGGGGCTCGGCGAACTCTTCGACACGAACCTGGTCTACGAGAACGCCCCGCATGCCCAATTGGACGAGCCCGGAGCGCAGTTCAGGGTCCGCCCGTTCGACATCTCCGACGACGGGGCGGGCGCCACCCACTACGCGCTGAGCATCATGGCGGCACCGGGTGAGCGGCTCGGCCTTGAGGTGAGCTACCGCCCGGACGTCTTCCGGCGGGCTGAGGCCGAGACATTCGCCGACCGGCTGCGCAAGGTCTTCGAGACGTTCGTGGCGGATCCGCACGTCCGGCTGTCACGGCTCGACCTGCTGACCTCGGTGGAACGACGCCAGGTCGTCGAGGAGTGGAACGACACGGTGCGGACGGTGCCGGTGGGCACGGTCAGTGAGGCGTTCGAGGGGCAGGTGGTGCGGACGCCGGATGCGGTGGCGTTGGTGTCAGGCGGGGGGAGTTGGACGTATGCCGAGGTGAACGCGCGCGCGAACCGGCTCGCGCGACACCTGGCCGGGCTCGGGGTGGGTCCGGAGAGCGGGGTCGGGGTGCTGATGCAGCGCTCCCCGGACTTGGTGATCGCCCTGCTGGCGATCCTCAAGGCGGGCGGGCACTACGTCCCGCTCGACTCGCGGTATCCGCTGGCGCGTCGGCAGGTGATCCTCGCGGACACCCGCTGCCGCGTCCTGCTCACCGACGAGGCCCTGGCCGGTGAGGCGGACGAAACCGGCCTGCCCGTCACCGTCGTCACCGAAGCCCTCCTCACCGAGGGGAACGCCTCGAACCTTGAAGTAACCGGGCACGCCGAGCAGTTGGCGTATGTGATGTTCACGTCCGGCTCCACCGGAAGGCCGAAGGGTGTGGCGGTCACGCATCACGGGGTGCGGGCGCTGATCGCCGACCGGCGTTTTGGCACCGACGCCTACCGCACGGTGCTGTTGCAGGCGCCGCATTCCTTCGACGCCTCCACCGCGGAGATCTGGGTCCCCCTCCTGCACGGCGGCACGCTGGTGGTCGCCCCTGACGGGCTGCCCTCCAGCGACCAGATCCAAGCCCTCATCACCGAGCACGGCATCACCGCTGTGTTCCCGCCCTCAGGCCTGTTCCGGATGCTGGCCGAGGAGAGACCCGACACCTTCACCGGGGTGCGTGCCATCCTCACCGGCGGCGACACCGTCTCCCCCGCAGCCGTCGACCGCATCCTCCAAACGCATCCCGGTGTCGAGGTCGTCACCAGCTACGGCCCCACCGAGACGACGATGCTCGCCACCACCCAGAGCATCGGCCGCGACACCCTGGACCAAGGCGGCGCCCTGCCCATCGGTGCCCCGATGGACAACACCCAGCTCTACATCCTGGACGCGTTCCTGCGCCCGGTCCCGCCGGGTGTCACCGGTGAGCTGTACATCGCGGGAGCCGGTGTGGCCCGCGGCTACCAGCACCAGCCGGGCCTCACCGCGGGCCGGTTCGTGGCCTGCCCCTACGGCCCTCCCGGTACCCGTATGTACCGCACCGGCGACCTCGCCTCCTGGCGTACCGACACCCCCGTCCTCGATTTCCACGGCCGCACCGACCACCAGACCAAGATCCGCGGCTTCCGCATCGAACCCGCCGAAATAGAAACCACCCTCATCCTCCACCCCCACATCACCGAAGCCCTCATCGCCCTCCACGAAACCACCCCGGGCACCAGACACCTCACCGCCTACATCACCACCACACAGCCCCTCACCCCCGACCAGGTACGCGAACACACCGCCCAGCATCTGCCCGCCTACATGGTCCCCACCACCGTCATCACCCTCGACACCCTCCCCCTCACCCCCAACGGCAAAATCGACCACACCGCCCTCCCCACACCCGACTTCACCACCACCTCCAGCCGTCAGCCCCGGACCCCCACCGAAGAGACACTGGCAGCCATCTTCCG
>DATCQX010000247.1:0-11482 GCA_036569285.1 Streptomyces sp.
GCGAGCCCCCCAGGTGAGATCTAGGAAACAAGTGTCCGAAAGGAGCCCCCGAAGGACACATTCCGGATCTACCTTGGACCCCATGCTCGGGACATCTCACTTCCGGTCCGATGTGTCGCACTCCGCCCGGATATGGAACTACTGGCTAGGCGGTATGGGCCACTATCCGGTCGACGCCGAGGTCGGCGACCACATCGTCGCGCTGGTCCCGGAGCTGCCAAGGTCGGCCATCGCGGACCGCAGGTTCCTCGCAAGGGCCGTCCGGCACTTGGCCGGAGACATCGGTATCAGTCAGTTTCTGGACATCGGCACGGGCCTCCCGATCACCGACAACACCCACGAGATAGCCCAACGAGTGAACCCGGCCTGCAAGGTCGTCTGCGTGGACAACGACCCCCTCGTCTTCGCGCACGCGCACGCGTTGCTGACGAGTACGCCGGAGGGGGCGGCCGTCTTCGTGGAGGGGGACATCCACGACCCGGAGAGGATCGTCCAGAAGGCGGCGGAGACGCTGGACTTCGGCCGCCCGGTGGCCATCACGCTCCTCGGCATCCTCAACTTCGTCATCGACACGGACGAGGCCGCGTCGATCGTCCGCCGCCTCCTGGACGCCGTCCCCCCGGGGAGCTACGTCGTCATCTCGCACCCGACGACCGAGGTGGACGGCCCGGCGATGCACGAGGCCGTGTCGTACTGGAACGCGCAGGGCTCGGCCCCGATGACCCTGCGGACCAGAGCCGAACTGATCCGCCTCTTCGAGGGCACGGAACTCCTGGACCCGGGCGTGGTGACGTGCACCCGCTGGCGCCCGGACCGCACGGGGGCGGACATCGCGGCGGTGACGCACTTCGCGGGGGTGGCACGCAAAAGGGCGGGCGCCTAGGACGCCCGCCCTCATCCGACCAGCTCTACGGAGTGACAGTCAGCGTCGTACTCCCGACGCCCTTCTTGCCGTCCCCGTACGTCACCAGCGCGAGATACACCTGCCCGGCCTTGAGCCCCTTCCAGGACACGGTGGCCTTGGCGACAGCCCCCTGCTTCACCTTCTGCGAGGCGGGCGAGACCCCCGCCTTCACCGCGGGCTTCCCGCTCTTCCCGATCAGCCACGTGTGCAGCGTGTACCGCTGACTCTGGGAACCGGTGGGCGTGGCCGTCTGGTTGACGTAGATGTCGTAGGTCCCGGGAGCCAGATCGGCGTGCTCGCTGTTCCCGGCGTCCGGCGAGTGGACGAGGTTGCCGTCCTGGTCGACGATCCACAGGTCGACCTGGCTGCCCGCCTTGAACTCGGACGACAGGATCGCGACCCGCGCGAGAGAGGTCCCGGCCGGAACGGTCACCTTGGTCGTGGCGGTGTGCTCGGCCAGCTTGGACGGGTCGATGTCGTCACCGGCCCCCGTGAGCGTGCCCGTCTTCGTCGTCCCGGCGTACAGCCCGTTGACGGCCGTCGTGAGGGCCCCGGTGAAACCGGCCTTGGGGGCGAGGGTGACCGAGCCCCGGGCACCCCGCCCGGAGACCTCACCGGCCGCGTTCACCCCGGCCGCCCGCAGCGCCACCACGGACCGCACCTTGTGCGTCTTGTCGGCCCAACTGACCGCCCCGAACGCCCACTTGCCGATCGCCGCACCGGCCCGCGTGAACGTCACCTTGTACGACGCCGAACCACCCGCCCGCACGGTCAGCTTCTTCGGGGACACCGTCGCCCGGTACCCGGCCGGCGCCTCAACCGACGCCGTGTAGACACCGGTCGTCGACGACACGTTCGTCACCGTCCGCGTCACGGTCTGCACGCCCGCGAGGTCACCCACGGCGATGGACGGCGTGTTCAGGTCGCTGGGGTCGGTCTTGCGGACCCGCGCGCACACGTCCTGCCCGTCGGTCGTCTCCGGCGCCTGCCCGATCGCGCAGAGGTAGGAAACCCAGTCCACGGCCGTCGAGTTGTAGACGAGCCCGGGGTCGGCCGCGCTCGTCGGGACGACGTGCCCGGAGCCGTAGTCGAGCGGCGTGGCGACAGTCCCCCCGGCCCGCTGGATCGGCTTGCCCGCGTTGTCCTTCGTCGTCGCGGTCGTCATCAGCGCCGACTTGACCTCCATCGGCGTCCACTTCGGGTGCAACTGCCGCAGCAGCAGGGCGAGTCCGGAGACGTGGGGCGCCGACATGGACGTCCCCGACATGATCCCCTGCTGCCCCGGGAACCCGGGCGTGCCGGGCGAGACAGCCGCGACGACGTCCACACCCGGCGCGGTGACGTCCGGCTTCAGCAGGTCACCCTTGCTGTTCAGGTCGGGCCCGGAGGAGGAGAACCCGGCGACGACCGGGGCTTCCTGGTGGACGGCGACGGCGGCGTTCAGCGTCGCGGTGGCGCCGGTGCCGTCCGCGTACGCCTTCACGTCCTCGCCGTCCGCCTTGTCGAGATGGACGCCCGGGATCGTGTGCGCGTCCGCGATCTCCTCGTCCGTCGCGAGGGTGTTGTACAGCACCATGCCGAGCCCGCCGGCCGCCTTCACGTTCGCGCTCTTCTCGGCGCGGCCGTTGGTGCCGCGCGCGCAGACCACGATCGCGCCCTTGACCTTCTCCGGGTCCAGGGTGTCCGGCAGGCACAGCGCCGCGTCCGCCGCCTCGGCCTCGCTCTTCGCGGCCTGCCCGGCGTCCACGAGCGGCGCGGACGGCACACCCGAACCGGCGATGCTCACGCCGGTGTAGCTCTTGCCGTTGCCCAGCGTCACCGTGCCCTGGTAGCCGATGTCGTGGCTGGAGGCGGCGACGGTCGTCGCCCACGGGACGCCGTTGGAGGCCGTGCCCGGGCCGGAGTTGCCCGCCGACGCGGAGATGAAGACACCGGCGCGGGCCGCGTTCAGCATCGCCAGGTACGTGGGGCCGTTCGCCTTCTCGGTGTTGTCCCCGCCGAGCGAGTAGTTGATGACGTCGACGCCGTCCGCGACCGCCTTCTCCATACCGGCGACGATGTCGACGGTCCCGCAGCCGTCCGTGTAGCAGACGCGGTAGGCGGCGATCCGGGCCGCCGGGGCTATGCCGGAGATCTTCGTGCCGGATATGCCGCTGTCGGGGACGTTCGCGGTGACGTCCGCGTTGCCCGCCGCCGTGCTCGCGGTGTGCGAGCCGTGCGACTCGCCGTCCATCGGGGACGCCCAGTCGTCTTCCTTCGGGTCCGTGACGGCCTTGTTGAAGTACTGGGCGCCGATCAGCTTGTTGTTGCAGGTCACTCGGTGGTTCGGGTCCTGGCCGGGGTCGCAGGATCCCTTCCACTTCCGGTCCACTGTCGACTGCGCGAGGCTGTCCGCGGGGAGGGGCGCGAAGGACGGGCTGTCCGGGTAGATGCCCGTGTCGAGGTCGCCGAGGATCATGCCGGCGCCCGCGTGCTTCTGGCCGCCGGGGATCTTCGCGTAGAGGCCGCCGGGCTTCTTGAGGCCGAGGAAGTCGGCGGTGTCGGCGGCGGGGAGGGTGCTCTTCGTCTTTGCGGCGGCCAGGGGGTGGAGCATGGTGTTCCGGGTCAGCGCGAGGACGCCCGGCGTGCGGGCCAACTCGCTCGCCTGGGCCGCCGTCAGCTTCGCCGCGAAGCCGTTGAGGAGCAGCTGGTAGCTGTAGAAGGGCTTGACGCCGTGGACTGTGTCCAGGACCTCGTCACGCTCCTGCTTGAGCTTGCGGACGTGCTCCCGGACGGCGTCGGTGGTGATGTCGATGCGGGTGCCGGGCTTCGCCGCCGTCGCCGGGTCGGTCGCGACGGGCTGTTCGGCCAACTGCACGAAGTAGATGCCGGCGGGCAGGTGTTGGGTGAGCTGTCCTTGAGCGGGCGCCGCGAGGGCGGGGGTCGCGGGCGCGAGGACGAGGGTGCCGACGACGGCGGTGGCCAGCAAGGTGGCTTTGCGGCGCCGGGCAGGGTGGTGCTGGGACAAGGCGGAACTTCCCCCTTGGAGTGGTCGTATCCCCCGAGACGACCGTCATCCTGTTACGCGGGGGGCTGCCGGGAGAAGCCGATAAGCTTGAGAACTCAAGAATTCCACAGCAGATTCACGCCGGGCGCGTCTACGTGAACAGCGGCTCCAGAGCGCGCTCCAGATCCGCCGCCTCCCGGAAGTGCACCACCGACATGCCGAGCGCCCTCGCCGCCTCCACGTTCTCCAACGTGTCGTCCACGAACAGGCAGCGTTCCGCCGGGACCCCGGCGAGCTGCACGGCGAGGTGGTAGATCCTCGGGTCCGGCTTCGCGAGACCGATCCGGGCGCTGCTGACGACGTGGTCCGCGAGGTCCGTCAGCTGCATCTCCGCGAGGTCCGCCTCCAGCTCCACCGAGGCGTTGGTGACGAGCACCAGGGGGACGTGGACGCGGGCGCGGCGCAGGAGGGTGACGACGGTGTCGTCCCGCTTGAAGGGGGACTCCAGGAGGGCTCGGCCCAGGTCCCAGGCCGTGGACTCGTCCACGAGACCGGACAGGCCCTGTGCGACGAGGCCCACCCACTCCTGGCCGGTGATGTGCCCCAGGACCAGCGGGATCGCGGCCTCCGGAGCGAACGCGACCTTGAACGTCGTCCCCTCCGCGAGGCCGGTCGCGCGCTCCAGCGCGTGGATGCCGGAGTTGTCGAAATGGCGGATGACATTGTCGACGTCGCACAGGACCGCGTCGAAGGGGAGGGCGTGGCTGTCAGTCACTGGTGACGGTGACCTTCTCGTCGTTGTTCAGCTCCTTGACGAGCTGCTTGACCTTCGTCTTGTCCCAGACGAGGTTGCCGCCGTTGGAGCCGGAGATCGGCATGTTCATGGAGACGCCGTCGCCGCCGTTGACACCCTTCATCGCGAAGAACATCGAGCCCAGGTCCCACAGCCCCATGTCCTTGTCCACGATCAGCGAGTCCAGGCCCGCGCCCAGCGTCGGGTACAACGCGAACGGGTTCAGGATCGTTCCCGGCGTCGCCACCTCGTGCGCCAGCGCCGCGAGGAACTTCTGCTGGTTCTTCGTCCGCTGGAGGTCCGACGCGGCGAACGCGTGCCGGGTCCTGACGAACGCGAGCGCCTGCTGGCCGTCCAGCGTCTGCTTGCCCGCCTGGAAGTCCGCGCCGGAGTACTTGTCCTTGAACGCCTTGTCGATGGTGATCTCCACACCGCCGACGGCGTCGACGATGTTGGCGAACCCCTCGAACCCGATCTCCACGTAGTGATCGATCCGCAGGCCGGTGTTGAACTCGACGGTCCGCACGAGCAGTTCGGGCCCGTCCGTCGCGTACGCGGCGTTCAGCTTGATGTGCTTGCCGGTGCCCTGGAAGGTCTTCCCGGACTCCGACCCGACGAACGTCGGCAACTCCACATCCGAGTCACGCGGCAACGAGATCAGCGTGTCCCCGTTCCCCCCGACATGCAGGATCATCATCGAGTCCGTCCGCTTGCCCTCGGCGGACCCGGTGTGCAGCTTCTTCTTCTCCTCGGCGGACATGCCCTCGCGGCTGTCCGACCCGACGATCAGGTAATTCGTCCCGTCCCCGCCGTCGGGCCGGTCGATCACCTTCGACAGGTCGACCTCGCGGCGCAGCTTGCCGTCCGCCCAGAAGTACGTCCCGACGGTGGTGACGACGAGCACACTGGCGACGACGATGGCCGTCCACTTGATGCGCTTGCGCCAGTTGGGAGCGGGCCGGTCGGTCTGGCCGCGGCCCACGCCCTGACCGCCACCACCGCCGTACACCTGCCCGGTGTTGTACCCGTCGCTCTGCGGCCCGCTGCCTTGGTCGAGGTACTGGGGCTGCCCCTGGTACTGGTTCTGACCTTGGTAGGACTGCTGGCCCTGATAGGGCTGCTGCTGAGGCGGCACCCCATACCCGGGCGGAGCCGTCGGCCCCCGCCTCACCTGCCGCATGACCTGCGCGCCCTCGGGCTGTGCCTGCGCGCTGCCATAGCCGTAGCCGCCGCCCGCGTCCCCGCGACCGCCACCCCGGTTCTCACCGGACCATCCCTCGGGCCAATCGTTCATGCGCACAGTGTGCCGCCCCCGCCCGTCCCCTATACAACCCCCGTCGGAAAATCAGATCCCCCCTGTTGCCAAGCCGACACAAAGTCTCACTCCGTTCACGCCGCTATGGGGGAGAACGAGGACGGCTCCGCCCAGGAGCCGCCAGGAGTTCGACGGCCTCGGTGATGTACCGGTGGACGGTGGTGATGCCGATCCCGAAACCTGCCGCGAGCCGGGGTGGGGGCGGCTGTTGCGGAGGTGGGCGAGTGAGGGCGGCGCCTGTCGCCACCACCGTGTACCGAGAGCACGTCGGCGCCCCCTCGGACGGGTGGCGAGGAAGCGCGGGGGCGGACCCGGGCTCGGAACTATTCGGCCGGTCCTCACCTTGGACGCAGTCGACCGGCCTACCCCGCCCGGCCCGTTGGGCCAACACCGCACCCGTCAGTCCAGCCGCCACTCAAAGGCCCCGAAGCCGCACCCCGGCCCCGTCGTCCGCCGTCGCTCATGAAGCAGCGGCCCGCGCCTGCTCCCTCTCCCGTCTGCGCTCCTCGCGCCGAGCACGAGGCTCTTCGAAAGTGCCGGACATTTCCACGATGACCCGGACACAGCACGAGAACACGGTGAGAGCCGCCGAAGCGACGAGCGCCCCGTCCCAGACGAAGAACCCCGACACCGCGAGCACCCCCCACCCCGCAGCGGCGGCGGCACCCGTCTTCCTACGGAACGGGAACAGGATCCAGGGCACGACCGGAGACAAGAAGAACACGGCGAACCCGAGGAGCAATGAACCAGCTGCCATGGCGAAGAACCTCCCTCTCGCAGCAACGGCGCCCCCCCCGGAACGGAGCCACCACAAATCCAACCCCACAGAAAGCACCCCACGACTTCGCCACCCGCCCGCCCGGCCGAGAACCGCATCCACGCCACCCGAGCCACCAGCCGTCGGCGGATCGTCACGAGGTTGCGGGACCCGGCGCGCTTGTGCGGAGTTCGAGTGTGATCCGGGTCGCCGCGGAGAGGTACACGACGGGGAACGGGAAGTGGGAGGGGGCGATCCAGAGGGAAGCCGAGGCTGCCGCGATGCAGGTCGCGGAGATGACGGCGGCCTTTCGGGTGCCCGGGAACGGTAGCCAGGGAAGCGCGATCAGGGACATCGTGGCGAGGAGTTCCAGCCCCGCCGCAGGCGACCCGAACAGCCAGAAGGCGGCGATTTCCGCATAGCGCAGGGACAGAAGGCAGCTGATCCCGGTGGCGCAGACCAAGCCGATCGTGAGCCCGTCCTTCAGCGATCTCCGCGGCACCAGTGCTCCTCTCGCCCGTATCACCGGAGGATCACTGTCTACCCCGGATGAACCCCGGCATCAATCCCCGCACCCCACCTCATCCCCCCGAACCACCCCAGAACCCCCCTCACTCTCCCGCACCCGAACCTTCCGCACCTCGAACCCCGTCCCCACGATCACCTTCAGAGTCGCCCCCAGCCCCTTCACGGCTCGCAACTCACTCCCCGGCAACGCCACCCCGAGCGACCGAGCGGAGCGGTCCCAGCGGGGGTCGTACTGGATGACCGTGTGAGTGACCCGGGACGCGGAGGTGACCGGCTTGGCGGTGGTGTGGAAGCCGGCCGAGGAGAGGGCGGTGTCGGCGCGGCGGCCGAGGCCGTCGGTGCCGGAGCCGTTCTCGACCTGGACGTGGATCGAGGCGGGGGCGACGTCCACGAGGGGCGCGGTGGACGCGCGGGGGCGGGCCGTGGAGAGGGGCTTGTCGTCGCGGAGGGCCTGGAAGACCTTCCCGGCCTTCTCCGGGTCCCATTTGAGGGTCGAGCCGATGCCCTTCACCGCGAACCCCATCTGCCCGATGGGGACGGTCATGAACTCCGAGGACGACGGTGAGAAGTTCCGCATCGCGCGCCCGAGGTCGATCAGCTCGTCGGTGCCGAAACCCCGGTCCGCACGCACAGACCCCAGCACCGCCCGCGTCACGTCCCGGAACCGCAGCGGATTGAAGAGGACGCCCGAGGACGTCGTCCGCTCGACGAGGGCGGCCAGGAAGCGCTGCTGGCGTTTCATACGCCCCAGGTCGGAGGACGCGTCGGCGTGCCGGGAGCGGACGTACTGGAGGGCCTCGCCGCCGAGGAGGGTGTGGGTGCCGGGGGAGAGGTCGAGACCGGTGTAGGAGTCCCGGAGCGGCTCGGACGTGCAGATCTTGACGCCGCCGAGGACGTCCACCGTCTTCATGAAGCTCGTGAAGTCAACCTCCATGTAGTGGTCGATCTTCACCCCCGTCATGAACTCGACGGTCCGGACGGTCAGTTGAGGCCCACCCTCCGCGTACGCGGCGTTGATCCGGATGGGATGCCCCTTGTGGTGCTGCCCGGTCGTGTCGTCGACGTGCGGCGGCGTATCCGCGTAACTGTCGCGAGGAAGACTGACGACGCTCGCCCGGTCCCGGTCCTCCGAGATGTGGACGATCATGATCGTGTCGGTGCAGTGACAGGGCGCCCCACCGAGCCGGTACCGCTGCCGCTCCTCCTCACTGATCTTGTCGCGCCCGTCGGTCCCGACGAGCAGGACGTTCATCCCGTGCCCCGCACGGGGCCGGTTCTTCATGTCCTTGAAGGGATCCACGCGCGCGATGTCCGCGTCCAGCGTGGCCACCACGGAGTGCCCGATCCCGGCGGACGCCAGCACGACGACGGACAGGGTGGTCGCCAGCCGCAGCGCCCAACGCGGACGGGTACGGCGACGAGGGCGGCGGCGAGGGCGGGGGGCTGCGGGCATGTGGGGGAGACCTCCGGGCAGCGGCCGTACGTGGGGGAGCCGTGAGCACCGTAGGCCCATACGATCTTCGGACGACGGCGGCGCGCATCGCTGTCCCCCGTTCGCGGTAACGTGACCCCTCTATGAACGCCATGCCCCCCGCTGTGTCCGTGATCATGCCGGTCCTCAACGAGGAGAGGCACCTGCGCGGCGCCGTCGAGGCGATCCTCGCGCAGGCCTACGACGGCGAGATGGAGGTCGTGATCGCCCTCGGCCCGTCGAAGGACCGGACGGACGAGATCGCGGCCCAGCTCGTGTCGGAAGACCCGCGCGTGCACACCGTCCCCAACCCCACCGGCCGCACGCCCGCCGCCCTGAACGCCGCGATCAAGGCGTCCCGCCACCCCATCGTCGTCCGCGTCGACGGCCACGGCATGCTCTCGCCGAACTACATCGCGACGGCCGTGCGGCTCCTGGAGGAGACGGGGGCGCAGAACGTCGGCGGGATCATGCACGCGGAGGGCGAGAACGACTGGGAGCGGGCCGTCGCGGCGGCGATGACGTCGAAGATCGGTGTCGGGAACGCGGCGTTCCACACGGGCGGGCAGGCGGGCCCGGCCGAGACGGTCTACCTGGGGGTCTTCCGGCGCGAGGCGCTGGAGCAACAGGGCGGCTACAACGAGGAGTTCATCCGCGCCCAGGACTGGGAACTGAACTTCCGCATCCGTGAGGCGGGCGGCCTGATCTGGTTCTCGCCGGAGCTGAGGGTGTCGTACCGGCCCCGCCCGTCGGTGAGGGCGCTCGCCAAGCAGTACAAGGACTACGGCCGCTGGCGGCACGTCGTCGCCCGCTACCACGCCGGTTCCATCAACCTCCGCTACCTGGCGCCCCCGACGGCCGTCTGCGCCATCGCCCTCGGCATCGTCCTGGGCGCCCTGGTGACCCCGTTCGCCTTCGCCGTCCCCGCCGGTTACCTCGCGGCGATCGTCGCCGGGTCGCTGCCCGCCGGGAAGGGCCTCGGCCTCAAGGCCCGCGCCCAGATCCCCGTCGCCCTCGCCACCATGCACATGTGCTGGGGCTTCGGCTTCCTGACCAGCCCCAAAGCGCTGGCCAGGAAGGTCATCGCGTCCCGCCGTCCGGCGGTCCTCACCAGCTGAACGACGGGTCCACGTGCATGCACTGGCTCGTGTCCGACGCGTTGATCGCCTGAGCTGTGTCCGGCGCCTTCGTGTCCACCGGCTCCGGCTTCGGCGCCTTGTACACCGTCCCCGTCCGCCAGTCCGCCCCCACGACCACCGTCACCCCCGAGACATCGGTCGACTTCTGGACGGCACTGGCGGGGATCCCCAGCGCCTGCGCCACCCGCAGCGCGTTCCCCTCAAGGTCCGCGCTCGGATAGCGGACGACGGTGCTCGCCTCGGACGTCGCGGCCGCCGGGTCCGCCACGGCCTGCTTGAACCCCTTCGCCGCCAGCGCCCCCACGACCGCCATGGCCCGGCCCCGCACCGAGCCCAGCATGTCCGTGCGGGTGCCGTTGTGGACCTGCACGGCGATCTGACCGACCGGGTCGGACACGGGAGTGACCGGCGTCGGGCTCGGTGACGCTGTTGCTTTATTGGTGTCCTTGCCGTCCAGCGCGACGTCTTCACGGACCATCCGGAACAGCTTCTCCGCGTCCTCCGTCGGCTCGACCCGGACACCGACATACCGGTTCGGCATCGTCGTCATCGTGATCCGGTCCGTCGGGACCTTCTGGAGCTCCGTCGCCAGGTCGTACATCTTCGTGATGCTGTCCAGACCGGTGTCGACGGTGATCGCGCTGGTCGCTGCCTCCGCGAGCTTGCGCAGCTTGTTCGGGCTGGTCAGCTTCGCGTTGGACCGCAGCTCCCGGACCATCGAGTTCATGTACATGTGCTGCGCCTTCGCCCGCCCGAGGTCACTCCCGTCCTCGAACCCGTACCGCGTCCGCAGCCACTGCAACGCCTGCTCGCCCTTCACCGAGTGCGTGCCCTTCGCCAGCTTCAGCCCGGAGCCCTTGCCGGTCGACGTGTGCGAGTAGACGTTCGCGTCCACACAGACGGGGACGCCGCCGACAGCGTCCGCCATCGACACGACCCCCGCGAAGTCGATCATCATGAAGTGGTCGATGTGGATGTCGGTGAGCTTCTCCCACGTGGCCACGGTGCAGCCGGGCCCACCCCGCCCGAGCGACTCGTTGGTCATGGTCCGGGTGCTGGCCTCGTACGTCTTCTTGGTGCCCGGATCGGAGCACTTCGGTATGTCGAGCAGCGTGTCCCTCGGCATGCTCACGACGGACATATTGCTCCGGTCCGCCGACACATGCAGCAACATCTGCACGTCAGCGAGCGGCGGCCCCCCGAACGTGTCCTTGGCCCCACCTAGCTTCTGATTCTCCGCGGTATCCCGAGCGTCCGACCCGATGAGCAGAATGTTCAACGCCCGCTGCCCCGCCGAGTTCACCTTCGTCGTCGCCGCCCGGTCCTTCGCGTCCCCCAGGTTCAGGTCCGCACTGCGGATGTTGGCGTTGAGGTGACGGTAGTAGAGGTAGCCGGCGCCGGCTGTGCCGAGTATGGCGAGGGCCAGGACGCTTGCCGACCAGCGGAGTATTCGGCGGCGGGTGCGGCGTTTGGAGGTGGGGGGTGTGGTGGTGGGGGGTGCTTTGGGGGCGGCTTCCGGAGAGGCGCCTTCCGGCGAGGCGGCTTTGGAGGTGGCTGCCTTGGGGGAGCCCGCTTCGGGAGAGGCAGGG
>DATCQX010000248.1:0-4944 GCA_036569285.1 Streptomyces sp.
CCCTCCCCCACCCCAACTCCCCGCCCGCTCCCCTCCCCTCGCCCTCTCAACCAGCCCCACCCATTCCTGGCTGTACCATTCCTCCCCCCTCCGTCTTCGTTCCCGCACCTCGTGCGGCTCCCCCGTGCCGCCCCTCCACCGCGCGCGGTCCTTGGACCGCCAGAGAGGAACCGACTCGTGATCGTCGTCACCGGAGAAGCCCTGATCGACCTGGTCCCGCTCGGTGAGGGTGCCCTCGCTTCGCTCCAGCCCGCGCTGGGTGGTGGCCCCTACAACACCGCGGTGGCTCTCGGCCGGCTCGGCTCGCGCACCGCGTTCCTCTCCCGTACCTCGACCGACGCCTTCGGGAACGCGCTGCTGGAGGGGCTGCGCGCGTCGGGCGTGGACGTCTCCCATGTGCAGCGTGGCCCGGAGCCGACCACGCTGGCCGCCGCGACCCTGGACGAGGAGGGGGCGGCCGTCTACTCCTTCTACGTCGCCGGCACCGCCGACCGTCTCTTCACGGCGCCGACCGAACTGCCCCCGGGGACGGAGGCGGTGTCCTTCGGCACCTGTTCGCTCGTCCTGGAACCAGGGGCGAGCGCCTACGAGCGGCTGATGCGCGACGCCTCCGACAAGGGCCTGTTCACCCTGCTGGACCCGAACATCCGCCCCGGCCTGATCTCCGAACCGGACGCCTACCGCGCCCGGTTCCACAGCTGGCTCCCCCATGTCACCCTCCTCAAGCTCTCCGAGGACGACATGCGCTGGCTGGGCAGCAAGCCCGTCGATCTGCTGGCCGCCGGCCCCGCGGCCGTCGTCGTCACGCACGGCGGGGACGGGATGTCCGTGTTCACCCCGGGCGGGGAGGTGTACGCGGTGCCCGGCGAGAAGATCGCGGTCGTGGACACGATCGGCGCCGGGGACACCGTGAACGCGGCGCTGCTGCACGGGCTTTCGCTGATCGGCGCGCTGTCCGCCAGGGCCCTGGGGACACTGGGCCGCGACGGGTGGGAGCGCCTGCTGGGGTTCGCCGCGCGGGCCGCGGCGCTGACCTGCTCACGGGCGGGGGCGGAACCGCCGTACCCCTCCGAGGTGGGCGATTTCTGACGCGCACTCTGTGGCGTTGTCAAGCAGCTGCCTTGAGAACGGGCGGCGCCCCGCGGGTAGTTCCCACGAGGCGCCGGTTTTTTCGCTTTTTCTTTTTCGCTTCCGCTTCACGCGGTTTCGCATGACATGTCAGCCTTCGCGGGACGCATCGGCTTCGGCGGACCGCCTCAGCTCTTGCGCGCCCGCGTCGTCTTCTTCGCGGGAGCGGCCTTCTTCGCGGCGGCCGTACCGGCAGCGGTCTTCTTCGCCGGAGCCGCCTTCTTCGCCGCCGCCTTGCGCGGAGCCTTCACCTGCGCCGCGTCGCTGACGCGGTCGGCGCCGAGAATCTCCCTCAGGAACTTGCCGGTGTGGCTGGCCGGTACTCCGGCGACCTCCTCGGGCGTGCCCTCGGCGACCACGACCCCGCCGCCCGCGCCGCCCTCGGGTCCCATGTCGATGACCCAGTCGGCGGTCTTGATGACGTCGAGGTTGTGCTCGATGACGATGACGGAGTTGCCCTTGTCGACCAGTCCGGAGAGGACCTTCAGGAGCTTGCTGATGTCCTCGAAGTGCAGACCGGTCGTCGGCTCGTCGAGGACGTACACCGTCCGCCCCGTGGAGCGGCGCTGGAGTTCGCTGGCGAGCTTGACGCGCTGGGCCTCGCCGCCGGAGAGCGTGGTGGCGGACTGGCCGAGGCGGACGTACCCGAGGCCGACGTCCTTGAGGGTGCCGAGGTGGCGGGCGATCGCGGGGACCGCCTCGAAGAAGGCCGTGGCCTCCTCGATCGGCATGTTCAGGACCTCGGCGATGGACTTGCCCTTGTAGTGGACCTCCAGGGTCTCCCGGTTGTACCGGGCGCCGTGGCAGACCTCGCACGGGACGTAGACGTCCGGGAGGAAGTTCATCTCGATCTTGATCGTGCCGTCGCCCGCGCAGTTCTCGCAGCGACCGCCCTTGACGTTGAAGGAGAAGCGGCCGGGCAGGTAGCCCCGGACCTTCGCCTCGCTGGTCTCGGCGAACAGCTTGCGGATGTGGTCGAAGACGCCGGTGTAGGTCGCCGGGTTGGAGCGCGGGGTGCGGCCGATGGGCGACTGGTCGACGTGGACGACCTTGTCGACGAGGTCGTCGCCGTCCACCCGCGTGTGCCGGCCGGGCACGCTCCTCGCGCCGTTCAGCTCGCGCGCCAGGTGCGTGTACAGGATGTCGTTGACAAGGGTGGACTTGCCGGAGCCGGAGACGCCCGTGACGGCGGTGAAGACGCCGAGCGGGAAGGAGACGTCGATGTCCTTGAGGTTGTTCTCGCGGGCGCCGTGGACGGTGAGCTGCCGGCCGGGGTCACGGGGGCGGCGGACGTCGGGCAGCGGGATGGCCTTGCGGCCCGAGAGGTACTGGCCGGTCTGCGACTCGGTGTTGTCGAGGAGTTCCTTGAGGGAGCCGCTGTGGACGACCTTGCCGCCGTGCTCACCGGCGCCGGGGCCGATGTCGACGATCCAGTCGGCGACCTTGATGGTGTCCTCGTCGTGCTCGACGACGATGAGGGTGTTGCCCATGTCGCGCAGCCGGACGAGGGTCTCGATGAGCCGGTGGTTGTCGCGCTGGTGGAGGCCGATGGACGGTTCGTCGAGGACGTACAGGACGCCGACGAGGCCGGAGCCGATCTGGGTGGCGAGGCGGATGCGCTGGGCCTCGCCGCCGGAGAGCGTGCCGGCCGCGCGGTTCAGCGAGAGGTAGTCGAGGCCGACGTCGACCAGGAACCGCAGCCGTTCGTTGACCTCCTTGAGAACGCGCTCGGCGATCTTCTTGTCGCGTGCGCTGAGCCGCAGTTCGCCCAGGAAGTCCGCGCAGTCGCTGATGGACATCGCGGAGACCTCGGCGATGGACTTCCCCATGACCGTGACCGCGAGGACGATCGGCTTGAGGCGGGTGCCCTCGCAGGTCGGGCAGGGCACCTCGCGCATGTAGCCCTCGAAGCGCTCGCGGCTGGCGTCGCTCTCGGACTCGCTGTGCCGGCGCTTCACGAACGGGACGGCGCCCTCGAAGGGCGTCGTGTAGACCCGCTCGCGGCCGTAGCGGTTGCGGTAGCGGACCTCGATCTGGGTCTTGTGGCCGTACAGCAGGGCCTTCTTCGCGCGCTGCGGGAGCCCGGCGAAGGGGATGTCGGTGCGGAAGCCCAGGGCGTCGGCCAGGGCGCCGACCAGGCGGCCGAAGTAGTCCTTCGTGTGGCCGTGGGACCAGGGGTGGATCGCGCCCTCGTCGAGCGACTTGTCCTCGTCGGGGACGATCAGCTCGGCGTCGACCTCCATGCGCGTGCCGATGCCGCTGCACTCGGGGCAGGCGCCGAAGGGGGAGTTGAAGGAGAAGGAGCGCGGTTCCAGTTCCTCGAAGGAGAGGTCGTCGTACGGGCAGTACAGGTGCTCGGAGTACATGCGCTCGCGCTCGGGGTCGTCGGCCGGGAGGTCGACGAAGTCGAGGACGACCATGCCGCCGGAGAGGCCGAGGGCGGTCTCGACGGAGTCGGTGAGGCGGCGCTTGGCGCTGTCCTTGACGGTGAGGCGGTCGATGACCACCTCGATGGTGTGCTTCTCCTGCTTCTTCAGGACGGGCGGCTCGGAGAGCTGGATCGTCTCGCCGTCGACACGCGCGCGGGAGTAGCCCTTGGTCTGGAGGTCGGCGAAGAGGTCGACGAACTCGCCCTTGCGCTCACGTACGAGCGGCGAGAGGACCTGGAAGCGGCTGCCCTCGGGGAGTTCCAGGACCTTGTCGACGATGGCCTGGGGCGACTGGCGCGAGATCGGGCGCCGGCACTGGGGGCAGTGCGGCTTGCCGATGCGGGCGAAGAGGAGCCGCAGGTAGTCGTAGACCTCGGTGATGGTGCCGACCGTGGAGCGGGGGTTGCGCGAGGTCGACTTCTGGTCGATCGAGACGGCCGGGGAGAGGCCCTCGATGAAGTCGACGTCGGGCTTGTCCATCTGGCCGAGGAACTGGCGCGCGTACGAGGACAGGGACTCCACGTAGCGGCGCTGGCCCTCCGCGAAGATCGTGTCGAAGGCCAGCGAGGACTTGCCCGAACCGGACAGGCCCGTGAAGACGATGAGCGAGTCACGGGGCAGGTCGAGCGAGACGTTCTTCAGGTTGTGCTCGCGCGCTCCACGGACGATGAGACGGTCGGCCACGCCGGTCCGCACCTTTCTTGAGAGAAGTGACAGGGGCGGGGCCCCCGTCTTTCCCAGACTAGGGGGAGCCACTGACAACGCCGGTCGGATTCACGGGTTGTGAACAATCCCCGGCCATCCAGCATGCCCGACGCCTGCAAGCCACCGTATCGCACACGCATTCGATTCACGGCGCTCTCGGGCCTTCTTCACCCGATGGGGTGACGGGGCTAGGGTCGGCCCCATGACTGATCACGTGCGTGACCTGGACTCTGTACGGGAAGCGACGGAACGGCTGCTGGCCGCGGTCGCCGGGTTGGACAACGCGTCGGTCGCCGAACCGTCACGGCTGCCGGGCTGGAGCCGTGGTCACGTCCTCGCCCATCTCGCCCGCAACGCGGACGCTCTGGTGAACGTCCTGGGCGGTCGCCCGATGTACGCGTCCACCGAGATCCGGGACGCGGACATCGAGCGGGACGCCCCGCGCGCGCTGGACGTCCACCTCGCCGACCTGCGGGAGAGCAACGCGCGCTTCCTGGCCGCCGGCGACGCTCCCGCCGACTGGTCACGCACGGTGGTCCTGCGCAACGGCGTCGAGGACCGCGCCTCCCGTGTCCCGCTGCGCCGCTGGGCGGAGGTCGAGCTGCACCACGTGGACCTGGGCATCGGCTACGGCCTGAAGGATCTCCCGGAGGACTTCACCGTGCGGCAGATCGCCTTCCTC
>DATCQX010000249.1:0-5273 GCA_036569285.1 Streptomyces sp.
TGACCCCCACGAGGACTGAGAGCACCCGGATGGCAGACCAGACACACGTGCTGTTCGTCGAGGACGACGACGTCATCCGCGAGGCCACCCAGCTAGCCCTGGAGCGGGACGGCTTCGCGGTCACCGCCATGCCCGACGGCCTGTCGGGCCTCGACGCGTTCCGGGCGAACCGCCCCGACATCGCCCTGCTGGACGTGATGGTGCCCGGTCTGGACGGCGTGAGCCTGTGCCGGCGCATCCGTGACGAGTCGACCGTCCCGGTGATCATGCTCTCCGCGCGGGCCGACTCCATCGACGTCGTCCTGGGCCTGGAGGCCGGCGCGGACGACTACGTGACCAAACCCTTCGACGGCGCCGTCCTGGTCGCCCGCATCCGCGCGGTCCTGCGCCGCTTCGGGCACGCGGGCGGCGGTGACCGCTCCGAGCCCGACGCCCCCGGTACGGGCGGCGTACTGACCTTCGGCGACCTGGAGATCGACACGGAGGGCATGGAGGTGAGAAAGGCGGGCAGCCCCGTCGCGCTCACCCCCACGGAGATGCGTCTGCTCCTGGAGTTCTCCTCCGCCCCGGGCACGGTCCTCTCGCGCGACAAGCTCCTGGAGCGCGTCTGGGACTACGGCTGGGGCGGGGACACCCGTGTCGTGGACGTCCATGTGCAGCGGCTGCGGACCAAGATCGGCCAGGACCGGATCGAGACGGTCCGGGGCTTCGGCTACAAGCTGAAGGCATGAGCGGGGCGGGAGAGCGGGGATGATCCGGAAACAGCTGTCGGCGCTCTGGGAGCGCGCGGACATCCGCACGGGCCTTCGGTGGAAGCTGAGCGCGGCGATCGCCCTGGTCGGCGCGCTGATCGCGATCGTGCTGAGCCTGGTCGTGCACAACGCCGCGCGGGTGTCCATGCTGGACAACGCCCGTGACCTGGCGGACGAGCGGGTCCAGATCGCCCAGCGCAACTACGAGCTGTCGGGCCGCCCGAACTTCCCCGGCGTCAGGATCGACGACCCCGGGCTGCCCCGGGAGCTGCGCGACAAGGTCGAGGAGGGGGATGGCCGCAGGGCGACGTTCGTCGCGGACCGCAGGGGCGGCCCGCCGGACATCTGGGCGGCCGTACCGGTGAAGGGCGGCCGGGTCCTCTCCCTGCACACGGGCTTCACGGACCGCAGCACCGACATCCTCAACGACCTCGACCAGGCCCTGATCATCGGCTCGATCGCGGTCGTCCTCGGTGGCAGCGCGCTCGGCGTCCTCATCGGCGGCCAGCTCTCGCGCCGGCTGCGCAAGGCGGCGGCAGCGGCGAACCAGGTGGCCAGGGGCGAGACGGACGTCCGGGTGGGGGACGCGATCGGCGGAGTCGTCCGGGACGAGACGGACGACCTCGCGAGCGCGGTCGACGCCATGGCGGACGCGCTCCAGCAACGGCTGGAGGCGGAGCGCCGGGTGACCGCGGACATCGCGCACGAGCTGCGGACGCCGGTGACGGGGCTGCTGACGGCGGCGGAACTGCTGCCGCCCGGCCGGCCGACGGAGCTGGTGCTGGACCGCGCGAAGGCGATGCGGACCCTCGTGGAGGACGTCCTGGAGGTGGCCCGCCTCGATGGCGCCTCCGAGCGGGCGGAGCTCCAGGACATCATGCTGGGCGAGTTCGTCACCCGCCGGGTGGCCGCGAAGGACCCGGAGGTCGAGGTCCGCGTCGTCCACGAATCGGTGGTCACCACCGACCCCCGTCGCCTGGAGCGCGTCCTGTTCAACCTCCTGACCAACGCCGCGCGGCACGGCAAGCCGCCCATCGAGGTCACGGTGGAGGGCCGCGTCATCCGCGTCCGCGACCACGGCCCGGGCTTCCCCGAAGCCCTCCTCGCCGACGGCCCGAGCCGCTTCCGCACCGGAAGCTCCGACCGCTCCGGCCACGGTCACGGCCTCGGCCTCACCATCGCCGCCGGCCAGTCCCGGGTCCTGGGCGCCCGCCTGACCTTCCGCAACGTCCGCCCCCCGACCGCCCCCGCCCACATCCCCTCCGAAGGCGCGGTAGCCGTCCTGTGGCTCCCGGAACACGCGCCGACGAATACGGGGAGTTATCCGGTGATGCCGTGAGGGGACGAGGGGCGGCAGGGCGAGGCCGGGGGCGGCTCCGCCGCGTGGGCGCGACCAGCCACAGCGAACCCGCACCCGGCACAACACAGTCCCCCACACGAAAAAGAGCCCCCCGGCGGCGGACACCACCCGGAGGGCCCTCGTTCAGAACCGGCTCACACCGACCCGGTTCTCACAGAACCGGGTCTCGCTGAACCCCCTCACACCTCAGCCAGAGGCGCCGCCGGCTTGGACCCCCCGTCCTCCGCGGCCTGCGCCCCCGCCCCCTTCAGCGGAACCTCCTTGACGAAGACCGCCGCGAGGAGCGCGACGACGGCGATCACGGAGCCGAGGAGGAACGCGGAGTGGCTGCCGGCGGAGACGGCGTACTGGTACGCCTCCCGCGCGGCGGCAGGCAACTTCGCCAGGCTCGCGGCGTCCAGTTGGGCGGACGCCTCGGTCACCTTGGACCCCAGCGCCCCGGCCCGCTCGGCCATGACGTCCTGGACGCGGTGGTTGAACAGCGCCCCCATGATGGCGACGCCGAAGGAGGACCCGAGGGTCCGGAAGAGGGTCGCGGAGGAGGACGCGACGCCCATGTCCTTCATCTCGACGCTGTTCTGCGCGACCAGCATGGTGATCTGCATCAGACACCCCATACCGAGCCCGACGACGGCCATGAAGACCCCGGAGGTCAACCGCGAGGTCCCCGTGCCCATCGTGGACAGCAGGTACAGCCCGCCGATCATCAGCACACTGCCGAGGACGGGGAACACCTTGTACCGCCCGGTGCTGGTGGTGATGCGCCCGGCGATCATGGACGTCACGAGCATCGCACCGAGCATCGGCAGGAGCAGCAGCCCGGAGTTCGTCGCGGAAGCCCCCTGCACGGACTGCTGGTACAGCGGCAAGAACAGCGTCGCCCCGAACATGACGAACCCGGTGACGAACCCGATGACCGCCATCAGGGTGAAGTTGCGGCTCCGGAAGATGTGCAGCGGCAGAATCGGCTCGGCCGCCTTCTTCTGCCAGAACACGAACCCGACCAGCGCGGCGACCCCGATCCCGATCAGCTCCATGATCCGCGCGGACGTCCACGCGTACTCCGTACCGCCCCAGGTCGTGACGAGGACGATGGAGACGATGCCGACGGTCAGCAGCCCGGCACCGAGATAGTCGATCCGCGCCTGCGCCCGCTTCTTCGGCAGGTGCAGGACGACGCTGATGAGCCCGAGCGCGACGACGCCGAGCGGCAGGTTGATGTAGAAGGCCCAGCGCCAGCCCCAGTGGTCGGTGATGGTGCCGCCGACGAGGGGCCCGCCGATCATCGCGAGCGCCATGACGCCCGCCATCATGCCCTGGTACTTGCCCCGCTCCCGGGGCGGCACCAGATCCCCGATGATCGCCATCACGCCGACCATCAGCCCGCCGGCCCCGAGCCCCTGAACGGCCCGGAAGGCGATCAGCTGCCCCATGTCCTGGGCCATCCCGCTCAGCGCGGAGCCGATCAGGAAGATGACGATCGAGGTCATGAACGTGGCCTTGCGGCCGTACATGTCGCCGAGCTTGCCCCAGATGGGGGTCGACGCGGCCGTCGCGAGGGTGTACGCCGTCACCACCCACGAGAGGTGTTCGAGTCCGCCCAGATCACCGACGATCGTCGGCATGGCCGTGCCCACGATCATGTTGTCCAGCATGGCCAGCATCATCGTGATCATCAGCGCCATCAGGACGACGCGCACGCTCCGAGGCTGTTTGCCCTCCGGCGCCGAAGACGCCCCGGGTGCCTCTGGGTGCACCGCCGTCCGCTCCTCGCCCTCCCCGCTCAGCGGGGTGACGCTCTGTGTGTCCGCCATGGTTACCACTCCCCCAGGCCCGCTACTTACTTGCCGACCGGCTAGTTCTGTACACTGGGGAACGTAGACCCGTAACTAGCCGGTCGTCAAGTTAGTTTTTTCCCAAGGCACCATGGGCTGGCGGGTTTCCGAAGTAGCGCGAGGAGTTGGAAAATGGGCGTCACCATGGACGGCACCAAGCAGCAGCGGCGCGGCAACACCCGCCAGCGCATCCAGGACGTCGCGCTCGAACTCTTCGCCGAGCAGGGCTACGAGAAGACGTCGCTCCGCGAGATCGCCGAGCGCCTCGACGTCACCAAGGCGGCCCTGTACTACCACTTCAAGACGAAGGAAGAGATCATCGTCAGCATCTTCGACGATCTGACGAAGCCGATCCAGGAGCTCATCGAGTGGGGTGCGCAGCAGCCCCACACCCTGGAGACCAAGCAGGAGATCGTACGGCGCTACAGCCGCCACCTCGCCGACGCCGCCCCCCTCTTCCGCTTCATGCAGGAGAACCAGGCGACGGTCCGCGAACTCCAGATCGGCGACTCCTTCAAGGACCGCATGCGCAGCCTGCGCGACATCATCATGGACCCCGAGGCCCCCCTCACCGAGCAGGTCCGTTACGTCAGCGCGATCTTCACGCTGCACGCCGGCATGTTCCTGCTCCAGGACTTCGAGGGCACCCCGGAGACCAAGCGCGAGGCGGTTCTGGAGGTCGCGATCGACCTGGTGACCCAGGCTCACGAGAACGCGAAGCGCTGAGGGCCCCGAGCAGCGCGGACGCGTCAGACCTTGACGCCCTTGCCCCGCAGGAACGCCACCGGGTCGACGGCCGAGCCGTAGTTCGGCGTGGTCCGGATCTCGAAGTGCAGGTGCGGCCCGGTCGAGTTGCCGGTGCTGCCGGAGAGCCCGATGCGCTGCCCGGTGGAGACGGCCTGCCCGACCTTGACGTCGATCTCCGACAGGTGCGCGTACTGCGAGTACAGCCCGTTCGCGTGCTTGATCACGATCGCGTTGCCGTACGCGGACCCGTCACCGGCGCCGCCGGGCCCGGCCTTGACGACGGTCCCGCCGTGGGCCGCGCGGACGACGGTCCCGGTCGGCACCGCGAAGTCCTGCCCGCTGTGCTTGGCGGACCACAGGTTCCCGGCCTGCGCGAAGCTCGCGGTGAGGGTGTAGGTGCGGACGGGGTCGACCCAGGAGGGCGTGGACGCGGCGGACGCCACCCCGGCGCCACCCAGTACGGCCGCGGCACCGACGGCGGCGGCGCCGACGGCCACGCGGGTGCGGAGCGAGGACGTACGGGCGGAGCGGGGGAAGACGCGCGGGGACATCGATACCTCGGGAGGTCGGGGACAGAAA
>DATCQX010000250.1:0-22982 GCA_036569285.1 Streptomyces sp.
GATCCTGCTCGCGGGGATGCGGGACCGGGCCAAGCCGACGCCGTACGACTTCCAGGACGCGGCGGTGACCTGCATCGAGAAGGACTCGGTGCCGGGGCGGCGGGACGTCGGGCGGCTGGTCGAGATCATGATGGGCGGGGACCGGATCGGGCAGGTCGGGTACGAGGCGCTGCCTCCGCTCGCGCGGGATGTGCACGACCGGCTCGCCCCGTTGAACCTGAAGCTCCAGCAACGCGGCGTGCAGCGCGCCCTGTTGGACATCGCCGGGCAGCCGGAGCTGGCCGCCTGCTCCGACGTGCTGTGGATACTGCGGAGGCTGCTCCCGAAGGGGGCCGCGCGGCCGATCATGGGCGAGCGGGTGCTCGGGGAGCGGTCGATCCAGGAGTCGTGGGACCTCGCGCTCGGCACGCACCAGCGGGAACTGATCGAGCTGGGCTACGAGGGCGTCAGCGTCGAACAGGTCCTGGAACAGCGGCTGCGCCGCGCCGCGTACGGCGCGCAGGCCACCGCCGCGACCGTCCTCGAAGCCGTCGAGGACGCCACGCTGTACCTGCGCAGCCGCCGCCTCGCCGACGAACTCGGCACGCGCGCACTGGAGGTCCTCGCCCGGGAACGCACCGTGGACGGCGCCCCGGAGGTGCTCGGGAGAGTGCGCCGTCTGCTCGCGTACTACCGCACCGCGGAGCCCGAACTGCCGGGCTGGATCGAGTCGTTCGTCAAGACCGGCTACGCCCACTACTGCACGCTGCTGCCCACCGCGTTCACCGACGAGGACGCGACCGTACGGCAGGTCGCCGCGATGCTGGGGTTCCTGTTCGGCATGGAGAGCCTCGCCCTCTCCCTCGGCTGCGACCGCACCCAACTGGAGCTGGCCGTCGCCCAGTCGCACCCCGAGGACACCGCGAAGACGGCCCTGCTGTGGGCGGCCCAGACCCACCTCGGCACCCTCCCGCGCGCCGAACTCAGCGCCCGCTGCGACGCGTTGCTGTCCAGCCCGCTGGTGGTCCCGGCCTACCCGCGCTACCTGAGCGGCTTCCTGCACGCCCTCGAACCGGTGCCGCAGCTCGCGGACTTCGTCGTCGAGGCCGTCTCCCACGCCTTCGGACGGCTCCCCGACTCGGTCCTCCTGCCCTGGCTGCCGACGCTGGTGACGACCCTGCGCGCGGGCGGCGCCGAACTCGCCCCGCTCCTCATCCGCGAGGCGGACCGGCTCTTCCCGGCGCGGCTGCCCGCGCTGGACGCGTGGACACCGCCGTGGCGCGAACAGGCCCCGGAACAGGGCGAGTCCATGCCCCGGACGGCGTCCTCCGCGCTCCTCGCGGCGCACCCGGCGACCTGTGACGCGCTCGCCCGGCTGCTGGGGTGCGACGAGGGGTGGGGCGCGGTGAAGGGGGCCGTGCTGCTGGGCCGGCACCCCGAGACGGCAAGGGAGTTGGCGGTGCTGCTCAACCGGTGAGGCCCGTGAGGACGGACCTCAGCTGGTCCGCGAACTTGCGCGGATGGCGGGCGTATCCGACGTGACCGCCCGGGAACTCGACCAGCTTGAGGCCGAGTTCGGCGGCGAGGGCCAGCGCCGGGCGGTGGATGGTCTGGTCGCGGGAGCCCGCGCCGCCCGCGACGACGAGGCGGCCGGAGAGCGGGCTCATGGCGGTGAGGTCGGGGAGGTGGGTGGAAGAGGGGTGGAGCATGTGGGCGAGGAAGAAGCACGTGTTGTCGTGCTCCTCGGGGAGGTCCGGCGCCGGGTTGCCGCCGAACAGCACCGACAGCGCCTCCATCGCCGCGGCCTCGCCCGCCGTCCGCAGCATCGACCGGACCCGCTCCACGAGGGTGAGGAACTCCTCCGCGTCCGGCAGCAGGCGGAACGAGGGCGGCTCGTGGACGACCAGGGCCGCCACCCGCTCCGGGTACCGGCTCGCGAAGTGCAGGGCGGACAGTGAACCCGAGCAACTGCCGAAGATCCGCGCCGGTTCGCCGTCCGGGACGAGGTGGTCGAGGAGCCGGGCGATGTCCTCGCCGTGCTCCTCGATCCGCTGGTCGACGGGCGGGCCGGTGAGGGTGCTGCGCGAATTGCCGCGCGGGTCGCAGGAGATGACCCGGTGGTCGGTCGCGAGCGCGTCCGCGAGGCCCGAGAAGACGGCGGCGTCCGAGTTGCCGCCCGCGAGCAGCAGCAGGGGCGGGCCGTCGGTGCCGCGCGTCTCGTGGTAGAGCGTCGCGCCGGGGACCGGGAGGGTGCCGGCTCGTGGGGGTGAATTCATCGAGTCTCCCGGTGAAGTACGGTCGCACGACCTACAGTTACTGGGCGCGTACTCAGCGTACGGGTGGCGTGTGGGACCAGGTAAGGGGGCCTGATGGGTGACGGACCGCGCATTCTGCTCAACGCCGAGGCGTTCGGGTTCGGCCCGGCGGCGGCCTCGGCCCTGCTCGCCGACGAACTCGCCGCGTGCGGCGCCGAGTTGGGATACGTCGGCGGCGGGCACACGCTCGATCTCCAGCACCGGCCGCCCTACACGGCCGTCCACGACATCACCGGCCTCGGCGAACCCGCTCGCCTCGACGTCCTGCGCGGCCTCGCCGGGGAGTACGACGCGCTCCTCACGTCCATGGACTTCGCCCTCGGGCTGACCGCCCGGCAGGCCGGTCTCCGCGTCGCCGTCTACGATGCGCTCGCCTGGTTCTGGCCGGGCCTCTGGCCCGTCGTCCAGGACGGGAGCGTGCTGCATCTCGCGCAGGACTTCTTCGGGGTGCGGGAACGGGTCGCCGGGGAGCCGGTGCTGGCCGGGCGGACGGTGGTGGTGCCGCCGCTGGTGGAACCGGGGTCCGGGTGGGTCGGCGGCGGGGACCAAGTCGTCGTCAATCTCGGCGGGTTGCGCAATCCGTTCTGGGCCGCCGACGAGGTCGAGACGTACGCGCGGCTCGTCGTCGAAGGGGTCCGGGACGGGGTGCCGGAGCCGTACGCGGTGACCGTCGTGACGAGCGAGGCCATCGTCCGCGCGCTGGGCACGTCCGTGAGCGGCGTCACCGTCGCCACCTGCCGCCGGGGCGAGATCCTCGGCCTCCTGCGCGACGCGCCGTACGCCTTCATGACCCCCGGGCTCGGCAACATCTACGACGCCGCCGTCAGCGGGGTCCCGACGGTACTCCTGCCCGCGACCAACGCGACTCAGGCCCGCCAGGCCGAACTTGTCACCGCGCACGGCTGCTGCGACGGGCGCATCGACTGGTCCGACTTCGGGGCGGCGGTCGACTTCGGGGACGGGGACCCGGAGATGGCCGGTGTACTGACCGCCGCGCTGAGGGAGTTGAGCGGGGCCGGAGACGGGCGGTTCGCGCGCCGGGTGGGCGAGTCGGTGCGCGGGATGGGCCACGGCCGGGCCGCCGGGCTGCTGGAGCGCTTCGGGAGCGGCGGGGCACGGGAGGCGACGGCCGCGGTGCTGGAGTGGGTACGGTCGGGGGATGGCTGAAGACGCGCTGGTGGCACAAGTCCGCCGACTGTGGGAGGAGTTGGCGGGCGCGGGGGCCACTTTCCCTTCGGACGGCACCACCAGGGTCGTCGTCTCCCCCCACTCCCGCCTCTGCCCGCCGTCGTGGACCGGCCTCGTCCGCATCGGCGACGCGGTCCTGATCACCGTCCCCGACGAGCGCGCGGCCCGCCGGGCCCTGGCGCGCCTGCGCGCACTCCCCTCCGGCGCCGACGTCCTGGGCCCGGCGACCCTCGCCTACCTGCCACCGGGCACCACCACCCCCGCCACATCGGCCACACCCGAAGAATCCGCCCGCCCCCTCCTGCGCTCTGTCGACCCCCACGACGCGGCGGAGTCCGCCCTCGCCGACATCGACTCCCCGGCCTTCGTCATCCGCGAGGGCTCCCGCATCCTCGCCGCCGCCGGCTACGAACTCTGGCCCTCCTCCACCGCCCACCTCTGCGTCCTGACCGCCCCCGACGCCAGAGGCCACGGCCTAGCCACCGAAGCCGCCTCCGCCGCCGTCCACCACGCCCTTGAGGCGGGCCTCCTGCCCCAGTGGCGGGCCGGGAACGACGCGTCACGACGGGTGGCGGAGAAGCTGGGGTTCCGGGAGGTGGGGGAGCAGGTGAGTGTGCGGGTCGGGGACGTGGGATGAGACGTGCTCACCGGTCCGCCCGCCGCACACTCACCCGTCGCCCCTGATCCATCTCGCCCTCCCTCGGCCCCGACTCCCGCAGCAGCCCTTCGACCCCCTTCGCCAACGCGACGAAGACGCCGAAGGGGACGGCCTTGGTGACGCGGGCTCGGAAGGGGGTGCCGAGGGGGACGGTGGCGGCGAAGGTCTGGTGAGGGAGAGGCGGGCCTCGGAGTTCCAGGTGTCGTGGTGGAGGAAGACGCAGGTGACAGGGGCACCGACCGTGACGACCTCGGAGGAGGCGAAGCGGTACCAGGAGAGGTCGGGGTAGGTGATGAAGCCGACGCCGGGGAAGACGGGGTGGCGGTGGCCCGGGGCGAGGGATTCCAGGAAGGCGTGCAGGTCGGGGTCGACGGGGATGACGGGGGCAGTGTCGCAGGGCGTTGCCGTCGCGGACGGCGCCGGATGCCCATGTTCCGTCGTCCCCTTCCTCCAGGACCCCCTGCAAACGCGGTGAAACCGTTTGTTAGGCTCCCTTCGCCTCCCGCGGGGGAAGTCCGGTGAGAGTCCGGCGCTGACCCGCAACGGTGTGCGTGGAGATCCGCGACGGTGTGTGCGGAAGCGTTTCCGCGCGAGCCCGATCGCCCACGGCCGGCACGCGACCCGTACGACCGCTCGCCGTGGACTGCGAGAGGGGACCCGCAAGGTGCCTTCCCGCACGACGTTTTCCGGCGGCCTCACCCGAAGGACCGCCGTGCGCCGAACTCCTCTCGCGCTGCTGACAGTTGCCCTCGCGCTCCTGCTGCTGCTCTCCCTGCTCGCCGGAGTCGCCCTGGGCTCGTCGGACATCGGCGTGGGGGAGTCGCTGCGCCTCCTGTGGGCAGGGCTGACCGGCGGAACCGTTTCCGCACGAGACGCCGGCGACTACACCATCGTCTGGGAGATACGCCTGCCCCGAGTCGTCCTCGGCGCGATCGCGGGCGCCGGACTCTCCTCCGTCGGCGTCGCCGTCCAGGCCATGGTCCGCAACGCCCTCGCCGACCCGTTCGTCCTCGGCATCTCCTCCGGCGCGGCCGTCGGCGCGAACGCCGTCATCCTCATGGGCGCCTTCGCCGCACTCGGCGTCTGGGCCCTGTCCGTCTCCGCGTTCCTCTCGGCGCTGGCCGCGATGGTCCTCGTCTACGCCGTCGCCCGCACCCCGCGCGGCCTCACGCCGCTGCGCCTGATCCTGACGGGGACGGCGCTGGCGTACGGCTTCGAGGCGGTCACCACCGTCATGGTGTTCAGCGCCAGCCGGGGCGAGGCGGCCCGCTCGGCGATGATGTGGCTGCTGGGCAGCCTCGGCGGGGCGACGTGGGCGCAGGTGCCGATCGCCGCCGTCACCGTCGCCGCCGGGTGGGCGTGGCTGCGCCGCCGCGCCGGGGCGCTCAACGCGATCGCGATGGGCGACGAGACGGCGTCCTCCCTCGGTGTGCGGCCCGGACGGCTGCGGCGGGAGCTGTTCGTCGTGACGGCCGCCGTCACCGGCACCCTCGTCGCCGTCAGCGGCGCGATCGGGTTCGTCGGGCTGATGGTCCCGCACCTCGTGCGGATGACCGTCGGCGCCGACCACCGCCGGGTCCTGGTCCTCGCCCCGCTCGCCGGGGCCGTCCTCCTCGTCTGGGCGGACGTCCTGTCCCGCCTCCTCGTCGCCCCCGCCGAACTCCCGGTCGGCGTGATCACTGCCGTGGTGGGGGTGCCCGCGTTCCTGCTGCTGATGCGGCGCGGCGGCCACGCCTTCGGCGGAAAGTGGTGAGCGGCATGCGGCTCGACCTGGACGGCGTGAGCGTCACCGTCCCCGGCACCCGCCTCCTCGACGACATCCGGCTCACCGCCGAACCCGGCACGGTCGTCGGCCTCGTCGGCCCCAACGGCAGTGGGAAATCAACCCTGTTGAGGTGCGTCTACCAGGCCCTGCGGCCCGACGAGGGCGCGGTGCGGCTCGACGGGGAGGACCTGCGGACGATGCCCCCGCGCGCCGCGGCTCGGGTGCTGGCCGCGCTCCCGCAGGAATCCGGCGCCGAGTTCGACTTCACGGTCACCGAGGTCGTCGCGATGGGCCGCCTCCCGCACGAGCGGCGCGGAGCCGCCGAGGACCGGAGGATCTGCGCGGAGGCCATGGCGGCCACCGGCGTCGGCCACCTCGCCGACCGGGGCTTCCTCGCCCTGTCCGGCGGCGAACGCCAACGCGTCCTCATCGCCCGGGCGTTGGCCCAGCAGCCGCGCGTCCTGGTCCTCGACGAACCCACCAACCACCTCGACATCAGCCACCAGTTGGACGTCCTGACCCTCGTCCGCGACGCCGGGCTGACCGTCCTCGCCGCGCTCCACGACCTCAACCTCGCCGCCGCGTACTGCGATCGGCTGTACGTCCTCGACGCGGGCCGCGTCGTGGCCTCCGGCACCCCCGAGGACGTCCTCCAGCCGGCCTTGCTCGCCGAGGTGTTCGGCGTCCGGGCCCACCCCGTGCGCCATCCCGTCACCGGCGCCGTCCAACTCCTCCTCGACCGCCTGTAAGGACCCCCACGTGCCCTCCCTGCGTCAACTCGCCGCCGTCGCCCTCTGCTTGACCGTCACCGGCTGCGGAGCCTCCGTGGAGAAGACCGCCTCCACGACGCCCTCCGCGAAGCCGGTCACCCTCACCAACTGCGGCAAGAAAGTCACGTTCGACCATGTCCCCGAGCGGGTCGTCACCAACGACGTCGGCATCACCGAGCTGATGTTCGCGCTCGGCCTCGAAGACCGCATGGCCGGGTTCGCGATGCCCGACGACAAGGGCGACCTGACCGGCGTGCCGTGGAAGGACGGCTACCAGAAGGTCAAGTGGCTCTCCAAGGACCAGCTCACCAAGGAGAACGTCCTCGACGCCCGCGCCGACCTCGTCTTCGCCGGCTGGAACTACGGCTTCCGCGAGGACGCCGGCTTCACCCCCGACGCCCTGGCCAAGCTCGGCGTCCCCTCCTACATCCTCACCGAGTCCTGCCGCAACGGCCGCACCGACACCTCGCGCGGCATCATGCCGCCCCTCGACGCCCTCTACACCGACCTCACCAACCTCGGTGAACTCTTCGGCGTCCAGCAGCGCGCGGCCACCCTCATCGCCTCCTTCAAGAAGGAGATAGCCGAGGCCGAGGCGCCCGCGAAGCGGCCCAAGGTGTTCCTCTACGACAGCGGCCAGGACGCGCCGTTCACCTCCGGGAAGTACGCCGCGCCCGACCAGATCATCAGCGCGGCCGGCGGCGAGAACGTCATGCACGACGTCGACGACTCCTGGACGACCGTCGGCTGGGAGACCGTCGTCGCGCGCGACCCGGACGTGATCGTGATCTGCGACTACGGGGACGTCAGCGCCGAGCAGAAGCGTCAATTCCTGCTCTCCTACGCGCCGTTGAAGAACGTCTCCGCCGTCAGGAACAAGCGGATCTTCGTCCTCGACTACGTCGACCTCGTCGAGAGCCCCCGCAACCCGTCGGCGATCGCACGGCTCAACGCCTATCTGAAGAAGGCCTCTTAGGGCTTGCGGGTCTCGGACTCCAGCGACTCGCGGGTCGCCGGGCCGTACACGCCGGAGTCGTCCGAGAGGATGAGACGGGTGAACTGGTAGGTGCGGACGGCGCTTTGGACGCTCTCGTCGTAGACGCCGTTCGCCTCGCCGTCGTAGCGGCCGACCTGCTTCAGGCGGAGCTGGAGCTCCTTGACCTGGGGGCCGGTGTCACCGAGGCGCAGGACGCTCGGCGCGCCGTCACCGCCGCCCTGAGTGGGGGCGGGGGCAGGGGCGGAGGTGGGTGCGGCCGTCGCGGTCGCCGTGGGGGACGGCGACGGGGACGCCGTCGGCGAGGTACTGGCGGACTCCGACGCCGAGGGCGACGCCGACGACGGGCTCGTGGACGCGGAGGGGCTCGGGGAGCCGCCGGGCGTCGGCGCCGCGCTGGAGGAGACCTGGTCCGGGACGCCCTCCCGCAGGTCGTCCTGGAGGTGGTCGCCCCGGGACGGCGTCTGGTACATCGAGACGCCGACGAGGATGCCTGTCGCTATGGCGAAGGTCGCGGCCGTGATGGTGACCAGGACGATGCGGCTGCGCTTGGCGGGCGGCTTCTCGTCCGGATCGGGGCCGATGCGGGGGAGCGTCATGGTGTCGTGCTCGGGGGCGTCCTCCGGGCCCAACTCCTCGCCGGGCTCGGGCAGGAAGCTGTACTCCGAGTCCTGGGCGGACCCCCGGGTTCCGTCCCCGTTCCCTGACGCCGCCGCGCCGTTGTGTTCGCTCACGCCTGGTCCCTCTCCATGAGATCTCCGATCTTATGCGGAAGTCCCACTTTCAATCTTCACGGGTCTCCACAAATGGAGGGCCGTGAACGGGAGTTGGGAGGGGCGGAACCCGCTGTGCCCGGCCGCCGCCGCGGCCGGGCACAGCTGTCGGACCGTCAGCTCCAGGCCCCGGAGGCCGCCGCCCGCGCGGCGTACTCCGCGAAGGAGACCGGCTCCCGTCCCAGCAGCCGCGCCACCGTGTCGCTGGGCGCGGCCGAGTGACCCGCCCGCATCACCGCGAACATGGCGTCGAGATCGTGCACGACCTCCTTCGGCCAGCCCTGCTCCAGCAAGTCGGCACAGTACTCCTCCGGCGTCAACTCCTTGTAAATCATGGGTCGTTCGGCCGCGCGGGCCATCTCCGCGACCGCCTCCGCGAAGGTCAGCGCCCGCGCCCCCGAGATCTCGTACACCTCTCCCTGGTGCTTCTGCGACGTCAGCAGGACGGCCGCCACCTCCGCGATGTCCCGTACGTCCACGAAGGGTTCGGGGACGTCACCGGCCGGCAGGGCGAGTTCTCCGGCGAGCAAGGGAGCCTGCCAGGGGTCGTGGTCGAAGTTCTGGTGGAAGTTGTTGGGCCGCAGCACCGTCCACTCCACCCCGGACCCCTGAACCGCCTTCTCCACAGCGGTCATTCCCACGAAGACGTCGGACGGGACGCGGTCCACTCCCCGTCCGGAGAGCGCCGTGAACCGGCGGACACCGGCGTCCACCGCCTGCTTCACGAAGGGTTCGGCGAGCGCGGGGTCCTCCGGAGCGAGCAGATAGACGGCGTCGGCCCCCTCCAACGCCTGCGCCCAGGTGCCCTGTTCGGTCCAGTCGAACCGCACCGCGCCCGTCCGCGACGCCGCCTTCACCTGCCGCCCTGCCGCCCGCAGTGCTGGGACGAGTTGCCGGCCCACCTTTCCGGTCGCGCCCAGTACCAGAATCGTGTGTGTTTCAGTTGCCATGCCCCTCAGTCAACTGGGGCGTCAAACCGGGGGACATGGCTGATCGTCCGGGGGAACTGCCTGATCGTCCAGGCTTTAGGGTGTTCCCATGGAGCCGTTCGACGATCTGTTGCAGGGGGTGCGCGCCGACGGGGCCGGACTCCGCCGCACCGACCTCCCACCGCCCTGGTCGATCCCCCTGGGAGGCGGCAACTCCCTCACGCTGTGCGTGGTGTTGAGCGGCACGGCCCACCTCGACCGGGGCGAGACGGTCCGCGCCGGCGACACCGTCGTCGTCCGTGGACCCGAGACCGTACGGCTGCGTTCCGACCGGGACCGCACCACCCTGCTCACCGGCGTCCACGACGTCCGGGGCGCCGTCGGGAGACGGCTCGTCGGGGTGCTGCCGGAGGTCATGGTGGTGCCTGGCGTCGACGAGTGCACGCCCCTCCTCGACTTCCTCGACGGATCGGCCGACGGCGCCGGACGCGTCGTCCAGGACCGGCTGCTGGACTGGCTGCTCGTGTGCGCGCTGCGCGGCTGGTTCGACCTGCCCGGGAACGTGCCGCCGGGGTGGTTCCAGGCGCTCGGGGACGACGTCGTCGGGCCGGTGCTGCGGGTCATGCACGCGTCCCCCGAGCGCGCGTGGACGCTCGTCGGGCTCGCCGCCGAGGCGGGGGTGTCCCGGACGACGCTCGCCGACCGGTTCGTCCGGCTCGTCGGGACCCCGCCGCTGACCTACCTCACGACCTGGCGGATGAACCTCGCGGCGGACTGGCTCACCGGGACACGGGAGACGGTCGGCGCGGTCGCGCGGAAGGTGGGGTACGCGGACGCGTTCGGGTTCAGCGCCGCGTTCAAGCGGGTGTACGGGGTGAGCCCGAGTGTGTATCGGAGGGCTCGGGCGGTGGATGGGGCGGCGGACGGGGACTCCACGGGCGATGTGCGTCCGGCGGTCGGCGCGGGTTCGGCGGCCGAGGCGGTCGGCAGCGTGAGGGGCTGATAATCTCACCGCAGCCGTGCATCATCACGGCGCGAACCATCACCGCCGTGCACCAGCGCAGGCGTCGACCGAGGAGGTGGGACCCATCACCGCAGGACCAGGCAGGGCACTCACCCCCGACACCGGCCGGCGCGTCTGACAGAGGTCGACCACCGGGAGTGCCCTGGAAACGGCACCCCGAAAGGACAGACCCGCATGACGTACGACGCTTTCCCCGCCCCCGACGGCACCCCGCTCGCCCTCCACTCCACCGGCGACGGCACCCCCCTCGTCTGCCTCCCCGGCGGCCCCACCGACTCCGCCTACCTGGGTGACCTCGGCGGCCTCACCGCCCGCCACCGCCTGATCCGCCTCGACCCCAGAGGCACCGGCCGCTCGGCCACCCCCGCCGACCCCGACTCCTACCGCTGCGACCGCATGGTCGACGACGTCGAGGCGCTGCGCGTCCACCTGGGTCTCGAAAGGATGAATCTCCTGGCTCACTGCGCGGGCGCGAACCTTGCCGCGCTGTACACCGAGCGCCACCGCGAACGTGTGAACCGCCTGGTGCTCGTCACCCCCAGCACACGCGCCGTCGGACTGCCGGTCCCCGGAGAACTGCGGCTGGCCACGGCCCGGCTGCGCCAGGGCGAACCCTGGTTCCCGGAGGCCTATGCGGCCCTTGAGGCGATCGTCGCGGGCGAAGGGGGCGACTGGGAGGCCGTCACGCCGTTCTCGTACGGGCGCTGGGACGCGGCGGCACGCGCGCATCACGCTGCCGAATCACTGGATCCGGTGATTCTGGGGGCGTACGGGGCCGACGGCGCGTACGAACCGGCACGCACGCGTGCGGCACTCGGACGGTTCGGGGCACCGGTGCTGGTGATCGCGGGGGAGGTGGACGTGGTGGCTCCGCCGGGGGTGGTGAAGGAGGTCGCGGGGGTGTTCCCGGGGGCGGAGGTCGTGGTGCAGGAGAGGGGCGGTCACTTTCCGTGGATGGACGGGAGGGAGAGGTTTTCGCAGGTTGTGGGCGGGTTTCTGCGGGAGTAGGGGGCGTTGTCAGTGGCGTCTGCGAAGGTGGGGGCAGTGGTCATCGGCTAGGGAAGGGCGCGGGGATGAGCAGGGGGAACTGGGAGGGTCTGGGGTGGGCCTGGGACTGGACGGATCACGCGGAGGTCCGCGCGCGGCTCGACGCGGGCGCGGATCCCGACGCGTGGGGCGGCGGACGGCTTCTGAACCGCGCGATTGTCTCCGGCTCACCGGAAGTCGTCGCCGAGCTGGCCGGGCGTGTCACTGACGTGGACGCCCGGGAGAGCGGGGTCACTGCGCTGTGGAAGGCGGTTCTGTACCACCGAGTGGAGCACGCCCGCATTCTCACCGCCGCCGGGGCGGACCCTTGGCTGCCTCAGCTCGGCGGCTGGTCTCCAGGGCGGCTCTCCCTCGCGGGGCCGACACCGGACCTCTTCGAACGGCCCGAGGACCAACCCGGGTTGACCGAGCAGGAGCGGCGCACGGCCGACGAAGCAGCACGGCTCCTGTCGGCACTGGGGGAGTTCTACTACGACGGGATGAGCGTCGCCTGTGTCGCCGGGATCGATGCCGACGAGGCCGTGCGGCGGCTGGAGGCGGAGGAGGTCGACCCCGAGACGCTTGCCGAACTGCTGGCGGATCCGTTCGAGTTCGACATGGACGAGAGCCTGCTGATCATCGGGGTGACGACTGTGCCCGGCGGCTGTGTCGTGTCCCAGCCCTGGGGGTACAGCGCGTGCACGCCGGGCGTGCTGAGGCGGCTGACCGTCGGGACACGCGGGTACGGGGTGTACGCCAACCCCAAGAGCGGGAACCAGGGCGACATCGCGAGGGACGGGGTGCTGGAGGCATGGGATCTGCACCCCGGTGGGGGACCGGACGTGGGGGACAGCCCTGAGGACGTGCTGGTGAACTACCTCTACGGGCATGAGCCGATGGCCTACGCCTGCGCGTGGGCCGGGCTGCGGCCCGAGGACGCGCGGGCGTTCACCGGGACACCGGACCGATGGGTCGTGCTGCCGGACCGGGACTACTGGGACTCGCAGGGGTGAGGGACGGACGGTCCGCGCGGGCGCCGTCCGCACAACCGTGCGACCCGTGGGCGCCGTTGGCGAGGCAGGCGTCAGGACGGAGAGTGGAAGCCGTCGCTCCGGGTGTGCTTCGGTAGGGGGACCGCCGGGCATGGTCACGGGGGCGGTCGGCCCGGTCGAGGATGTCCGGCGCACGGACACCAGTTCATTTCGTACGTCACCGGGCCCGGTGAGGGGCCCGCAGGGAGGGGAGTCATGTCGTCGTCCTGGTCTGCTTCGGAACACCGGCCGGATGGGGAGCGGGCACAGCCCGTCGTGGGAGCGGCGGGGGCGCCGGCCTCCGCCGCCGTCTTCCTGGTCCTCACCGTCGAACCCGGCGGTGAGTCCGTGGTCCGGGACGTGCTCGCCGGGCTCGCCGGACTGGTCAGGTCGGTCGGCTTCGGGCACCCCGAAGGACGGCTCACCTGCGTCGCGGGCATCGGCGCCGACGGCTGGGACCGGATCTGCGGCGCCGGGGAACGCCCCGCCGCCCTGCACCCCTTCCGCCCCCTCGAAGGCCCCCGGCACCGAGCCGTCGCCACCCCCGGCGACCTCCTGTTCCACCTCCGCGCCACCCGCCCCGACCTCTGCTTCGCGCTGGCCACCGAGATCGTGAAGCGGCTGCGCGACGTCACAGTCCTCCAGGACGAGGTGCACGCCTTCGCCTACTTCGACGCCCGCAACCTCCTCGGCTTCGTCGATGGCACGGAGAACCCCGTCGGCCTCACCGCCGCCGAGACCGCGTACGTCGGCGCGGAGGACCCCGGGTTCGCGGGCGGGTCGTACGTGATCGTCCAGAAGTACCTGCACGACGTGGAGGCGTGGGAGAAGCTGTCCACCGAGGAGCAGGAGGGCGTGATCGGGCGGACCAAGGCGACCAACATCGAGCTGGAGCGGCCCGGTTCGCACGTCGACGTGAACACGCTGACCGGACCCGACGGGGAGGAGCGGCGGATCCTGCGCGCCGCGTTGCCGTTCGGGCGGCCCGGACACGGTGAGTTCGGCACGTACTTCATCGCCTACGCGCGTGACCCCGAGGTCCCCGAGACCATGCTGCGCCGGATGTTCCTCGGCACGGAGGACGCCGGACCCGACCCGATCCTCGACTTCTCCGAGGCCGTCACCGGCACACTGTTCTTCGTCCCGCCCGTGGATCTTCTCAAGAGGTTGGCGGCCCGCTGACGCGAGAGCACTCTACGGTCCTGTAGAAGTATCCCCGGGTGATCTCTCAACCCGCCCTGGTCCGGGGCGGGTTGACCGGGGGCGCCCTTCTCGTACGCGTGATGAAGGAGCTAGGGCAGCAGGATGCCGCACATGCACGACCGGGCGATCGAAGCGAACGCCGCCGACATGGGCGCCGTCGCGGCGGCGCCGGGGAAGACCGCCCGTCAGGAACTGGCCGACCGCTGCCGCGCGGTCGCGGAGTCCCGCTGGTTCGCCCTCACCGTCTTCGCGGTGATCCTCCTCAACGCGGCGCTCCTCGGGGTGGAGACGTACGCCGGACTCGTCTCGCGCTGGCACACCGGGCTCCGGTTCGCCGAACACGTCTGTCTCGCCGTCTTCACCGTCGAACTCCTGATCCGGCTCGGCGCGCACGCCGACCGGCCCCGGGACTTCTTCAAGGACCCCTGGAACCTCTTCGACCTCGTGGTGATCGTCACGACGTTCCTGCCGCTCGTCCGGGAGAACACCACGATCCTGCGGCTCCTGCGCCTCGCCCGCGTCCTGCGCAGCGCGCGGTTCCTGCCGCAGCTGCGGGTCATGCTGGTCGCCGTGGTCCGCAGCCTCCCCGGCACGCTGAGCTTCCTGCTGGTCGGCGCCCTGCTGCTGTACGTGTACGCCATGGTCGGCTGGGTGTTCTTCAGCCGTGAGGACCCACAGCACTACGGCTCGATCGGCCGCGCCGTCCTCACCCTGTTCCTCCTCATGACACTGGACGGGATCGGCGACGCGGTCCACTCGGGCCTTGAGATCTCCCGGTGGAGCCTCGTCTACTACGCGTCCTACGTCCTGCTGGCGTCGTTCGTACTGGTCAACGTCCTGATCGGGGTGGTGATCACATCACTGGACGAGGCACGGGACATGGAACGTGAGGCACTGGAGCAGACGGACACGGAACCCCCTGCGCGGCGCGAGCAGTCGGGGTCGTCTGAGGACAACGAACTCCTCCTGGCCCGCATCACCGCCGCACGCCGAGCCCTGGACGACCTCGAACGGGACCTCGCGGGGGCGGGCAGAGACCGGCCTTGACCTCAGGCCGGCTTCAGGTCCTCTGCGGCCGTGCCGTCGCCCGGGTCAGGGCGGCTGTGAAGGGGTGGGCCGGGCGGGTCAGGATCTGGTGTGTCGGGCCCGATTCGATCAGCTCGCCCGCGTCCAGGACGGCGGTGCGGTGGGCGAGGGGGGTTGTCGTGAGGTCGTGGGTGATGAGGACGAGGGTGAGGTCGGGGCGGGTGCGGAGGAGGGTGGTGAGGGTGTCGAGGATGGTGCGGCGGGTGACCGGGTCCAGGGCGGAGGTTATTTCGTCGCAGAGGAGGACTCGGGGGTGGGCGAGCAACGCGCGGGCCAGGGCGGCGCGTTGGAGTTCGCCGCCCGACAGGGACGCCGGAGGCTGGTTCCACAGGGGTTCCGTCAGAGTCAGGGACTCCAGGGTGTGCCGCGCTTCATCCTTCGCGGCCTTCTCGTCCAGGCCGCGCAGACGGACCGCCGTGCGGGAGACCTGGTCGAGGATCGTGCGGTGCTCGTCGAACGCCGCTCGCGCGTCCTGGAACACGTACTGGACAGCGGCGAGTTGGGCGCGGGTGCGGTCGCGGAGGCTGCGGGGGAGAGCGGTGCCGTCGAGGGTGACCTCACCGTCGTAGGCCCGGTGCAGACCGGCCAGAGCGCGGGCCAGAGTCGTCTTGCCGCTGCCCGAACGGCCCACCACAGCAAGGCATTCGCCCCGGTGGAGAGTGAGCCGGGGGATACGGACGACCGGAGTGCGGCGATGACGGGCCGTCATGTCGCGCACGTCCAGAACCGGTTCACCCGGCGTGGTGTCCGGAGCGGACAACGGGCGCGCGGCGTCGAAGAGTTCACGGGTCCAGGGATGACGCGGAGTGAGACGGACGGCGTCGGCGGTGCCCGACTCGACGATCCGGCCGGCGCGCATCACGTGGACCTCGTCGGCGAGGGCGCGGACGACGTCGAGGTCGTGACTGAGGAGGACGACGGCGATGCCGCGCGCCGCGAGCGCGGCCAGCTCGTCGACCACGCGGCTCTTCGTCAACGCGTCCTGCCCGGTGGTGGGTTCGTCCGCGACGACGACCCGGGCACCGAGGAGCAGGGCCTGCGCGAGGGTGACGCGCTGCTGCTGGCCGCCCGAGAGCTGGTGCGGGAAACGCCGCAACACCCCTTCCGGGTCGGAGAGTTGAGCGTCGGAGAGAGCGCCGAGGACCGCTCCCCGGCGCTCCGCGCGCGGCCGGGTACGGGCGAGGTCCGTGAGGAGCGCCGACACACGCCGGGCCGGGTTCAGGACGGACGCCGGATGCTGCGGGACGTACCCGGCACGCTCGGCCGCCCGGACCACCCCGGTGACGGCCGCACCCGCCGGGAACTCGCCCAGCAACGCCAGCCCCGTCGTCGTCTTCCCACTGCCCGACGCCCCGACCAGCGCGGTGACCCGGCCGGCGGGCACCCGCAGACTCACCCCGTCGACGATCGCCCTGCCGCCGATCTCCACGCGCAGATCCCGGAGTTCGGCGACGACAGGCTCGGCCGCACCACTCATGTGAACGCTTTCCCTTCCTTGCGGCCCGGCTTCGTGCCGCCCGGCCTCCTGCGGCCCAACGCCGCGTCGAACAGCAGATTCGTCCCCGTCGTCAACGCGACGATCAGCAGCGCCGGTACGACGACCGCCCACGGCTGCACGAACAGCCCCGTCCGGTTCCGGTCCACCATCACCGCCCAGTCCGCCGCGTCCGGCTCGACCCCGACACCGAGGAACGCGGCCGTCGCGACGAGGTACAGCACCCCGGTCAGCCGGGTCCCCGCGTCGGCGGCCAACGTCCGTACGCCCGACCGGGCGACGTGCAGGGCGGCGATCCGCCACCAGCTCTCGCCCTGCATCCGCAGCGCCTCCACGGCCGGACGCGACGCAGCCTCCCCGGCCGCCGCCCGGACGATCCGCGCCGCGTCCGGCACGTTCACCGCCGCCACCAGCAGCGCCAGCCCCACCGGCCCCGGCGAGAACACCGCCGCGACCAGCAGGATCAGCAACAGCGAAGGCACCGCCAGCAGGACGTCCAACGGCCGCAGCAACACCTCCTCCAGCCAACGCCGATGCGTCAGCGCACAGCACAACCCCACGGGCAGCGCGACGAGATACGCCAGCGCGGTCGCCGCGAGCGCCGTCACGACCACCGGCCGGCCCCCGTACAGGATCTGCCGGACGACGTCCCGCCCCACGAAGTCGGTACCCAGCCAGTGCCCGCCGCCGAGCGTGAACGACGTTCCCCGGGGCCCGGGATCACCGGCGAACAACGGCCCGAACAGGGCGAGCACGAGGGGCACGGCGACAAGCGTCACCCCGAGTGCGAACCTTGTCCTCACGCCGCCACCTCCCCACGCGGCGCGAACCGGTGCGCCACCAGATCCGCCCCCAGATTCAGCACGACCGTCACCACCCCGAACACCACCGCCAGCCCCTGCACCACCGGCACATCCCGCTCGGACACCGCGTTCAACAGCACCGTCCCCAGCCCCGGAATCACGAACAGCGCCTCCACGACGACGACCCCGCACAACAACCAGTCGACAGTCCGGGCCAATTGCTGCACCGCAGGCGCCAACGCGCCCGGCAGCGCGTGCAGATACCGCACCCGGACCTCCGCCACCCCGTACCGCCGTGCCTGCGCCACGTACGGCGACGCCAGCGCCTCGACCATCCCCGCCCGCACCAGCCGGGACAGCGAACACACCGGCCGGGCCAGCAGAACCAGGACCGGAAGCACCAACACCGCCGGATGCGCCAGCAGATCGGCGCCGTACCCGACAGCCGTCGGCGGCAGCCACTCCAGCCGCAGCGCGAACACCGTCACAAGCAGCACCCCGAGCGCGAACTCCGGTACCGCGTACACCCCGAGGGTCACCGCACTCGCCAACCGGTCCACAAGGCCGCCCTCGTGACGGGCCATCAGTACGCCGAGCCCGAACCCGGCGGGGACCAGCAGCGACAGCGTCGCCACCGCGAGCAGCAGCGTCGGCCCGAACCCCTCGGAGAGGTACAGGGAGACCGGCCGCCCGGAGACCAGGGACGTGCCCAGATCCCCGTGCAGCAGCCCGCCCGCCCAGCTCAACAGCCGTTCCCAGGCGGGCTCGTCGAGGTGCATCGCCTCCCGGATCGCCGCGATCCGCGCCGGATCGGGCTGATCACCCGCGAGGGCGACCGCCGCGTCGCCCGGCAGCGCCTCGGCCAGCGCGAAGACCAGCAGCACCACGGCCACGGTCTGCGCGACGCCGAGCAACAGCCGCCGGACGACGAAGGAACCCAGAAAGGTCACGCGAGCCACACCTTGTCGAACCGCGCCCACCCCAGCGTGTTGGCGGGCGCCTTGGCGTCGACACCCTTGACCTGGCGCCCCGTTGCGATGATCCAGTCCGCGAACCCCCACACCAGGAACCCGCCCTCGGTGTACAGCCGCCGCTGCATCCGCCCGTACAGGGCGGCCCGCTCCACCGGGTCGGACGTCGACTGCGCCTGCCGGTACAGCGCGTCGAAGTCCTTGTGCCGCCAGTGCGTCGCGTTGGTCGTCGACCCGGTCAGCAGCCGCTGCGAGATGTGCGCCTCGATGGGCATCGCGCCCGAGCGGTAGCAGGCGAGGACACCGGAGTCGAGGATGTCGCTCCAGTACGAGTCCTTGCTGCCGACGCGCACCTCGACCGTGACGCCGGCCTGCTTCGCCTGGTCGCGGAAGATCCCGGCGGCCTCGGTGAACCCGGCGGCGACCTCCGAGGTGTCCAGCGTGACCTTCAGATCCGAGGCCCCGGCCGCCTTCAGCAGCGCCCGCGCCTTCGCCAAGTCCTGGGCGCGCTGCGGGAGATCGGCCGCGTAGTACTCGTACCCCTTGCCGAACAGGTCGTTGCCGACGACCCCCGCGCCCGACAGGGCCCCGTTCACGAGTTCCTGCCGGTCGGCGATGAGGAAGAACGCCTGCCGGACCCGGGGGTCGTCGAACGGCGGCCGGTCCGTCTTCATCGCGAACCCCTGCATCGCGCTGCCCCGCAGCCGCACGATCTCGATCTGCCCGCGCCCCTCGTGCGCGCGGGCGGTCGTCGGATTCAGCTCGTGAGCGTACTCGATCTGACCGCCCAACAGGGCGTTCACACGCGCCGATTCCTCGTTCGCGACGACGAACTCCAGCTCGTCGAGGTGCGGGGCGCCGTCCCAGTACGCGTCGTTGCGCCGGAAGACCGCCGAACGCCCCGGCGCGAACGACACGAACCTGAACGGCCCCGACCCGACGGGCTTCTTGTCGAAGTCGGTCGCCTTGTCGGGCACGATGTACGCCCCGAACGCGGCCAGCACGTTGGGGAATTCGGCGGTCGGCCGCTTCAGCACGAACTCGATCGTCCGCGCCCCCGTCGCCCGGCTCGCCGTGAGATCGATGGGCTCCAGGGACGCCTTGGCGCGGAACGCCTTCGCCGGGTCGGTGATCCGGCGGTAGCTGTAGAGGACGTCCTGCGCGGTGACCGGCCGTCCGTCGTGGAACTCGGCCTCGCGCAGGGTCACTTGCCAGCGGTCCAGGGTCTTGTTCGGCTCCCACTTCGCCGCGAGCCGGGGCTCGGCGGACAGGTCGGCGCCGTAGTCGGCGAGCTTGTCGTACTGCGCCTTGGCGCGGGCGGCGTCACCGAAGAGGTTCGCGAGATGCGGGTCCAGGCTCTCGCTCGCCCCGCCACCCGCGAACGCGGCCCGCAGCCGGCCGCCCTTCCTGGGCGCACCCCCGCCGCCGGTACCGGACGTGCCGTCCCCGTCGTCCCCGCCGCACCCGCTCAGCGCCAGCGCGCCGAGTGAGGCGGCGCCCACCGCGAGGAATCCCCTGCGGCCCAGAGAGTCGTGCATCTGTTCAGTCCCCAAGTGTGTTCAGTCCTCAAGAAGAAGTGGTGAGACGGGCGATCACGTGCAGCCGGTCGGCGTCCGCCGATTCACCCGGCAACAGGCCCTCCCGCCAAGGAGGTTCGGTACGGGGGCCCGGCCCGTCGTGCAGTTCGAGCACCTCGAAGCCGTGCCCGGCCAGCCGGTGCCGCAGCTCCAGCGGGAACAGCAGCCGCCACGCGGACCGCTGTTCGACCAGGTCGCCCTCGGCGGCCCAGACCCGTGTCCGGCGCAGGAGCTGCGCCGTGCGGTCCACGCGGAGCGTGGTCGTCGACCGGTAGGAAACCCCTTCCCAGACGAAGGAGTTGACGGCCGGCGCGTCCAACAGGTCCGTGCGGCCCAGGAAATACGCGCCGTTGCGCATCTCCGCGACGAACAGCCCGCCCGGGGCGAGCGCCCGCCGCACCGACGCCAGACAGCCGTCGAGCTGGTCGTCGGTGTGGCAGTACAACAGCGCGCTGTCCAGACACAGGACGGCGTCGAACTCGCCCCGCCCCAGGTCGAATCCGTGCAGATCGGCCTCGACGTACGACGGACCGGGATGGACGGCTCGCGCGTGCGCCAGCATCGCCCGGGACAGGTCGGCACCGGTGACCGTACGGCCCACGCCGTGCAGGTACGCGGCATCGCGCCCGGTGCCGCAGCCCAGGTCCAGGACACGCGGCCCGGCGCCGTGGCGGCGCAGGCAGTCCTCGGCCCAGCGCCCGGCGAGCCGTTCGGCGTCGGGGAAACGGGCCTCGTACAACGCGGGGTTGTCCGTGAGGAGATTGTTCAAGGAGGCAGGCATGGGATCGCCCTCCCGTGAGATCGCCATGAGGTCACACCCCCGCCGTGGCCGCGGCCCGTGACTCGGACGGCAGCGACCCCAGCCGGTGCAGCCACGCCACCCCCGCCGCCGACAGCAGCCCGAAACCGGCGCAGCACACCCACGGCAGCCAGGCCGCGTCCCCGCGCTCCCCGGCGTCCATCGCCCACCCGACGACCGCGTTGCCGACGGCCGCCGCGATGCCCGACACGACGTAGAAGATCCCGAAGTACGTCCCCGTCAACTCGGGCCTGCCGAACCGGGGGATCAGCTCCATGACGAACGGCTGGGCGACCATCACCCCGAGGTACAGCAGCAGTGTCCCCGCGAGCACCGGCAGCACCCTCAGCGCGACCGGCCCTTCGGTGACGCCCGCGACGACGGCCGGCGGCAGGAACCCGACGGCCATCACACCGAGCCCCACAGCGATCCAACGCGCCCTGTTCCCACGCTCCTTGAGGGCGGACGTGATCCGCAGTTGCAGCGCCAGGTTGGCGAGCGTGCCGACGAGGAACACGATCCCCGCCGCCCCGTCCCAGCCGGTCGCCCGGCGGGCCCCGTCGGGCAGCAGCAGGTAGAGCTGGTTCTCCAGGGTGAACATGCCGACCATCGCCAACGCGAAGGCCAGGAAAGCGCGTTGGCCCAGCACCTCACGCCAGTCCCCGAGGACCGTGCCCTTGCTGGGGGCGACCTCCCGCGCGGGCAGCACCAGCGCCTGGGCGACCGTGAGGGCCGCGAAGATCGCGGCGGCCGTCAGCGCCGACGTCCGGAAGTCCACCAGCAGCAGCGCGCTCCCGAGCAGCGGACCGACCAGCGCCCCGGCCGTCGCGAACACGTTGAACAGCGCGAACGCCTCCGCCTTGCGCTCACCCGACTCCTGCGCGACGTACGCTCGCACCGCCGGGTTGAACAGCGCCCCCGCGAACCCGCTCAGCACCGACGCGGCCAGCAGCACCGGCAGGCTGTCCCCGAGCGCGAACAGCGCGAACCCGACGGTCCGCAGCGCGCACCCGGCGATGATCACCCCGCGCGCCCCGAGCCGGTCCGACGCCGAGCCGCCGATGATGAACAGCCCCTGCTGGCTGAGGTTGCGCACCCCGAGCACCACCCCGACCACGGCGGCCGACAGCCCCAGGTTCTCCCCGAGGTGCGTCGCGAGATACGGGATCAGCAGGTAGAAGCCGGTGTTGACGCCGAACTGGTTGACCAGCAACAGCTGGACGGCGAGCGGGAATTGCCGCATCTCACGCCATGTGCGCACGTGCGGCCTCCTCGACAGGGACGGACGTGGCGGACGTCGCCTGCGGCTCGGCACGCACAACCCCCAGCCCGGGCAACCCACTTGCCCGCACAACCCCGTCCTCGCCCCCGATCCCCCTCCAGGGATCCCGCGCCAGCAGCAGATGCCCGTCCAGGTCCACCCACCGCGCCCGGCCCACGAGATGCACGGCGGGCGCGATCCCGAGGCTGCTCGCCGTCAGGCACCCCAGCATCAGCGACGTCCCGCTCCCTTCGACCAACTCCGCGATCCGCAGCGCGCTCCGCACACCCCCGCACTTCGCGAGCTTGACGTTCACTCCCTGCACCCGTCCGGCCAGCCGCCGGACGTCCTCGATCCGCACGGCGTCCTCGTCGGCGATGACCGGAACCGGTGACTCGGCCGCGAGCGCCGCCAGCGCCTCCGGGTCGCCGGGCGCGAGCGGCTGTTCCACCGCCTCGACGCCGAGTTCGGCGAGCCGGGGCAGCAGCCGGAGTGAATCGGCGACGCTCCAGGCCCCGTTGGGGTCGAGCAGGAGCCGTGCCCCGGGCGCCGCGTCCCGGATCACGCGGACGCGTTCCAGGACGTCGTCGGCGACACCGGCCTTGACCTTGATGACGGCGAAGCCGCTCGCGGCCAACTTCCTTGCCTCGGTGGCGGCTTGGTCCAGCGGGACGATGCCGATCGTGCGGGCGGTCGCGGCGACCGGCGGCTCGGGGAAGCCCAGCACGGCGTGCGCGGGCCGTCCGGCGCGCTTGCCGACGAGGTCGAGGAGTGCCGACTCGACGGCCGCCGTGACGGCCGGGGGCGTGCCGGCGCCGGTCAACTCGTCGTCGTCCAGGGCTGTTTCGGGGTTGGGGTAGCGGGTCAGGTCGACGGCCGACAGGTGCCGGACGAGCGTGTCGGTGTCGAGGCCGTAGTACACGCTGGTGACGGCCTCGCCGTGGCCGCGTACGCCGTCGGTGTCCTCGACGGTCAGCCGGACGGCGTCACGCGTCGACATGGTGGAGCGGGAGATGCGCAGCGGCTCGGTGAGGTCGAGGCGTTCGGTGCGCAGGGTGGCCTTCACAGGGTCCTTTCCGGGGGGTCGAGCAGTGGATCGGTGACGCGGGTGCAGCGGGCCCAGCCGGTGGCCTCGGCGGCGGTGGGGTGCGGGATCTCGACGGGGCGGGTGGCGGCCGTGGCGAGGCAGAGGCCGTGCGCGGCGGCGAAGTCGTCGTCGAAGACCGAGTTCAGGTAGCGGTGGGGGCCGTCGGGGAAGACGGTCGCGACGACAGCGCCCGGATGGACGCGGGCCGCCCAGGCGGCGACGCGCGCGACCGCGCCCGTGCTCCAGCC